>NZ_JAWIRU010000023.1:8539-73239 GCF_036320025.1 Stenotrophomonas sp. SMYL86
CGCCGCCAGTAATGCGAACCCGGTAGTGCCGGCCGCTGGCCGGCAACTTCGCGGTGCTTCCGACATTCATGGGTTTGCCGGCCAGCGGCCGGCACTACCGAAGCGGCGCGGTGGATCCACGCCATGCGTGGATGCGCCCCCACCCGGTACAATCACCGCTCTGTTTTCCCCCAAGCACCGGAGCGACCCATGTCCCGCCAGATCATCAACACCGAAAAGGCTCCCGCCGCCATCGGCCCGTACTCGCAGGCCGTGCGCGCCGGCAACACCGTGTATTTCTCCGGCCAGATCCCGCTCGATCCGGCTACCGGTGACATCGTCGGCGCCGGTGACGTCGAAGCACAGGCCCGCCGCGCCTTCGACAACCTCAAGGCCGTGGCCGAAGCCGCTGGCGGCTCGCTGGACAAGGTCGTGCGCCTGGGCCTGTACCTGACCGACCTGGGCGAGTTCGCCAAGGTCAATGCGGTCATGCAGGACTACTTCCAGGCCCCGTACCCGGCCCGTTCCACCATCGAAGTCTCCGGCCTGCCGAAGGGCGCCAACTTCGAGGTCGACGCGGTGATGGTCATCGACTGACCGCCACGTGGCACGCAAGGCGGCGGTCACCCCGGTCCTGTCACCGTCCGGCGAAGCATCCCTGGCGATGCTCGCTGGCGTCGGTCCGGCCGTGGCCGCCAAACTGCAGGCGCGTGGCCTGGCCACCCTGCAGGATCTCTGGCTTCATCTGCCGCTGCGCTATGAAGACCGGACCCGGCTGACCCGCATCGAAGACCTGCGCAACGGCGTACCGGCGCAGGTGGAAGGGCGGGTGGTCGCGGTCGAGCGCGGCATGCGCTACCGGCCGATGCTGAAAGTGGCGGTGGAAGACGAAGGGCAGGGCACCCTGGTGCTGCGCTTCTTCCACTTCCGCCAGCAGCAGGTCGGCCAGTTCGCGGTCGGCAACCGGCTGCGCTGCTTCGGCACCCCCAAACCCGGCCACCTCGGCCTGGAAATCGTCCACCCCAGCTACCAGGTGCTGGGCCGCAATGACGATCCCGAACTCGGCGACCGCCTCGACCCGGTGTATCCCACCGTGGAAGGCGTTGGCCCGATGACGATGCGCAAGCTGATCGGCCAGGCGCTGGACCGCCTGCCCGAGGAAAGCACGCTGGAACTGCTGCCCAGCGGCTGGCTGGATGGCCTCGGCCTGCCGTCACTGCGCAGCGCGCTGCTCACTGTGCACCGGCCGCCGCCGGATGCCGATCTGGCCGCGCTGGCCGCAGGCACCCATCCGGCGCAGCGTCGCCTGGCGATGGAAGAACTGCTGGCCCATCACCTCAGCCTGCGTCGTCAGCGCATCGCCTTGCAGGCGCACCATGCGCCGCCGCTGGCCGGCCCCGGCAAGCTGGCCAAGGCGCTGCTGAAACAGCTGCCGTTCGCGCTGACGGGTGCACAGGCGCGTGTGTTCAAGCAGATCCGCGAAGACCTCGCACGGCCCAGCCCGATGCTGCGGCTTGTGCAGGGCGACGTCGGCTCCGGCAAGACCGTGGTCGCCGCACTGGCCGCGATGCTGGCAGTCGAGCAGGGTAAGCAGGTCGCATTGGCAGCGCCCACCGAGCTGCTGGCCGAGCAGCATCTCAACAACCTGCGCGGCTGGCTGGAACCGCTGGGCGTGCGCATCGCGTGGCTGGCCGGCAAGGTCACCGGCAAGGCGCGCGCCAAGGTGATGGAGCAGGTCGCCAACGGCGAAGCGCAGGTGGTGGTCGGTACCCACGCGCTGATGCAGGAGGCGGTGGTGTTCCAGGACCTGGCCCTGGCGATCGTCGACGAACAGCACCGCTTCGGCGTGCACCAGCGGCTGGCCCTGCGCGACAAGGGCGCGGGTGGCAACAGCGTGCCGCACCAGCTCGTGATGACCGCCACGCCGATTCCACGCACGCTGGCGATGTCCGAATACGCGGATCTGGATGTGTCGGCCATTGACGAACTGCCGCCGGGCCGCACGCCGGTGCAGACCGTCGCACTCAACAACGATCGTCGTCCCGAGCTGATCGAGCGCATCGCGCTGGCCTGCCAGGAAGGGCGGCAGGTGTACTGGGTGTGCACGCTCATCGAGGAAAGCGAAGAGCTCGACGCCACCCCGGCGCAGGCCACCTACGAATCGCTGCAGGCGCTGCTGCCGGGCGTGCGCGTGGGGCTGGTGCATGGCCGCCTGAAGGCCGCCGAGAAGCTGGCGACGATGGTGGCGTTCAAGGCGGGTGAGATCGATCTGCTGGTGGCGACCACCGTGATTGAAGTGGGCGTGGACGTGCCGAATGCCTCGCTGATGGTGATCGAGAACGCCGAACGCCTCGGCCTGGCCCAGCTGCACCAGCTGCGTGGCCGCGTGGGCCGTGGTTCGGCGGTGTCGCGCTGCGTGCTGCTGTACCAGGCGCCGCTTTCGCAGATGGCGCGCGAGCGTTTGCAGACCATGCGCGAAACCAACGATGGCTTCGTCATCGCCGAGAAGGATCTGGAGCTGCGTGGCCCGGGCGAACTGCTCGGTACCCGCCAGACCGGCCTGGCTGGCTTCCGCATCGCCGATCTCGCGCGTGATGCCGGCCTGCTGCCCGGCGTGCATGACCTGGCCGAACGCCTGCTGGCCCAGCAACCCGCGCTGGCCGATCGCGTGGTGCAGCGCTGGATCGGCACCGCCGTGCGTTACGCCTCGGCGTAATGCCGCATTGGTGGGTGTGGACCTTGGTCCACACATCCACGCATGGCGTGGATCTACTGCGCGCCGCGCGCGTGAGTCGAGCATGGCGCGACTCTACAGACAGCGCTTTCGATCACCTTCCCGTCATCCCCGCATGGCGTAGATCTACAGCGCCAAACGTTCCGACAGACCGGGTAGCACGAGATACTCGGACGCCTTCCCGACGCGCTCTTTGCTGACAAGCCCGGAAGCCACCAATCCGTTCAGATCCTTCAACGCGGTCGGATAGGTAATGGTGTGTGCCGCCTGGTGGCTGGCGACGGTGTAGGTCCGGTCAGGATCCTTCAGCGCGTTGGCCAGCAACGCGCGCTGACGATGATTGAGAGGCACACCGCCAAGCCGGGCGGTTCGCAGCACGCGTCGCGCTGCCTGATCCTCCGCATGCTTCCTGGCGATGTAGGCATGCAAACCCTGGATCGATTGCTCAATCGCCTCCAGTTGTTGCGCCACGAAGTAGCCAAGATCCCGGTTGTCGCTTTCGGTGTAGAGGTAGGCCCGCATGTACTTGCCTGGGGACTTCTTCAACACGCTGGAAATGGAGAAGTACTCGGTCATCCAATATCCGGCATTCATCATCGCCCAGTAGAACAGTGCGCGTGCCGTACGGCCATTGCCATCCACGAAAGGATGGTCATAGCCAATCTGGAAATGCAGTGCGATGGCCTTGGCGACAGGATGGATGAACGGTGTGCTTTCCTCATTGATGAACGTGCACAGCCGCTCGATCCGTGCGGGCACTTCCTCGGCCGGAGGAGGGATGTGCAGCAGCGTAGGTGGTGAGCCGCGATCGAAGATCGCAACGTTGTCTTCGGCGGTTCTGAAGCGCCCGCTGTCGGTTGGAAGCTCCAGCGTGCCGTCGGTGAGGATGCTGTGCAGCTCCAGAATCTCGCCGGGAGTGATCGGGCGTATGCCGCGCTCGCGGATCACGTTCATTGCCACGTAGTTGTTGTAGATCATGCGCTCGGACTGGTCGCGCGGCGCACGGCCTGTGCTCAGCATTTCCTTTGCCACCGCCCGCGTGGTCGAGGCGCCCTCCAGCTGCGATGAGGTCATCGCTTCCTCGATCAGCGAGCGGATCAGGAACCGTCCTTGGCCGCTGGCAGCATCCACACCCTTCACCGAGCCTGCGGCCTCCCGATCAATGTAGTGCAGGTGCCGCTGCATTGAATCGGTAAGTGCCAGCTTGAAGGGTTGCTGCGTCTTGTCCAGCAACAGCGGTAGCGGCTTCAGCAATGCTGCGCGCGTCCACGTGATGCCCAGCCACCACTGCTCCGCGTTCAGGCCCGCCGGTGGCGCTCTGTGGCGGACTTTGTCCCAGTGCTCATAGGCGCCGTTCACCTCGGGCCCGATCCGGGCGTCCAGGATGGTACCGAGGGTCTCCATGTACTTCCGGGTGAGGGTTGCCAGATCGGGAGCTGGCGCGGGCAGCTTCATGGTTGTTTTCTATAAAATGTTCAACACTTTTTATAGCAAATGATGTTGGGCGCTCCAAGCGACCCGAACTAGAATCTGTTCATGTTCGTGAGTGCGTTGGGCGGGGGCGTTGGTGGGGGCAACGGATCCAACCCTCTCCACTACATCTTTGCCGCCGGGGCAGACCGGTATTGCAACGGTCATCATCCCGGTCCACACTTCGTTGCCGATCTGAAGACGGCAACGATGACCCACAAGATCCCCCTGTTGATCGACACCGACCCCGGTGTGGACGACGCCCTGGCCCTGCTGATGGCCTTTGCCGATGAACGGCATGACGTGGTCGCCCTGACCATCGCCGCCGGCAATGTCGGCCTGCAGTACACCGTCCGCAACGCCCTCAAGCTCTGCGACATCGTCGGCCGCGCCGACGTACCGGTGTTTGCCGGTAGCCCGGATCCGCTGCTGCATCCCTCCGTTGACGCCGCCCACGTGCATGGCCGTGACGGCTACGGCGACGTGGACCTGCCGCCGCCGAGCCGCCAGGCTGAAGCCGAACACGCCGCACTGGCCATCCTGCGCCTGTCGCACGAGCACGCCGGTGAACTGATGCTGGTGATGCTTGGCCCGCTGACCAACCTGGCCCTGGCACTGAAGCTGGACCCGACCCTGCCCGAGCGCATCAAGCGCATCGTGGTGATGGGCGGCGCGGTCACCTGCCACGGCAACATCACCCCGGCCGCCGAATTCAACATCGCCTTCGATCCGGAAGCGGCGCACGTGGTGTTCACCTCGTTCAAGCACCTGCTGGTGTCGGACTGGGAGGCCACCGTTGCCCATGGTCTGCCGCTGCAGGATGCTGAAAAGTGGCTGCAGGCTGATTCCGATCGCGCTCGTTTCTACGAGCTGATCTCGCGCAAGACCCGTGGCCTGTCCGAAGACAGCAAGGGCGGCCGCTGGTATACCGCCGATGCGGTCGCCATGGCCTGGGCGCTGAACCCGGAAGGGCAGCTGCAGGTCGAATCGCGGCCGCTGAACGTAGAGCTGAACGGTACGTTCAGCCGCGGCGCCACCATCGTCGACTGGAACCGCCAGACCGGCCAGCCGGACAACTGCGATCTGCTGATGGCCTACGACCAGCAGCGTTTCGAGGCCCTGGTGCGCCAGGCCCTGGGCGCGGACTGAAGTCTGTTGACCCGCACCGGTTGCCCCGAGCGGCAACCGGTGCTTATAATGCCGCTCTTGACCACCAGCCCATTTACGGTGTGAGCCCATGAAGGCCGATATCCATCCGAACTACCGCGACGTCGTCTTCCATGACGTCACCTCCGATTTCAAGTTCCTGACCCGCTCGACCATGGGCACGAAGGAAACCATCCAGTGGGAAGACGGCAACGAATACCCGCTGGTCAAGGTTGAAATTTCCTCTGCTTCGCACCCGTTCTACACGGGCAAGCACAAGGTCATCGACACCTCGGGCCGTATCGACAAGTTCCAGAAGCGCTACGCGCGCTGATCTGTCGATCCAGCTTCGAACCGACGGCCGCGCTCTGCGCGGCCGTTTGTTTTTCCCCAACGCCAACCCAACAGGCGTTTGGATGGACGGAACACTGCGTTCGTGTGACAACACTTTTGCCGATCCGGGCCGCTCAACGGCCGGCGTCTGGCCGCCTGTCGTATACGACTTCTGTCTAGCGCCGGGCAAATGCTGCTGTGCGATAATGACCTGATCCCCGGCACAGGCCGAGGACGTCATTCACGTGCCTGACCAATGCGCTTGGGCAGGCGCCTTCCCATGAAGGAGCGCACACAGTGTCCGATCTTGATCAGGTCACGCTCAACGCCGGCGATAAGTCGGTCGTTCTGCCCGTCATCAAACCCACCCTTGGCAACGACTGCGTCGACATCGCGAAGCTGACCAAGGAAACGGGGTATTTCACCTACGATTCCGGCTTCACCGCGACGGCCAGCTGCAAGTCCGCCATCACCTACATCGACGGCGACAAGGGCGTGCTGCTGTACCGCGGCTACCCGATCGAACAGCTGTCGGAAAAGTCGAGCTACGTCGAAGTGGCCTACCTGCTGATCAACGGCGAGCGCCCGAGCGCCGAGCAGCTGAAGGCCTTCACCGACGAGCTGGCGGCCGAAGCCAACGTCGATGAGTCGATCAACACCCTGATCGGCAGCTTCGCCAAGGATGCACATCCGATGGCCATCCTGACCGCCGCCATCGCGCAGCTGTCGGGCATCTACCACGCCTCGCTGGACCTGTCCGATGCCGAACAGCGCCGCCAGGCCGCTGTGCGCCTGATCGCCAAGGTGCCGACCCTGTCGGCGCTGATCTACCGTCACGGCAAGGGCCTGCCGGCCAACAAGCCGGACACCTCGCTGGACTACGTCAGCCGCTTCCTGAAGCAGACCTTCGAGTCGGCTGATGGCCAGTACGATCTGAACCCGGACGTGGTCAAGGCGCTGGACCTGCTGTTCATCCTGCACGCCGACCACGAGCAGAACGCCTCGACCTCGACCGTGCGCCTGGTCGGCTCGACCGGTGCCAACCCGTACGCGTCGGTTGCCGCTGGCGTCACCGCGCTGTGGGGTCCGGCCCACGGCGGTGCCAACGAAGCCGTGCTGAAGATGCTGGAAGAGATCGGCAGCGCTGACAACGTCGAGTCCGCCGTGGTCAAGGCCAAGGACAAGACCTCCGGCTTCCGCCTGATGGGCTTCGGCCACCGCGTCTACAAGAACTTCGACCCGCGCGCCAAGGTCATCGGCGAGATGACCAGCAAGGTGCTCAAGCAGCTGGGCGTGCAGGATCCGCTGCTGGACGTGGCCGTGAAGCTGGAACAGGCCGCGCTGCAGGACGAGTACTTCGTCGCCCGCAAGCTGTACCCGAACGTCGATTTCTACAGCGGCATCATCTACAAGGCGCTGCAGATCCCGACCGAAATGTTCACCGTCATGTTCGCCCTGGGCCGTACTTCCGGCTGGGTCTCGCATTGGCTGGAACAGCAGGTTGATCCGGAAATGAAGATCGGCCGTCCGCGCCAGGTCTACACCGGCAGCGACGTGCGCGACTACCAGGGCTGATCGCCCGCGTAGATTGTGCCGAGAACGCCCCGCATCCGCGGGGCGTTTTTTTTGCTTCGGCTCTGGTAGCTGCCAACCTTGGTTGGCACGCACGATTCCCAGCATGTGGTAGGTGCGGACCGTTGGTCCGCACGGCAACCAGACACCTATCCGGCACTACACCTCGGAATACCGGCTCGGCGAACACCCCAGCTCACGCCGGAACGCGGCAGAAAACGCGCTGGGGCTCGCATACCCCAGGTCCAATGCCACGCGTGTCACCGCCTGCCCCTGGCCCAGCCGTTCGATGGCTGCCAGCAGGCATACCTGCTGCCGCCACTCGGCGAAACTCACCCCGGTACCTGCGCGGAACGTCCGCGTGAAGGTGCGCCGGCTCATGCCTGCATCCGCAGCCACCTCATCAAGCCCGATGGCGAGCGAGGGCGCATCGAACAGCGCCCGGCAGACGCGTGCGAGGCGTGTATCGGCAGGCAACGGCGCATGCAGGGAAAGCATCGGCATCGACGCGATCTCCGCGACCAGCAACTGCATCAGCTTGCCCGCACGCCCGTCCTCGTCGTACCGCGCGGGCAGGTCCACTGCGCCTTCCAGCAGCTGCCGCAGCAACGGCGAAACGGCATACACGTGGCACTGCGCCGGCATCGCCACTGCAGCAGCCGCCTCGATGGAAAGGAAGGCGTTGAGCATCGTCACCGGCCCGCGCATCGTCATCTCGTGCACCAGCCCGGCGGGTACCCAGCAGGCGCGCTGTGGCGGCACCAGCCAGCGCCCCTGCGGTGTCGTCACGCTGATGGTGCCGCGCGCGGCGAACGCGAACTGCCCGCGTCGATGGGCATGGCGCGGAAAGGTGGACGACGCTGCATAGTCGTTCGAGGTGACCACGACATCGCGCGGCAGGTCTTCGTAGGGATCGAGCAGCGAATTGCGCATGGCCCGGATTCTATAGCGGTTGACCCGTCATCGACGGTGGGCCGGGCCTGCGCTGCCTAGCATCAACCCTCCTCCTCACTGCGGCAATGCTTCATGGCCAACACTTTTCATCGCGTGGGGCAGGGGCCTCACTCCGTCCTGGTCCTGCATGGCTGGTTTGGCGACGCACACGCGTTCGAACCGATCGAGCCATGGCTGTCACGCGACCACTTCAGCTACATCTTCATGGACTGCCGTGGCTACGGCGGCATGCGCGATGTGGCGGGGCAGTACAGCATCGACGAAATCGCCCGTGACGCGCTCTCGCTCGCCGATGCACTTCAGCTGGAAACGTTCAGCGTAGCGGGGCATTCCATGGGAGGCATGGCGATCGAGCGCATCGCCGTGCTCGCGCCCCAGCGGGTGCGCTCCATGCTGGCCATCGCACCCGTTCCCTGTGGCGGCATTGCCTATGACGCATCCACGCGAGGACTTCTGGAAAGCGCTGCCGGCAGCGTGGCCAGCCGAAGGGCCATCATTGATCGCAGTACTGGCGGCAGACTGCCTGCAGCCTGGCTGGATTGGAAGGCCCGTTACTCAATCGAGCATTCCACGCCGGACGCGTTTGCTGCATACCTTCCTGCGTGGGCAGATACGGATTTCAGCAATGAGATCGTCGGTGACCATCGGTTGAAGGTGGTGGTGGGTGGGAATGATCCGACCTTCAACCGATCACTGATGGAGCGCACCTATCTGCGCCGCTACCGGCAGGCCACGCTGGAGGTTCTGGAGGATGCAGGACACTACCCGATGAATGAGACACCCTTGGCCTTGGTCACGGCCATGGAATCGCTCCTGAGAGCAGGGGCTCATCCGGCATGAATGATTTCTGACACTGAATGTCGCTTTCACATCTTTTCGGATCTATTGCATAGGCATCACATCCGGGGCGATAGAACCTGAGGGCACTTACTCAGCCATGGAGAACGCCATGAATCGACTGCTTGCCATTGCCCTCATCGCCACGCCGCTGGCCCTGTTGAGCCCGCACGCATCCGCGCAGTACACCGGCCCGGGTGCGGGCACCGCTGCCAGCTCCGTGGCCGATGCGCGCGCCCAGCGCGACGACCACCCGGTGGTGCTGCGTGGCACCCTGGTCGCCAAGCTTGGCCACGAGCGTTACCAGTTCCGCGATGCCAGTGGCCAGATCGAAGTGGAGATCGATGACGAAGACCTGCCGCAGCAGGCCATTGGTGCGGATACCGTGGTGGAACTGCACGGCAAGGTCGACACGCATCGGTTCAAACCGACCGACATCGATGTTGATCGCGTGACCGTGGTGCCCGCAGGCTGAGGCTCGCGCGGGTTGCAATATGTAGAGTCGAGCCATGCTCGACTCGCACGCACAGCACGCACAGCACGCACAGCACGCACAGCGCGAACAGCACGCACAGCGCGAACAGCGCGAACAGCAGTCGAGCATGGCTCGACTCTACAAAGGCGAAGCAATGAGATTTTTTGCATTTACCGAATGAGGGAAATTGCATAAGCCTGGAACGTTGAACTAATTCAAAGATTCTTCTTAACGTTCAACGTTTTAGGAATGCTTGAATGGCCTGCAGGACAATGGGTTTCTAACATTCTCTCCGTCGCCCGCAACCACCTCTGCGGGCGGCGCCTCCCTCCCTTTCTCCTTAGGGGAGGGGGGCTTTCTCATTCCCCCCTTGTCCGAGAGAGACAACCCATGCACGCCATTCTCAAGAAGGCCGCGCTCGCTGCAGCGCTGGCCACGGCTTCGCTGTCCGCGCACGCCGTGGAAACCAAGATCTCCGTCTACGCCGACGTCGACCCGACCCTGGCCCTGCTGCGCGACGATGGCAGCGCGCTGCCGGACCTGGTCACCCTGACCCATGACCCGCTGCGCGGCCTGATTCCGAACACCCAGCGTGTGCGTATCCACTCCAACGATGACGCTGCAGATATCGAAGCGCGTATCGACGGCGCCTTCGTTCTGGCAAACGAAACCGGCACGATCACCGTGCCGATGACGATCAGCCTGAACAATCGTGCATTGGGTGCCACTGCCATCGAGTACAAGGCGTCTGATCTCTTCACCGGTGCCGGCTCAACCCCGGGCGCCTCGATCTCGATGCCGCTGACCATCGCCCAGACCACCCCGGCCCCGATCGTCAACAAGGGCCGATACGAGGGTGTCGTCAACGTCGTCCTGAACCAGAAGGCCACCACGCCGTAATCCCCGCGCCGGCCCGTACGCCGGGCCGGCTGCCTTTCCAGCGGTACCCCCAATGACCCCACACGCCCCCGCCATCACCCGGCTGGCGGTCGCGCTCGCCCTGGCGCTGGCAACGCCGCTGGCGGCGGCGCGCGGCGTCCCGCCCGGCTTCGAAGATCTGGTCGAAGGCCAGACCGAACAACTCGACATCCAGCTGTTCGGCCGCTCGGCCGGGCTGTCGCCGGTGCGCGTGACCCTGGAGCACGTACAACTGGAAGAGCCAGCAAGCGTGCTGCAGGCGCTCGACCTCCCCGCCGAGGCGCAGGCCGCGCTGCTGCCCGCGTTGTCGCAGCCGATGGCGCGCAACAGCCATCTGGCCTGCCGCTTCGGTGGCGCCACGGCGGGTTGCGGCTATCTCGATCCGCCGGAAGACCCCGCCACCGTGCGCGCGCTGTACGACGAAGGCGAGGGCGCGGTGCGCCTGTTCGTTGCCCGCCAGTGGATTCCCGGCAAGCCGGCTGCCGAACGCTTCCACACCGTCAGCGCCAACGCCGAAAACGCGTTCCTGCACCAGCAGGTGATCAATGTCAGCGGCAGCCGCGACTACCAGACGCTGTCCGCACGTGGCACCGGCGTGCTGGGCCTGTTCGACCGCGGGCATGTTTCCGCCGAATGGAACTTCAACCAGCAGCGCTACCGCAGCCGCGGCAGTGACAGCGAATTCCAGTTCGACAACGTCTACTACCGCCATGACCTGGGGCAGGCGCACTACCTGCAGGCCGGGCGCATGGACCGCCGCAACCTGTCCAGCCCGCAGGGCGGCACCTTCAGTTTCAGCATGCTGCCGCTGGACCGCCTGCAGGGCCTGCGCGTGGGCACCACCCATGCCTATGTGGATGCCGATGCCGCTGTGCAGGCCACGCCGCTGACCGTGCTGCTGGCGCGCGACGCACGCGTGGATGCCTACGACGGCACGCGCCTGCTGCAGACCTCCTACCTGCAGGCCGGCATCAACCAGATCGACACCCGCAACTTCCCGTTCGGCAACTACAACGTCACCCTGCGCATCTACGAAGACGGCGTACTGGTGCGCAGCGAAGATGCGCCGTTCGACAAGGGCGGCGACTGGACCAACAGCCAGTGGCAGTGGTTCGTGCAGGGCGGCAAGCGCAACGAGCGTCGCAGTGACCGCTTCGATGGCGAACGCGTGGCCGTGGCCGGCATGCGCGTGCCGCTGGGCCGCGACGTGGCGATGGTGGCCGGCGCCGCCGACCTGGGCGGCTTCCGCTACGGCGAGCTGCGCGTGGACCTGCGCCGCCTGTACGCCACCCAGGAACTGCGCGCCAGCTTTGGCGGCATGCGCGGCAACGATGGCAGCACCGGCCAGCAGCACCAGCTGTCGTACCGCCGCACCGCATCCTGGAACATCTACCAGCAGCGCATGCGCGGCAAGGCCTGCCAGTTCGAGGCCGACGCCCGCGACCAGCTGGGCTGCACCAACTCGCTCAGCGCCTCGATGGCGCTGCCGCTGGCCGGTGGCAGCGCCTATGTGGGCTATACGCGGCGCCAGACCTGGCGCGCGGGACGCATCCTGCCGGGTGCGGAAGACGATCCGCTGGCCGGGCTGGACCCGCTGCTGCCGCCGCCGGCGCCGTGGCAACCGCGCCGCGAGCCGCAGCTCAGCCGCACCTGGCAGGCCAGCTTCAGCCGCAGCCATCGCTGGCAGGATTTCAGCGTCTCCACCCGTGTGGGTGTGTGGCAGCAGCGTGCCAGCGACAGCCTGCGCGGCAGTGATCAACGCGACCGCGGCATCTACTTCAACCTGAGCCTGACCCGCCTGCTGCGCGGCACCGCCGGCAGTGGCCAGCGCCGCTACAGCGTAGACGTGCGCCAGCCGCAGCACCAGCGCCCGGACATCAACTACAGCGTCGGCCACAGCCTGCGCCAGGAAGTCGATGCGCAGTACCGCGAGCTGTCAGCCGAACTGCGTGCCAACAACAGCGACCGTTACAGCGCCACGCTCAGCGGCCAGCTGCAGAACAGCCTCGGCCAGAGTGGCGCCACGCTGGCGCACTACCAGCAGCGCGGCCGCAGCGAGACCGCCTACAGCGGCATGCACAGCTCTGGCTTTGCACTGGGCAAGCGCGGCTTCTACTGGAGCGGCAGCAACGGCGCCGACGCTGGCCTGGCCGTGCAGGTGGCCGACACCGACGACATCGACCTGCGTGGCGTGGCGGCCGAACTGCAGGTGGGCGGCCTGCGCAGGCAACGCCTGCAGATTGGTGAGCGCCGGTTGCTGCCGTTGTCGTCGTACCAGTCGCACCGCGCCGAAGTACAGGACGCCAGCACGCTGGACAGCATTGCCGCCATCCGCGTGACCGGCGTGGGTGGTGCACGGCCGATGTTCCTCAGCCCGGGGCGGCTGATGCGCATGCCGGTGCCGATCGAGGTGACCTACACCTTCATCGGCAACGCCAAGGATCTTGCCGGAGCGCCGCTGGGTGGCGCCCGCATCCTCAACGCGCCGGTGCCAGGCACCAGTGCCAACGGCGGCTTCGTTGCCGATTTCCCGCGTCGCGAGACAACGCTGTACCTGCTGCAGGACGACCGCCTGCTGCACTGCCCGCTGCAGGTGCGCGAGCGCCGCCAGGTGGTGCTGCTGGTCGGCGCCGTGCGCTGCGAGCCGCTGGCCGTGGCCCAGCTGCCGGCAGAGATCCGCCAGCAGGCCCGCGTGACCCGCCTGCTGCAGGAACGCGCGTTGATTGCCGCCACGCCCCAGACCGCTGCTGCAGGAGGAACGCCATGAACCGGCGAGTGTTGTTGGTGTTGATGCTGGTGTGTGCGCTGGTGGTGCTGGCGCCGAGGGCGTGGGCGCAGTGGCCGCCGGAGACGCACCCGGCGGATCAGAGCCGGGACATCGTGATGTCGTGGGATCGCTCAGCGGTTCCGGGTGATGTGGAGCTTTGGGCGCCGCGGACGGTGTTGGGGTTCAGTCACGACCTGGCGCTGAAGTATGGGCAGATCCATGTGGTTTGTGGGTCTGCTTCTGATCCTGAGTTTGGGCGGTGTCCGACGGAAGGTGACCTGACCTCGTCAGGGGGAACAGGAACAACAGAGATAGCGTTGCGTCTCGTTGAACTAAGGACTGGCCTGCGTACCGAGATTCGTGCAGTAGGAAACCTGCAGCGGGTCATGTCGGGGTATCGCTGCAGTTTAGATTACTGGGACTCAGTACCGCGTGTTCTGAATGCAGCATTCTGGTACACATGTGGCATAGGGAGTGGGGCAGATCAGCCGCTCGGCACCGGCGTCGAGATGATCCTGCCTCAACGCGAGATCTCGCGGCTCGTCGCAGGCCACTGGAAGGCCATGATGCGCCTGAACATCAAAGCCGACCCAGCCGCCGCACCGGTTGCAACAGCCACCTTCAATTTCGACTTCACCGTCACCGACTACGACGCGATCTCGATCTACTTCCCCGGCTTCAATGGCGTTGCACCCCTGGTCAACATGGACCTGCGCTATGACCCCATCCGCAAGGTCGTCGCCGGGCGTAAGGACGTGGACATGTGCCTGTACGACGGCGTGGGTTCGCAGAGCGAATTCCTCGGCGTCACCGTGCGCGACAGCGGGCCGCGGCCACCACCTGGGCAGGACTTTGCGGTCTGGCACCAGGACGGCGGCAGCGACGACACCCAGCGCCTCGACTACCAGGTCGGCCTGAATTACGGCGGCAACCTGCTGGCCATGAAGCACGGTGAGGAACAGCTGCTGCGCGGTATCGACAGCGCACAGCTACGCATGGTGCTGCTGCCGGGCATCAGCCAACCCGTGTACTGCGTACCCACACCACTGACGCTGGAAACACCGCCCACGCCCATCGCCAGCAAACGCCCCGGCCTCTACGACGGCGAGCTGACGGTAGAGCTGCGCGTGCCGACCGCCAAACCCTGATCCCCACGGAGGCTCATCATGAAGAAGCTGCTGTTCTGCCTGTTGCCGTTGAGCGCACTGCTGGCCCCGCCGGCACAGGCCAACCTGTCCATTCATCCGATGCGAGCGGCGGTGGACGCCAAGCACGGCACGAAGATCCGCGTGTACTCGCAATCCACCCAGCCGCAGTACGTGCAGTCGCGGCTGCTGCGTATCGTCAATCCGGCTGCGTCCGACGAAGAAGAGTTGGAAGTGGAGGCGGCCGATGCGGCGATTGCCATCACGCCCGGCAAGTTCGCACTCAGCGGTGGTGGCAATCGCCTGATCCGGGTGATTCCACTGCAGACGGTCGAGAAGGAGGCGGCCTACCGCATCTACTTCGAGGGCGTGAAGGGCCCCGACGGCACCATTCTGGAAGGCGACGAGCAGGCGGCGCAGGCCAACGTTGGCGTCAGCCTGGTCTGGGGCGCGCTGGTGAACGTAGTGCCCGCCAAAGGCAGCGTGGATCTGCAACTGCAGGGCAACACCCTGCGCAACACCGGCACGCTGCGTGTGGGCATCACCGGTGCTGCCGAGTGCAACACCGGTGGCGTGTGCACGCCGCTTGAGCTGTCCAGAAGTCTCTACCCCGATGCTGCGCTGACCTTGCCGTTCCAGCTCCAGCCGGGCAGCACTCTGCAGCTGCAGTACCGACTGTCGAACGACAGCTATCGCGATCACGTAACAACTCTGGCGCCGAGCGCCTGACCTCTATCGCCCTGCGTAAGCGCGGGGCTTCATTTCCCTTGTCTTGTTAAGGAATGAGCATGAATCACATCTACCGTCGTATCTGGAATACAGCCAAGCAGTGTTGGGTGGTGGCAAGCGAGATCACCTCGGCCAGAGGTCGTAAGAACGCACGCGTAGCTCGCCTTGTACGTGGTTCATTGGTGCTGTCGATGGCTACTGGTGTGCCGGCAGTGCACGCCGATACCTTGAGCTGCTCAGCGCACAGCAGCGGTCCAAAGTGCGAGCTCGATGGTAACGATGTGCTGATCTTTCGTGCGGCAAAGCCAATCACCGAATTTCTCTCTGTGGGCTCTGGGATTATGGGGGCGGGACCGTGGTCAACTACGTACGGCGACGCCGCTGACGCGCCAGGTCGCTACAGCGGTGCCTTTGGCTTTGCAGCAAAAGCTCAGGGCGACTACAGCGCCGCATTCGGGTATACAACAACAGTTGCCGGGGAGAAGAGCGCTGCATTTGGCCCAAGGGCGCGCATTGATGGCGTACTGAGTTCGGCAATGGGATACAGGGCAACTGCGAAGGGCGGCCATGCTTCAGCCTTTGGTGCAGACTCCTTGGCTGATGGAATCGGATCTGTCGCGGTGGGGCACGATGCGCGCGCACTTACACTGAACTCGATTGCCGTTGGTAGTGGAGCGAAGACCAACTCGGGAGCTGGCATCTCCAAGATTGCAATTGGTGGAAATGCATCCGCTGGCACGAATGGATGGACCGGCGCAATCGCGCTCGGTGGGCAGACCTGGGCAAGTTATGACAGCGTCGCCATTGGCTATGAGGCGAAGGCATATGCTGCAAACGCAACTGCGCTTGGGCGGGGCTCGGTTGCGACCGAGGAGGCGACGGTCTCCGTTGGAAGTGCGTCCATCAAGCGTCGCATCGTTAATGTCGCTGACGCCCGCGTTAACGATGCCAGCACGGATGCGGTAGCGGGCAAGCAGCTTCACGCTACCAACAAGAAGCTGGAAACGGCCGAAAGTGCGATTGGCACCGTCAAATCCGATGTAGCCGCCGTACGCACCCTGGCGCAGAACGCCAGCAACAGGATTGATGCCACAAACCTTGCTGTGGGAAAAGGTTCCATTGCGGAGGCTGGCAGCTACGGCCCAAGTACGGCCATTGGCAGCAATGCGGTGGCCTACAACGGACGCGGCGTAGCGGTGGGCCACGGCGCCCGTACCGGCGTGGATGCGGCAGGCAACAAGCTCTCCGGGTCGAACGCAGGTGTCTCACTCGGTGCAGATGCCTGGAGTGGCAACGGTGCCGTGGCGGTGGGATTCAACGCCAATGCATCAGGTGGTTTTGCGGTGGTGGTAGGCACTGGTGCCCAGGCGCAGTCCGAGTACAGCATGGCCTTCGGCTATTCGAGCAAGGCCAAGGCTGCCCACGCGATGGCGTTGGGGGCCTCCAGCGAGGCCGATGCACAGTACGCCGCCGCACTCGGCTACGGTGCCAGAGCGCTTAGCGCCAGCTCCGTGGCGATGGGAGATCGGGCGTTGGCCAATCACAGAAACGCTGTCGCCCTGGGGGCAGGGTCGGTTACCTATACCGCTGACTCGGTTTCTGTAGGCAGTGATTCGTTGCTGCGGAAAATCCAGAGGATTGCCGATGGCACCGTCGCCGAAGGCAGTACCGATGCGGTGACAGGCAACCAGCTGAACTACACCAACGAGCGGGTTGCCTCGGTACACAGCTTGGCCAGCACCGCGCAGTCGAAAGCTGAAGCTGCAACGGTGAGCGCCACCAAGGCGCTGATGGAAACCGAAGCGCTGGGCGGCCTGGTGGCACAGACGTCTGCTTCAGGCAGTGTGCGACTGGGTGGAGGCAACAGTGGTACGGCTCTGGATGTCCGCAACAGCGCAAACGCCAGCCGCAGGATCACCGGCGTGGCAGACGCCACGCTGAGTACGACGAGCACTGACGCTGTGTCAGGCAAGCAGCTGAATGCGACCAACAGCAATGTCACGGCCGCACGATCCGTTGCTGATACCGCGAAGACCAATGCAGACAGTGCGCTGACCAAGGCCAATACCCTCTCCGGGCTTCTGAGCCAGAACTCTGCGTCGGGCAATGTCCGCCTGGGCGCAGCCAACAGCGGCACCGTTCTGGACGTGCGGAACAGCGCCAATGCGAGTCGTAAGATCACCGGTGTTGCCGATGCAGCGTTGTCCACCACCAGCACCGATGCGGTGACGGGCAGGCAGCTCAATGCGACCAACAGCAACGTCAGTATTGCGCTGAGTGATGCAAGCGCGGCCAAGACCAGCGCAAACACCGCTCTGACCCAGGTAGGAACGCTCAACGGGCTGCTCAGCCAGGCCAGTGCCAGCAGTAATGTCCGTATCGGTGAGAAGAACAGCGGCACCGTTTTGGATGTGCGCAACAGCGCGAACGCGAACCGGAAGCTGACTGGTGTGGCTGATGGAGTGGTCAGCGCCAGCAGCTATGAGGCCGTCAACGGCAGGCAGCTCAACGCCACCAATGACAAGGTGGCGACGGTGGAGGGCATTGCCAAGACTGCGGGCACGGAAGCTGCAGTGGCGAAGACGGATGCAGCCAAGGCGCTGGCCGAGACAGCAGCGCTGGGCGGGCTGGTGGCGCAGGCATCTGCGTCTGGCGATGTGCGCCTGGGCGGGAAGAATAGTGGTGCGACGTTGGATGTGCGCAATAGTGCCAATGCCAATCGTAAGATCAGTGGTGTGGCAGATGGGATCTTGAGCGCCAGCAGTACTGAGGCTGTGTCCGGTAGGCAGCTGCATTCAACCAATTCACGCGTCTCAGATCTTGAGGATATCGCGCAGTTTGTGAGTATCGGCTCAGCGCCCTTCAGTGAGCGCGCCGAAGCAGGCGTGGCAGGCGTTGCGGTGGGGAATTCAGCAAAGACGGGACTGGAGGGAGGAACTGCGGTAGGCACTTTTGCGGAGGCAATGGGGAGGAACTCCACCGCAATTGGCCGAGGGGCAACTGTCTCCGTGGATTCCGAGAATGGGTTCGCAATGGGAGTCGGTGCACAGGTCGGCGGAGACGCTGGCGGTGCACGTGGAGGTGTGGCGATCGGTGCTGGCGCAAGTGTTGAAGGCGGAGCTCACGGCTCGTTGGCACTTGGAATGGGTTCCCAAGCTGATGAAGTTGGGGTTGTGTCATTCGGGAGTGTCGGCATCCAGCGCCGCCTTGTAAACATCGCCCGCGGCACCGCCGACCACAACGCCACCACTGTCTCCCAGCTTAGGGATTCATTGGCCACCCTCGGTGGCGGAGCAGGCATGAACGCTAGCGGAAACATCATCGCCCCGGCCTACACGGTGCAGGGCGGAACACAGAGCACCGTCGAGGATGCACTGATGGCACTCGACGGCGCGGTTGTCACCGCCGGCCGTCGCGCGGACAAGGTGGAAGGTCAGCTCAGTTCGATCTTCCAGGATTCACCTTCGGCGCGCGCTGACGGCATGAGCCAGATCGCGCTGAATGGCGTTAACGGCATGGTGCTGACCAATCTTGCCGACGGCCGGGTGGCACCAGGAAGCCGTGATGCCGTATCGGGCAATCAGCTGTACGCCGCAGAGCAGAAGATCTCGCAGAATCGGAATGATCTGGACGCGATGCGCAAGGAGCGGGAGATGGGGCAGCAGGCAATGCGAGAGATGGATGGAAACGGCCCGATCGACTTCGGTGGTGCGCGCTTGACTGGCGTGGCCGAGGCGAAGCTTTCAGCTGATAGCTCGGACGTTGTGCGCGGCAGTCAGCTCTATGAGACCAATAGCCGTGTGTTGGCCTTGGAAGGCATCAGCCAGTACGTCAGCGTGGGTAGCGCGCCTGGCTATGGCTCTGCTCAGGCTGGTCCAGTCGGTCTTGCTATTGGAAACTTCGCTAAAACAGGTGCTAATGGTGGTACGGCAATTGGAACGTTCGCTCATGCGATTGGAATCAACTCAATTGCCATTGGACGCGGATCGAGGGTCTTTGAAGGATCAGATTACAGTTTTGCCATCGGAACTGGAGCTGAGGTCGGTAGGGCCGGTGAGCGGGGTGCGATCGAAGCAATTGCCTTTGGCGTCGGTACAAGGGTCGAGCCCGGAGCTGACGGCTCTATGGCACTTGGAAGCAACTCTCAAGCAATCGAGGCGGGAGTTGCATCATTTGGCAATGCTGGATTGAAACGCCGCCTCGTAAACATCGCCAACGGCACCGCCAACCACAACGCCGCCACCGTCGGCCAGCTGCGCGGTGCGCTCTCCGCGTTCGGCGGCGAGGTGGATGCCAACGGCAACATCGTTGGCCCGCGCTTCAACGTCCAGGGCCAGACACAGTCCACCTTGAATGGCGCACTGGAGGCGCTGGATGGCGCGGTCGTCACCAACACCTCGCGCGTGGACAAGGTCGAAACCCAGCTCCGCTCCGTCTTCCAGGACACCCCCTCGGTCCGCGCCGATGGTGTCAACCAGCTCACCCTCGCCGGTGCCAACGGCATGGTCATCTCCAACGTGGCCAACGGCCTGATCGCGGCCGGTAGCCGCGATGCAGTCAACGGTGGTCAGCTGCATTCGATGCAGCAGCAGCTCAACGGCCGCATGGACGGTCTGGAGCAGCGCATCGACGATGCCCCGGCACCGCGTGCACTGGCGTCGTCCTCGGTGCCGAAGCCGCAGACCGAGGAAACTTCGGTGGCACCGGAGGGCAAGGATTCCCAGCAGATTGCCTCGGTAGGCGAGGGCGACAAGCCCACGCCGCAGCCGAAGGCCAAGCAGAACGACTCGCCGAAGCCGCAGGTCGACACCGCCGAGCTGGAGAAGATGCTGGCCCGCGCCAACGAGTACACCGATGGGGCGATCAGCAACTTCGAGCGCCGCCTGGACAAGATGGACAAGCGCTTCAACCGCATGGCCGCGATGAGCAGTGCACAGAGCGCGATGGCGATGAACACCGCCGGCCTGGCTACCTACAACCGCCTCGGTGCGGGCGTGGGTTACAGCGAGGGTGAGTCGGCGATGGCGGTGGGCTACCAGCGCGTGCTCAACGAGAGGGGCTCAGCCACCTTCAGCCTCAATGGTGCGTTCACCAACAGCGGTGAGCGCAGCATGGGCGTGGGTGTGGGCATCGGCTGGTAAGCCATGGAGCCCCGGCGTGACGCGCGTAATCCACCCCGCCGCGCCGGGGTCCTCGCCCAGGAGATGGCGATGTACAGATGGGTAAAGGGAATCATCAGCTATCGCACGTTCTACATCTGGCGGGCGCGCTATCGCTACTACACACGGAACCTGGATCTGTGGACGCTGATGAGCGGGCTGTGCATCGCCGGTCTGTTGCTGGTGCTGTGGTACATGTGGCGGATGCTGAGCGTGCCGACGCCGCGCGTGCACCCGGAGACAGCGGCGCTGCGCATCGAGGGTGTCACCAGGGAGGCGATCCATCGCATCGTGCTGGTGCGCCACGCGGGCAGCACGCCGGGTGCTCCGTTCACTACGCCGGAGGAGGTGCGGGCGAGCACGCTGCGCACGATGCGGGTACGGCAGGTGATGGACAGCGAAGTGGTGTGGCGGCTGAAAGCCGACATGCTGGCGGACATCGCTGACTACATCATGGCCACAGGCGGGTGCTTCCCCTACGATTGCGGGCGGGTCCTCGATCGATTGGACTACGTGCGCAAGGCGGGTGTTGAGAATGCGCAGATCAACGCTGCGCTGTCGACGATCCTGGAGGTGTCGTTGGACCAGATGCCGTCGTTGGAGGCAGACGAGCATGAGCGGGTGAAGAGTGGTTGGTCGGATGGGTTCAACGACATCTACTACCAGTCCTGGGTGTTGCGGGACCTGCAGGCCATGCACGCACAGATGATGCGGGAATATCCGCAGCGTGCCCCCGCACCGTGGTTGCCGCGGCTGCTCAGCGACCCGCTGCGCGATACCCGTTTTGTCTGGTAGCGGGAGCAAGATGCGCATCATCTGCCAGAGCAGGTAACACCGCTTTTGTAGAGTCGAGCTTGCTCGACTGCTCTTCGGTCAGCCATCGAAATGCCCGAAGCACAGTGCGGACCAGCGGTCCGCACCTACCAAACACGGGTGCAGCGCCCCTGTAGAGTCGAGCCATGCTCGACTGCTCTTCGGTCAGCAATCGAAATGCCCGAAGCACAGTGCGGACCAACGGTCCGCACCCACCCAAGGCAGGCACCGCTGCGCTCGCCGGCCATGGACCGGCGCTACCGTCACCCGCCGATATACGCGGTGATCTCCGCCTCGGCCAGCACCTGCCGCAACTGCGCCACCGACGCGCGCCGCATCGGCTTCTCATCCACCGGTGATAGCGGCGCCTGGCGCAGGGCGTCGTAGGGCAGCACGGCCAGGTCGAAGGTCAGCTCTTCGGCACTGAACACCCACACCGGCACGTCGAGGCAGCGCTCGCGGTCCATGCGCAAACGGCGCGTCCGCGATTCGGCGGGAATGCCGTGCTCGTCCAGGAAGCGGTGCACGGCTTCCGGGTCGTCGCTGTGCAGGTGCAGCTGCACGGGGCTGTTGGCGTCGGCGGTGCCATCCAGCACCGGGCCAGCCAGGCGAGGGGCGAAGCCGTGCAGGAACTCCAGTGCGCGCATGGCGGCTTCGCGGCGGCGCTGCAGTTCGTTGCCGTGCTGGGGCCCGGAGAACAGCCGCTGGTACTCGCGCAGGGCGTCCTCGATCTCGGTGTTGCGGGGCAGGGAGGCATCGTCGTGGATACCGAGACGGCTGGCGGCCTTCAACTTGGCCTGGTGGTAGTCGCGGATGCCGCCTTCGGCCATCAGGCGGGCGGCTTCGTGGGCGAGGCGGTGGCGCCGCTCGCGGGTCTGGCTGGCAGCATGCTGACGGGCGCGATGCATGCGATGACTCCCTGTTGCGACCTGGCTACAGACTAGCGCACGGATGTGACATCTGCGTGGGTATGGCGGATGCAACCGCTTTGGTGGGTGCCGACCTTGGTCGGCACGGGGCGCCAACCAAGGTTGGCATCTACCAGGGCGGCATCGGCGCCAACCGAGGTTGGCACCCACCAACGCTTTGGTAGGTGCCGACCTTGGTCGCACAGGGCGCCAACCAAGGTTGGCAACTACCGGGGCGGCATCGGTGCCAACCGAGGTTGGCATCTACCAGAGCGGCATCGGCGCCAACCAAGGTTGGCATCTACCAGAGCGGCACCTACCGAACCCTTCCTCAGAAGATATCGAACGCGGCGGCGTCGGCCTGCGGCGTATTGAGGTTCAGGTCGTAGTCGGTCAGGCGGTCCATGTCTTCCACTTTCACCCATTCGGTGGCGCCGTTGAGGGTGGCCTGGACCATGCCGCTGGGCGGTTCGTTCTGCGCGATCGGGGTGTCCTTCAGCGCGGTGCGCATGTAGTCGATCCAGATCGGCAGGGCGGCCTTGCCACCGTATTCGCGGTAGCCCAGCGAGCGGAAGTCGTCGCGGCCCACCCACACGGTGGTCACGTACGGGCCGCCGAAGCCGGAGAACCAGGCGTCACGGTGGTCGTTGGTAGAGCCGGTCTTGCCACCCACGTCCTCGCGGCCGAGCACCTTGGCCTGGGCACCGGTACCGCGCTGGACCACGTCGCGCATCATCGACACCAGCTGGTAGGCGGTGCGGGCGTCGATCGCGCGCGGGGCGGTGCGGGCATCGGGGTTGACCGGCGCGGCCGGGGTTTCGGTCTTGGCTTCGGCCTTGGCCGCAGCAGCCGGGTCCACCTTCGGGGCCGGGGCACCGAAGTTGAAGCCGTCCACCACCTGGTTGACCGGCTGGTCGCTGCTTCCGGCGCAGTCGCGGCAGGCCAGTGCCGGGTTTTCCTTGAACACCAGGTTGCCGTCGCGGTCATTGACCTGGTCGATCAGCCACGTATCCACGCGCGAGCCGCCGTTGGCGAACACGGCGTAGCCACGGGCCACCGACAGCGGGGTCAGCGAGGCGGTACCCAGTGACATCGACAGGTTCGGCGGCAGTTCCGATTCGGCAAAGCCAAACTCGCTGATGTACTTGCGCGCGTAGTCCACGCCCATGCCATCGAGCAGGCGCACCGAGACCAGGTTGCGCGACTGCACCAGCGCTTCACGCAGGCGCATCGGGCCGCGGAAGCCGCCACCGTCGTTCTGCGGGGCCCAGGTCTTGCCGCGGCGGTCGCGGAACACGACCGGGGCGTCGAGCACGATCGAGGCCGGGTTGTAGCCCTTGTCGAAGGCGGCGGCGTAGACGAACGGCTTGAAGCTCGAACCCGGCTGGCGACGGGCCTGGGTGGCGCGGTTGAACTTGTTGCCGGAGAAGCTGAAGCCACCCACCAGCGCCTTCAACGCGCCGTTGTGGGCATCCAGCGAGACCAGCGCGGACTGGCCGCGCGGGATCTGGTCCAGCAGCCACTCACCTTCCTTGGCACCGGCGCGCACGCGCACGATGTCGCCGCGCTGCACCAGCTTGCCCGGGGTCTTGTTGGTCCACTTGGCGGCGCCGGCCGGCAGCACGATCTCGCTGCGGTTGGCCAGCACCACCGTTGCGCTGCCATCGGCACCGGTGCTGGCGACGATGGCCGGCAGCAGGCCGGCCTGGCCGTACATGCCACGCAGGTGCTCGGCCAGGGCAGCGGCGTCTTCGCCGGCACCCACCTGCACCTGCTTCTCCACGCCGTGCCAGCCGTGGCGGTGGTCGTACAGCAGCAGGCCGTCGCGCACCGACTGGTTGGCGGCGGTCTGCAGAGTGGCATCGATGGTGGTGGTGACGTGGTAACCCTTGTTGACCACATCGCCGCCGAAGCGGGCGATCATTTCCTGGCGCACCAGCTCGGCCACGTAGGGGGCATCGACCTGCACCGGCGGCTCATGCGCGGTGGCGTGCATCGGCACGGCCTTGGCCGCATCGGCCTCGGCCTGGCTGACGAACTTCAGGTCGGCCATGCGCTGCAGCACATAGTTGTCGCGGCGCTGGCGGGCACGTTCCGGGTTGGAGATCGGGTTGCCCGAAGACGGGAACTTGGGGATGCCGGCCAGCGAGGCCATTTCATCCAGGTCCAGCTCGTTCAGCTTCTTGCCGTAGTAAAACTCGGCGGCGGCGGCCACGCCGTAGGCGCGGTTGCCGAAGAAACTCTTGTTCAGGTACAGCTCGAAGATCTCGTCCTTGCTCAGCTCGGACTCGATCTTCCGCGCCAGCAGGATCTCGGCCAGCTTGCGGGTGTAGCTGTACTCGGAGCTGAGGAAGAACTGGCGGGCCACCTGCTGGGTGATGGTGGAGCCACCCGGCACGCGCTTGTCGTTGGTGGTGGCCAGCAGCCACACCGCACGGCCGATGCCCATGTAGTCCACACCGCCATGCTCGTAGAAGCGGGCATCCTCGGTGGCCAGGAACGCCTGCTTCAGGCGCTCGGGCACGTCCTTCATGGTGATGGGGGTACGGCGGGTCTCGCCGAACACCGCCATCAGCTTGCCGTCGGCAGCATAGACGTACATGGGCTCCTGCATTTCCACGTCGCGCAGGGTCTGCACGTCGGGAAGCTTGGAGGACACGGCGTAGTACAGACCGCCCACGGCGGCCGCGCCGATCAGCGCCAGGACCAGGACAATCAGGAAGATCCAGCGCAGCCAGCGGCGGAGTCGAGTCATCGGGTTCAGATTCCGATTGCGAATTTCGTGGTCGCAGAGTATAGATTACGCAAGGTGGCGGCTGGGGTCGGCACCGGGGAGCGCAAGGGGAACAGTCAGGGGCTGCATGGTGAATCCGTGAGGGACTTCACAGCAGGGCCGTTGCCATTTGCTAAGAATACGTTATTAATGCTCGGGCGCAGGTCTTGCGTCCAAGTGCCCGTCGGCAGGGGAGAAACCGTGGGGCTCATCCCAAAAAGTCAGTCGCCGCTTGTAGGCGTCGACATCAGTTCGACTGCGGTAAAGCTTTTGCAGCTGTCCCGCAGTGGCAATCGTTTTCGTGTGGAACATTACGCTGTGGAACCTCTTCCGCCGAATGCGGTGGTGGAGAAGAACATCGTGGAAGTGGAGGCCGTGGGTGAGGCCATCCGCCGCGCGATGAACCGCTCGGGGAGCAAGGCCAAGCTGGCCGCTGCCGCCGTCGCTGGGTCGGCGGTGATCACCAAGGTGATCCCGATGCCGGCCGAGCTCGACGAGAACGACATGGAAGCCCAGATCGAGCTGGAAGCGGTCAACTACATTCCGTACCCGATCGAGGAAGTGAACCTGGACTTCGAGGTGATCGGGGCGATCCCGAACAACCCGGAGATGGTCCAGGTGCTGCTGGCCGCGTCGCGTTCGGAGAACGTGGAACTGCGCCAGTCGGCGCTGGAGCTGGGTGGCCTGCAGGCCAAGGTGATGGACGTGGAGGCCTTCGCGGTCGAGAACGCCTATGCCCTGGTCGCCAGCGAGCTGCCGGTATCCATCGAGGGTGTGGTCGCGCTGGTCGACATCGGTGCCACCATGACCACCCTCAATGTCCTGCGCGGCGGCCGCAGCCTGTACAGCCGCGAACAGGTGTTCGGTGGCAAGCAGCTGACCGACGAGATCATGCGTCGCTACGGCCTGAGCTACGAGGAAGCCGGACTGGCCAAGCGCCAGGGCGGGCTGCCGGAAAGCTACGAGATGGAAGTGCTGGAGCCGTTCAAGGAAGCCACGGTCCAGCAGATCAGCCGCCTGCTGCAGTTCTTCTACGCAGGCAGCGAGTTCAACCGCGTTGATCACATCGTGCTGGCCGGCGGCTGCGCCGTGCTGGGCGGTCTGCCGGAAATGGTCGAGGAACAGCTGGGCGTGCCGACCGTGGTCGCCAACCCGCTGGCGCAGATGACCCTGGGGCCGAAGGTGAACGCGCATGCGCTGGCCCAGGATGCCCCCGCGCTGATGATCGCAACCGGTCTGGCGCTGAGGAGCTTCGACTGATGGCACGCATCAATCTATTGCCCTGGCGCGCCGAGCGGCGCAAGCAACGCCAGCGCGAGTTCTACGCAATGCTGGGCATGGCCGCGATCGGTGGCCTGCTGCTGTCGCTGGTGATCTGGTTCTACTACGACCGCCAGGTGAGCGGGCAGATGGACCGCAACGCCTATCTGGAAGCCGAGATCGAGAAGGTCAAGGAACAGAACAAGGAGATCGACCGCCTCGACGCGCAGAAGGAACGCCTGCTGGCCCGCAAGAAGGTGATCGAGGAACTGCAGGCCAAGCGCTCGCAGATGGTGCACCTGTTCGATGCGCTGGTGCGCACGATTCCCGATGGCCTGGTGCTGACCGCGCTGAAGCAGGAAGGCGACGTGCTGACCCTGGAAGGCCGTACCCAGTCCAATGCCCGTGTTTCGGCGTACATGCGCAACCTGGAGACCTCCGGTTGGATGACCAACCCGGAACTGTCGATCATCGAAGCGCGTGATCCCGAGAAGGACAAGGACGGCAAGGTGGGCCCGCTGGCCGACATCAAGGCGCTGCCCTATGTGTTCGTGGTCAAGGTGAAGCTGCCGGCACAGAGTGAGGAAGTGGCCGGTACGCCAGGCCTCAACGCCGATGGTTCGGTGGCAACGCCGGCTCCGCCCGCAGTGGCACCGCTTGCAGCCGGCCCGGATGCAGCGGCACCTGCTGCACCGGCCGCCGGCCAGCCTGCTGCTGCACCGGCTGCACCCGCTCCCGCCGCCGCGCCGGTCAACGCACCTGCTGCCACCCCGGCCCCGGCTACGCCGAACCAGCCGGCAGCCCCGGCTGCAAAGCCTGCGCCGAAGCCCGAGGGCAGCCGTCTGGCGCAGCCGCCGCAGGCCTTCAACGCCCCGCTGCAGGGGGATCGCGCATGAGCCAGAAAATCGATCTGAAGAACCTGGATTTCAACGACATCGGCAATTGGCCGCAGAAGGCCAAGATCGTCTTCTGCTCGCTGTTGGCGCTGGTGATCATGTTCGTGGCGTGGATGCTGCTGATCAGTGGCAAGCGCGAGGAACTGGCCGGCCTGGAATCGAAGGAAGTCGAGCTGCGTTCGGAGTTCACCAAGCAGCAGGAGCGTGCGGTGAACCTGGCGCCGCTGAAGCAGCAGCTGGCACAGATGGAACAGGTGCTGCAGCAGATGCTGCGGCAGCTGCCCAGCAAGACCGAAATGCCGGACCTGATCATCGACATCTCGCAGACGGCGCTGTCCAGCGGCCTGACCAACGAGCTGTTCGAGCCGGAGCAGGAGCAGGTCAAGGAGTTCTACGCCGAGAAGCCGATCAAGCTGCGCATGGTGGGCAGTTACCACCAGTTCGGTGCCTTCGTCAGTGGCGTGGCGTCGCTGCCGCGCGTGGTCATCCTGACCATGCACGACATCAACCTCAAGCCCAAGGACAAGACCAGCGGCAACGCCCGCAGCGGTGCGCTGGAGCTGTCCGGCACGGTCAAGACCTATCGCTATCTGGATGAGACCGAAGTGCAGGCACAGCAGGCGGCTGACGCCGGCAAGGAGGAGAAGAAGTGATCCGTTCCCTCTTTGCGCGTTGTGGGATGGCTGCCATCGTGCTGATGCTGGCCGCGTGCGGCCGCGATGTGACCAGCACGCCGGGTGATGCGCCGAATCTTGAAAAGTGGGTGGAG
Source organism: Stenotrophomonas sp. SMYL86 (assembly GCF_036320025.1). NCBI lineage: Bacteria > Pseudomonadati > Pseudomonadota > Gammaproteobacteria > Lysobacterales > Lysobacteraceae > Stenotrophomonas > Stenotrophomonas sp. SMYL86. The sequence goes on from NZ_JAWIRU010000023.1 coordinate 36,177, forward strand.
GGCGAGCGTGCGCGACCGGCACAGCCGCTGGAGCCGCTGCCGGTGATGCAGCAGTTCGAAACCTTCGAATACTCCGCACAGGGTCTGCGCGACCCGTTCACCGATGCCTGGACCAATCCGCAGCAGGGGAATGGCGGATTGCGTCCGGATCCGAACCGGCGCAAGGAGCCGCTGGAAGGCTTCCCGCTGGACGCACTGGACATGGTCGGCACCATCGGCACCGGAGCCGCCACCGTGGCGCTGGTGATGGGGCCGGACAAGGTGACCTACCGGGTACGCCCGGGCGGCTACCTGGGGCAGAGCGACGGGCGGGTCACGGCGGTCTTCGAAGACCACGTGGAGCTGATCGAACTGGTGCCGGATGGCGCGGGTGGCTGGCTGGAACGGCCGGCAACGCTCTCGCTTGAAGATCAATGATCGTTTACTGGGGATAGCACGATGACCTTTCACCAAGCCAAGGGGCTGCGTCCCATCCGGCGCTTTACCTTGAACCGTGTCAGCGCGTTGGGAGTCGCGCTGATGCTGGCCTGCGCTCCGGCGCTGGCCGCCGCACCGGCGGAAAAGCCGGTGGGCGCCACCGTGGCACCGGCGGCAGCGCCGGCCGGCCTGTCGGTGGCCAAGATCGATTTCAAGCGCGGCGATGATGGCGCCGGGCGCCTGATCGTCCAGTTCGACGGCCAGGGCGCGGTTCCGGACCTGCGTACGCAGGGCAACAGCGTGGTGGTCGATGTCGGTAACGCCCGACTGCCGGCCAACCTGCAGAAGCCGATGAACGTCATCGACTTCGCCACGCCGGTGCAGCGCATCGACGCCAAGCCGTCCGGTGCCGGTACCCAGCTGGTGCTGAGCACCGGTGGCGCGGTGGAGTCGCTGGCCTACCAGAGCGGCAACGAATACGTGGTCGAGATCAGCCCGCGGCAGGCGCCGGCCGCTGTCGGTGCAGTCACCGCCGGCAGCGTCACCCAGGCTGCCAAGGCTGTCGGTCAGCGCGGTTTCACCGGCAAGCCGGTGACCTTCAACTTCCAGGACGTGCCGGTGCGCACCGTGCTGCAGCTGATCGCCGAGGAATCCAATCTCAACGTGGTGGCCTCCGATTCGGTGCAGGGCAACGTGACCCTGCGCCTGGTCAACGTGCCGTGGGACCAGGCGCTGGACATCGTGCTGCGTGCCAAGGGCCTGGACAAGCGTCGCGATGGCAGCGTGATCTGGGTCGCTCCGCAGGCTGAGCTGGCCAAGTTCGAGCAGGAGAAGGAAGACGCGCGCATCGCCATCGAGAACCGCGAAGACCTGGTCACCGATTACGTCCAGATCAACTACCACAGCGCCACGCAGATCTTCAAAGCGCTGACCGAGGCCAAGGGCATCGGTGGTGGCAGTGGTGGCGGCAATGGCGGTGGTGGCGGCTCGTCGCAGGAGGAGAGTGGCTTCCTGTCCGGGCGGGGCCGCATCGTCGCCGACGAGCGCACCAACACGCTGATGATCAGCGACATTCCGAAGAAGATCGCGCGCATGCGCGAGCTGATCAGCGTGATCGACCGCCCGGTCGACCAGGTGCTGATCGAAAGCCGCATCGTCATCGCGACCGACACCTTCGCCCGCGAGCTGGGTGCGAAGTTCGGCATCAGCGGCAGCCGCGACAACGTGTACTTCAGCGGCAGCCTCGCTGCCAACGAGGAAACCCGCAAGTCGCAGGTCGATACCGCACTGGCCAACGCCAAGGCGGTCCGTGAGTGGCAGGCCGGTGGCAGCGTCGGCCCGGCGCCGGTTCCCAGCGGCCCGACCATCAAGCGTGGCCTGAACTGGAACCTGCCGGTGGCTACGGCCAGCAATCCGGGTTCGCTGGCGCTGTCGATCCTCAACGCAGGCTACCTGCTGGACGTGGAGCTGTCGGCCATGCAGGAAGAGTCGCGGGGTGAGGTGATCTCCAACCCGCGCGTGGTCACCACCAACCAGCGCGAGGCGATGATCAAGCAGGGCAAGGAAATCGGCTACGTCACCATCAGTGGCACCGGTGCTGCCGGTGGCGCCGGTTCCACCCCGAACGTGCAGTTCAAGGAAGTGGTGCTGGAACTGCGGGTGACCCCGACCATCACCAACGACAACCGCGTGTTCCTCAACATGCAGGTGAAGAAGGACGAAGTTGACCGCCTGATCGAACTGCAGGGCTACGGCACGGTACCGTCGATCAACCGCCGTGAGGTCAACACCGCGGTGCTGGTCGAGGATGGGCAGACCGTGGTCATCGGTGGTGTGTACGAGTTCACCGACCGCAGCAGCATCAGCAAGGTGCCGTTCCTGGGCGACGTGCCGTTCCTGGGCAACCTGTTCAAGAAGCGCGGCCGCAACAAGGACAAGGCCGAGCTGCTGGTGTTCGTGACCCCGAAGGTGCTGCGCGTGGCCAAGCAGAACTGAGCCCGCGCCTCCGCGAAACGCAGAAGGGCCGCCCTTGCGCGGCCCTTCTGCGTTTCCGCCCGTAGATCCACGCCGCCCATGTCCAGTGGATCCACACCATGCGTGGATGGGCCGTTCAGCCGTTCTTGATGCCATTCGCAGGGCACCCTGCGATGATGTCGGGAACCCGTGCCGTCCCGCGCCGGTCAAAGGCCCCCATGAACCTGCCACCGCCGATGCCCGAAACCGTCTCGCCGCCGTCCGCGCCGGCCACCTCCCGCCTGCATGCCGCTTTCAGCCAGCTGCGCGACGCATTGTCGGCCGAGATCGTCGGCCAGGCCGCGCTGGTCGAACGCCTGCTGATCGCGCTGCTGGCCGATGGCCACCTGCTGGTGGAAGGCGCTCCGGGCCTGGCCAAGACCACGGCGATCCGCGCGCTGGCCTCGCGCCTGGAGGCCGACTTCGCCCGCGTGCAGTTCACCCCGGACCTGCTGCCGGCCGACCTGACCGGCACCGAGATCTGGCGCCCGCAGGAAGGCCGCTTCGAATTCGTACCCGGCCCGATCTTCCATCCGATCCTGCTGGCCGATGAAATCAACCGCGCGCCAGCCAAGGTGCAGTCGGCACTGCTGGAAGCGATGGGCGAGCGCCAGGTCACCGTGGGCCGCCACACCTACGCGCTGCCGCCGCTGTTCCTGGTGATGGCCACGCAGAACCCGATCGAGCAGGAAGGCACCTTCCCGCTGCCGGAAGCGCAGTTGGACCGTTTCCTGATGCATGTGCGCATCGGCTACCCGGACCAGGCCGCCGAATCGGAGATCCTGCGCCTGGCTCGCGAGCGCGCCCGTGGTGCGTTGGGCGAAGCCGCACAAGCGCCGGAAAAGCTGCCGATGCAGGATGTGTTCGATGCCCGCCGCGAAGTGCTGGACCTGCACATGGCGCCGGCGCTGGAACGCTACCTGATCGAGCTGGTGCTGGCCTCGCGTGATCCGTCGCGCTATGACGCTGGCCTTGGCCGCCGCATTGCATGGGGCGCCAGCCCGCGCGGTTCCATCGCGCTGGAGCGCTGCGCGCGTGCGCGCGCCTGGTTGGCTGGCCGCGATTTCGTCACCCCCGATGACGTGCGAGCGGTTGCTGCCGACGTGCTGCGCCATCGCGTGCTGCCCAGCTACGAAGCCACCGCTGAAGGCTGGGATGGTGAGCGCCTGGTGCAGGAGCTGCTGGCCCGGGTGCCGGCACCCTGAGCCTGCGCATGACCGATCCATCCCTGCACCACGCCTCCTCCGTCAGTGACGGTGACGGGCTGCGCCCGCAACTGTCCGAACTGGTGGCGCTGCGCCGCCTTGCACAGCGACCGCCGCCGCCACGCCGTGGCCGCGCCGGCAATGCCGGGCAGGCGCCGTCGCCGCTGCGCGGGCGTGGCATGGAATATGCCGAGTCACGCGAGTACGTGGCCGGTGATGATGCACGGCATATCGACTGGCGGGTGACCGCGCGTACCGGACGTGCCCACACCAAGCTGTTCCAGGCCGAACGCGAGCGGGTCAGCCTGATCGTGGCCGATACCTCGCCGGCCCTGTACTTCGGCACCCGCGTGCGCTTCAAATCGGTGCAGGCTGCACGCGCGGGCGCCGTCGCCGCGTGGTCGGCGCAGCGTCGCGGCGATCGCATCGGCGCCCTGCGTGGCAGCGACCGTGAACCACCGATTGCACCGGCAGGCGGCCCGCGCGGCGTATTGCGCGTGCTGGACGCGCTCACCCGCTGGTATGCGCAGCCCCCGGCCGATGACCTTGGCCTGGAACGTGCGCTGGACCATGCCGGTCGCGTCCTGCGCCCGGGTGCACGTGTGCTGGTGCTGGCCGATCCGCAGCAGGCCATCCGTATTCCGCCGGCGCGCTGGAGTGCGCTGGCCCAGCACCACGACCTCAGTCTGGTGCTGCTGGTGGATCCACTGGAACTGCAGCCTCCGTCAGCCGCGCTGCAGTTCCAGACCCTGCAGCAGCGCATCGGCCTCGACCTGCGACGCAGCGAGGTCCAGGCTCATTGGCAGGCCCATTTCGTTGAACCGCTGCAGGAGCTGCGGCGCCAGCTGGGAGCGCGCCGCGTCGATGTGCAGGTGCTGTCCACCGACGCGCCCAGTGATGCCTGGCTGGCGCCATTACCGACCGAGGTGCCGGCATGAGCGCGAACCTGCCGCTGCGCGATGTGCAGGTGCCACCCGCCCCATCATGGTGGCCGCCGGCACCGGGCTATCTGATGATCGGCGGCGTGGTGCTGCTGTTGCTGGTGGTGGCGGTCTTCTTCTGGTGGCAGCGTCGCCGTCGCCGCCAACGCTGGTTGCAGCTGTTCGATCAGGAGCTGGCATCTACCGCCGATGCTGCTGCGGAACTGGCAGCCATCGCCGGACTGCTGCGTCGCGCCGCACGCCAGGCGCAGCCCGGCAGTGAATCCCTGCGCGATGACGCCTGGTGGCAGCGCGTGGATCCGCAGGGCACATTGCCGGAAGCACGCCGAAGCCTGTTGGCCGAAGGTGCCTATCGCCCACGCGTGGACGTCAACGAGGTGGCCGCAGTACGCCGCTGGGCGCGCGAGCGCTATCTGGCCATGCTGCTGGAGCGGCGCCGATGAATCTGCTGGCAAGTTACTGGCCATGGCCGGACCTGGAGCTGGCGTGGCCGTTGGCCCTGCTGGCGCTGCCGTTGCCGTTGCTGATGCGCTGGTGGAAGCGTCGTGCCGATCCCGGTGCTGCGCTGCGGGTGCCCTATGCGGCGACGGAACTGGAAGCGCTGTCCGGTGGCGGCCGCGTTGACGTGTCGTGGCTGCGCACGCTGCTGTTGTGGCTGGGTTGGTGCGCGCTGTGCGTCGCACTGGCTCGCCCGCAACAGCTGGGTGAAGCGATCACGCCGCCGCAGGAGGGCCGGCAGATGATGCTGGCGATGGACGTGTCCGGCAGCATGGGCGAGGGCGACATGGTGCTGGGCGGGCAGGCGGTGGATCGCCTGACCGCGGCCAAGGCCGTGCTGGCCGATTTCCTTGATCGTCGTGCCGGTGATCGCATCGGCCTGCTGATCTTCGGCGACCGCGCCTACACGTTGACGCCGCTTACGGCCGATCTGGCCAGCGTGCGCGACCAGCTGCGCGACAGCGTGGTCGGCCTGGCCGGGCGCGAGACCGCCATCGGTGATGCCATCGGCCTGGCGGTGAAGCGCCTGCGCAGCCAGCCTGAAGGCCAGCGCGTGCTGATTCTGCTGACCGACGGCGTCAGCAATGCCGGCGTGCTGGAACCGCTGCGTGCCGCCGAAGTCGCGCGTGCCGAGGGCGTGCGTATCCACACCGTCGCCTTTGGCGGTGATGGCAGCATGCGCCTGTTCGGTATTCCCATTTCCGCCGACCAGGATCCGGTCGACGAGGCCACGTTGAAGAAGATTGCGAGCATGACGGGTGGCCAGTTCTTCCGCGCCCGCGACACTGCACAGCTGGCCGGCATCTATGCCGAACTGGACCGGCTGGAGCCGATCGCCGCGAAGGGACCAAGCCTGCGACCGCGCGAGGAACGCTATGCATGGCCGCTGGGCCTGGCCTTGCTGCTGGGCGCATTGGCCTGGCTGTGGCCGGAGCGTCGCCGATGATCGCACTTGCTCCGAATCTTCCCGACTGGAACGCGCTGCACTTCCTGCGTCCGGAATGGCTGTGGGCGTTGCTGGCGCTGCCGTTGATCATCGCTGTGGCGTTGTATCGGCAGCGGCGCAGCGACGTGTGGCGAACAGCGGTGGATGCCCACCTGTTGCCGCATCTGCTGGCTGCGGGCACGCGCCGCCGTGCACGCCTGCCCTGGGCCGTGCTGCTGGGCTGGACCCTGGCAGCGCTGGCCATGGCCGGGCCGAGTTGGCGGCAGCAGGCACAACCGATGTTCCAGGCCAGCGCACCGCTGCTGGTCGTGCTGGATCTGTCCAGCCGGATCAATGCCACCGATCTGCCGCCGTCGCGTCTGCTGCAGGCTCGGGCGAAAGTGGGCGAGCTGCTGCGTGCCCGCCAGGGTGGCCAGGTGGGCCTGGTGGTCTATGCCGAGGATGCCTACACCGTGGCACCGCTGACCGATGACGGCAGCAACGTCGCGCTGTATCTGGACGCGCTGTCGCCGGATGTGATGCCGCGCGACGGACAACGCGCCGACCGTGGCATCGACTGGGCGACGCGGTTGATGCGCCAGATCGGGGCATTGCGGGGGCAGATCCTGCTGGTCAGCGATCAGGCGGATGATGAAGCGGCACTGGCCGCAGCGCAGGCGCGCAGCCTCGGCATGCAGGTGTCGGTACTGGGGCTGGGCACATCTGCCGGTGCGGCGTACCGGGATGGCACTGGGCAGATCCGCCAGGCCGCGCTGGATGAAGGCAGCCTGCGTGCGGTGGCGACCGCAGGCGGAGGCCGCTATGCCCGCATCGCCACCGATGACAGTGATCTGCGTGCGCTGGGCGTACTTGATGCACGCGAAGGTACTGCGGCGCAGCGGCCCGGCGAGGGCAAGCAATGGCGTGATGAAGGGTTCTGGTTGCTGCCACCGGTGATGCTGCTGGCGCTGTTGGCCTTCCGACGCCGCGCGCTGCTGGCGGCGGTGCTGGCGGTGGGCCTGCTGCCATGGATGAGTGATGTGCAGGCGCAGGCGCCCGCGGTGCCTGCCGCACCGCTGGCGCAGGGCACGCTGTGGAAGCGCGCCGACCAGGTGCAGCACCAGCGTCTGGCCGAAGGTGCGCAGGCTTACCGCAACGGTGATTTCGCCAGTGCCCGCAAGCAGTTCGAGGGCATCGACAGCGATGCGGGCTGGTACAACCTGGCCAATACGCTGGCCCGCCAGGGCAACTACGACGAAGCCATTGCCGCCTACGACCGCGCGCTGGCACTGCATCCCGGCATGGCCGATGCGGTCGCCAACCGTGCCGTGGTCGATGCCGCGCGCAAGCGCAAGCAGTCGGGTGGCAAAGGCCAGGATCAGCAGAAGCCACCGCAGAACGGGCAGCAGAAGCAGCAGAACGATTCACAGGGCCAGCAGAATCCGCAGGGCCAGCAGCCGCAGCAGGGCCAGCAGAATCCCGGTCAGGGGCAGCCACAGTCGGGTCAGCAGGGCCAGCCCAATCCCGGTGACGACAAGAACCAGTCGAGCCCGCAGCCCGGCGAGCGCGGCCGCGATGGACAGCAGGCGCCGCCACAGGTGGAGGATGCCAAGGCGCAGGCCCAGGCTGATGAGCAGCAGCGCCAGCGCATGCAGCAGGCCATGCAGCAGGCACGTGAGGGCAAACGCGATCAGGATGGCAAGCCCGTGCCAGGCAGCGACGGCACCACCCCACGCCAACGCGAGGAGCAGCAGGCGGTGGAGGCGTGGATGCGGCGCGTGCCGGATGATCCGGGCGCATTGCTGCGGGCCAAGTTCCAGCTGGAAAACGAACGCAGGAAGAGGGAAGGGCGATGACGCGGGCGATCAACATGCACGGGCACTGGCCCCGACAGGTACTGGCGGCGCTGCTGCTGTGGCTGCCGCTGCTGGCCTGGGCGCAGCCGCGTGCGTGGCTGGACCGCGACCGCATCGCGATGGGTGACACGGTCACGCTCAATGTCGAGAGCGACCAGGGCGCCCCTGACTTCACACCGTTGCGCACCGACTTCGACCTCAGCGGGCAGACCAGCAGCCGCCAGGTAGCGTGGAGCAACGGCAGCATGCAGCAGCGCAATCTGTATGGCGTGGCACTCACGCCACGGCGTAGCGGTGCACTGGTGGTGCCGGGCCTGCAGGTGGGCAGCGTACGTACCGCACCGTTGACCCTGCAGGTGGATGCCGCTGCCGTGGCAGGTCCCGACAGCAATGCGGTGGCGTTCATCGAAACCGTTGTCGATGACGAGACACCGTATGTGCAGCAGAGCGTAGGCGTGGTGGTGCGGTTGTATTTCGCCTCGCAGCTGGCCTCCGGCGAACTGGTGCTGGATACACCGGCCGGTGCGTCGTTGCAGCGGGTGGGCGATGACCGCACCGATGTGCGACAGGTCAACGGCCGCCGCTACAACGTGGTCGAGCGGCGCTTCCTGCTGATCCCCGAGCGCAGCGGTGCGCTTCGGCTGGCCGGTGCGCGCTTCAGCGGGCGCAGTGCCGGTGGCTTCTTTGACGACTTCTTCGGCGGCGGCGACGGGCGCATGAATGCCACCGGCGCCGATCGCACGTTGCAGGTGCAGGCGCAACCGGCACAGGCGCCGCAGCCATGGCTGCCGCTGCAGGGCCTGCAGTTGCGCTACACCAGTGCACCGACCAGCGCCCGTACCGGCGAGGCGGCCAACGTGGTGGTGGAGGCGATTGCCGAAGGCGCTACCCGCGCGCAGTTCACCGATCTGCCGGTGCCCGACGTCGGCAACGCCGCGCAGGTGTTCGCCGAACCTGCGCAGTACGAAGAGACCTTCAATGGCAGTACGCCGCGGCTGAAGATCACCCGCCGCTATTCCATCGTGCCGCGCCAGCCGGGTTCGCTGGTGGTGCCGGGGCCGCGCCTGCCGTGGTGGGACGTGCGCAATGGCAAGGCACAGGAAGCGAAGCTGCCGGACCTGACGCTGGCCGTGGTGGCCGGTAACGGGGCTGGCAGTGCGCCACCTGCACCGCTGCCGCCGATCGACACCGATGCGGCGCTGCCGGATGGCGATGGCCAGGACAGCCGTATCGCGGCGACCGATCCGCGCGCCAGTGGTTTGTCCGAGCGGCCATGGCCGTGGATGGGCGCCGCCATCGGCCTGGCGTTGCTGTGGCTGTTGACGCTGTTGTGGGGCTGGCAGCGAGGCCGTCGCCCGCGCGTGGCGGCGCCCGTGGCGGCCAAGGGCGCTGTGCCGGCTGTGGCGACTGGACGTGCCGGCGTGGCCGAACTGCGCCGCGCGCTGGATGGTGAAGGGTTTGATCAGGTGGAAGCGCAGCTGTGTGCGATGGCCGGTGTCGAACGTATCGAGCAGGTCATCGCGCGGCTTGAGGATGCCGCCCAGCGCCAGGTGCTGCAGGAACTGCAGCAGGCGCGCTGGGGTGGGCAGGGCGACCTGGCGTCGCTGCGTGCGCGCTTGCGCGAGGCCTTCCGTGACGGACCGCACTGGTCGGCGGCTGCCGGCACCGCTGACACTGGCCTGGCGCCGCTGTATCCGCCGCGGCGAACCTGAACCGGCGCCGCTTGCGCGCTTTGTTAGAGTGCATTCATTTTTCGAGGAAACCCGCGCATGACAGCAGCTGCTGCCGACAAGAAGAAGTTGCCCCTGCATTGGAAGATGGGCATCGGCTTTGCGATCGGCCTGATCCTGGGACTGATCGTGCACGCCCTGGGCGGCAGCGTCGATGGTCTGCAGGCCGGTGCCAAGTGGGTAATGGACTACATCACCACCCCGGCGTCGGGCCTGTTCCTCAACCTGATCTTCATGCTGATCGTGCCGCTGATCTTCTCGGCGCTGATCATGGGTGTGTCGGAGATGGGCGACATCCGCGCCCTTGGCCGCATCGGCTGGAAGACCTTGGCCTATACCGTGCTGCTGTCCGGCATTGCCGTGGGAATCGGGCTGGTGCTGGTGAACCTGCTCAAGCCGGGTGTCGGCGTCGACCCGCAGGTCGCTGCGATGATGCTGTCGGAGAACGCCGAGCGCAGCAAGGAGATTGTCGCGGGCATCCACGGCACGCCGAAGGGCATGGACATGCTGCTGTCGATCGTGCCGAGCAACGTGCTGCAGGCCGCGTCTGACAACGGCGCGATCCTGTCGCTGATGTTCTTCGCGCTGATGTTCGGCATCGGCATGGTGCTGACCGACAACGAGAAGGTCGCGCCGCTGCGCCGCGCCATCGAAGGCGTGTTCGAAATTTCGATGACCCTGATCAACCTGGTCATCCGCCTGGCCCCGTATGCGGTGGCCTGCTTCATGTTCAACCTGGCCGCGCTGTTCGGCTTCGAGCTGATCATCCGCCTCGGTGCCTACGTGGGCGTGGTGGTGCTGGCACTCGGCCTGCACATGGTGGTGAGCTACGGTACGGCCGTATGGCTGTCCGGTCGTTCGCCGCTGTCGTTCTTCCGCGATACCCAGGAAGCGACGGTGATGGCGTTCTCCACCGCCTCCAGCAACGCCACCCTGCCGACTGCGCTGCGCGTGGCCGACCAGATGGGCCTGCCGCAGCGCGTGTCGCGCTTCGTGCTGACCGTGGGCGCCACCGCCAACCAGAACGGCACCGCGCTGTTCGAGGGCGTGACGGTGATCTTCCTGGCCCAGTTCTTCGGCGTGGACCTGAGCATCGGCCAGCAGATCATGGTGATGGCGGTCTGCATCCTCGGTGGCATCGGCACGGCCGGCGTGCCGTCGGGCTCGCTGCCGGTGGTGGCGATGATCTGCGCGATGGTGGGCGTGAACCCGCTGGGCATCGGCCTGATCCTGGGCGTGAACCACTTCCTGGACATGTGCCGTACCGCGCTGAACGTCACCGGCGACCTGGCCCTGACCACCCTGGTGGCCAAGGGCGAATCGCACGATGGCCCGGCGCTGGGCCCGCAGCAGGACTGAGTCCGGATTCCCGCCCCCGGACTCCGGGGGCGGGTAGTGCCGGCCGCTGGCCGGCAACTTCATGATCTTCATTGAATTCTGCGCAACTGCCGGCCAGCGACCGGCACGACCCGGCAAGGTGAACCGACCCCCCGCCCGGCGACTATGGGACAATAGGCCGCCCGCACGTCCGCGGCCGCCTCCCGATTCCGACAGAACCATGACGCAGCCTACCCGTCGCCAGTTGGCCAACGCCATCCGCTTCCTTGCCGCCGATGCGGTTGAAACCGCAAAGTCCGGCCACCCCGGCATGCCCATGGGCATGGCCGACATCGCCGAAGTCCTCTGGAACGACTATCTCCGCCATAACCCGAGCAACCCGCACTGGTTCAACCGCGACCGTTTCGTGCTGTCCAACGGCCACGGTTCGATGCTGCAGTACGCGCTGCTGCACCTGAGCGGTTACGACCTGCCGATCGAGCAGCTGAAGCTGTTCCGCCAGCTGGGCAGCCACACCGCCGGCCACCCGGAACGCCACGAGACCCCGGGCGTGGAAACCACCACCGGCCCGCTGGGCCAGGGTTTCGCCAATGCCGTGGGCTTCGCCCTGGCCGAGAAGCTGCTGGCACAGCGCTTCAACCGCCCGGAACTGGAAGTGGTCGACCACCGCACCTGGGTGTTCATGGGCGATGGCTGCCTGATGGAAGGCGTGTCGCATGAAGCCGCTTCGCTGGCCGGTACCTGGGGCCTGCACAAGCTGGTCTGCTTCTGGGACAACAACCACATCTCCATCGACGGCAACGTCGAGGGCTGGTTCACCGACAATACCCCGGAGCGTTTCGAGGCCTATGGCTGGAACGTCGTGCGCGATGTCGATGGCCACGACCCGGAAAGCATCAAGGCCGGCATCGAGGCCGCGCTGTCGCAGAGCGACAAGCCGACCCTGATCTGCTGCCGCACCACCATTGGTTTCGGTTCGCCGAACAAGGCGGGCAAGGAATCCAGCCACGGCGCTCCGCTGGGCAAGGACGAGCTGGAAGCCACCCGCAAGCAGCTGGGCTGGGAATACGGTCCGTTCGAGATTCCGCAGGCGATCTACGACGGCTGGCGCGCCAATGGCGCTGGCACCCTGCGCCAGGCCGAGTGGGAACAGCTGTTCGACAAGTACGCCAGCCAGTACCCGGCTGAAGCGTCCGAGCTGACCCGCCGTTCGCACGGCGAGCTGCCGGCCGACTTCGTTGCCAAGGCCGATGCCTACATCGCCCAGGTGGCCGCTGAAGGCCCGACGATCGCTTCGCGCAAGGCCTCGCAGCTGGCCATCGAAGCCTACGCCCCGCTGCTGCCGGAAATCGTCGGTGGCTCGGCCGACCTGGCGCACTCCAACCTGACCCTGTGGAAGGGCAGCAAGTCGGTTGCCAGCGACGACGCCAACGCCAACTACGTGTATTACGGCGTGCGCGAGTTCGGCATGACCGCCATTGCCAACGGCCTGGCCCTGCACGGCGGCTTCATTCCGTTCGACGCCACCTTCCTGGTGTTCAGCGACTACGCCCGCAACGGCGTGCGCATGAGCGCGCTGATTCCGGCCCACGCCATCCACGTCTACACCCACGACTCGATCGGCCTGGGCGAAGACGGCCCGACCCACCAGCCGGTGGAGCACCTGGCCTCGCTGCGCTACATCCCGAACAACGACGTGTGGCGTCCGTGCGATGCGGTCGAGTCGGCGGTGAGCTGGAAGGCTGCGATCACCCGCCAGGACGGCCCGAGCTGCCTGGTGTTCAGCCGCCAGAACCTGCCGCACCAGCCGCGCAACGCCGAGCAGATCGCCCAGATCGAGCGCGGTGGCTACGTGCTGGCCGATGCCGCCGGTACCCCGGACGTGATCCTGATCGCCACCGGTTCGGAAGTTTCGCTGGCGACCGAAGCCAAGGCCCAGCTGGACGCGGCTGGCCTCAAGACCCGCGTGGTCTCGATGCCGTCCACCGACGTGTTCCTGCGCCAGGATGCGGCCTACCGTGAATCGGTGCTGCCGAACGCCGTGCGCAAGCGCGTGGCGGTGGAAGCCGGTGTCACCGGTTTCTGGCGCCAGTTCGTCGGCCTGGACGGTGCGGTGATCGGCATCGACACCTTCGGTGCCTCGGCCCCCGCCGACCAGCTGTACAAGCACTTCGGCATCACCACCGCCCACGTGGTGGAAGCGGCCAAGGCGCTGTAAGCAGCCTCGCGAAGCAGGAAGGGAAAGGCCGGCGCACGCCGGCCTTTTCTTTGCTCGAGAGAAAAGGGGACGGAGGGGATCAAGTCGTTTGTGCACAAACGACTTGATCCCCTCCGTCCCTTTTTTCGTCCGGCATGTTGCGCCCTGCGGCACCAGTGTCGCGTTGGCCTCTTCAACTAGCCTGCATTCCTTGCGAAAAGGAGGGCCTGCCGAGGTACCCCCGGAAGTAGTCATGGACAAGAAGAGCGGCGCAGAAACCCATGGTGGATTTGCGGGGTGTAAGGTGATGCCTTACACTGGCGCCGCATGATCGTCAGCGTCAGGCACAAGGGCCTGAAGGCGCTCTATGAGCGGGGCGACATTTCCGGAGTCCGTGCCGATCATGTGGCTCGGTTGCGGCGTTTGCTTCTGCAGCTGGATCAAGCCCGGCTGCCTGGAGACATGGGGCTGCCCGGAAATCGCCTGCACCCCCTGCGCGGGAGCTATAGCGGCTACTGGGCTGTAAGTGTCTCGGCGAGTTGGCGATTGGTGTTCCGCTTTCGTGGGCTGGACGTCGAACTGGTCGATTACCTTGATTACCACTAGGAGTCTGCTCGATGCCGTTGCATGATCCACCGCATCCCGGAGAGTCGCTGCGCGAAGACATCCTGCCGGCGATCAGCATGTCGATCAGTGCGCTGGCGCAGCATCTTGGCTATTCGCGCGGACAGCTGTCGACCATCATCAACGGGCACGCTGGCATCTCCGCGGAACTTGCATTCCGCCTTGAGCTTGCAGGTCTGGGCAATGCCCGCATGTGGCTGGCGATGCAGGCGGCATACGACCTGTGGCAGGTCGAGCATCGAGCGCATCCACCGATTGCCCGTCTGTATCCTGAGGATGCAGTGAGGATAGAGCGGTAGATCTACGCCATGCGTGGATGAGAAAAAGGGGACGGAGGGGATTAAGTCGTTTATGCACAAACGACTTAATCCCCTCCGTCCCCTTTTTTCAGGCGGTGCGTGCCAGTGCGAGGCGCAGCAGTCGCGCGTCCAGGCGTTCGGCGAAATCCTTGGGTGCCTGCAGGTCCATGCGCTGCAGGTACACCGCATCGCCGTCGCCAGCCGGTTGCCGCAGCGCCGCCCAGACCGTGCGCAGCTTGTCGCCGCGGGTCTGCGTGTTGGCCTTCAGCCAGCCCAGCGCTTTCACCAGCACCTGCTCGATCTCGTTGAAGTCGCTGCCCAACGGATAGTCGGGCAGGCTGCCATCGACGCGGAACGGTGCCAGTGCCGCGGACAGTGCCTGCGGCGTGTTGCGCTGCTGGCGCTCCGGATCCGGTTGCGTGGCCGCCAGCAGCTTGCGCGAGGCGTGTGCCTGCTGCAGCAGGCCGCCCTGGAACGGGGCCTCGGTGATTGCGGTCATCGCATGCACGCAGTCCTCGTCGGTCAGGCCGCGCAGGTCGGCGATGCCGTATTCGTTGAGGTAGATGTCGCGCAGGTGGCGTGGGATGGTGGTGTGCCCGTAGTTCCAGCGCACGTTGGATTCGCGCTGACCCTTGTCATCGCGCGCGGCGCGGAACATCAGCACGCTGCGCGCTTCCGGCAGCGCATGTGCCATCGCCACGAAGTTGTACTGACCACCCACGCCGGACACCACACGTCCATCATCCAGCGCATCCGACACCGCCGCGCCCAGCGCGGTGGCCATCATGCAGGAGTTGAAGAAGCGCGCGTGGCGGCGCTGCAGGCGTTCCAGTGTCTCGTTGCCACCGTACAGCTGGTTGATCTCGCTGATGCGGCGCATGCCGATCGCACGGCATTCGTCTTCCGGCAGCGTGCGCAACCACTCGTAGAACTCCGGCGAGCCCAGGTAGAAGGCGCCATGCAGATACTCGCCCTCGGCAGCCAGGGTGGCGTGGTCGATGGACAGCGTGCTGCCGTTCTCGATGCGTTGCATCAGCGCCAGGTCATCGTGCACCTTGCGCTTGATCACGCCGGTCTGCACCAGCCGGCGGAAGCCCTCGTTGAGCATTTCGCTGCAGCCATACAGGCCGACCTCGAACGGATCCAGTCCGCCGATTTCCTGCACCAGCGGGTGGCCGGCCAGCTGCGGATCCAGCGCGTGCAGCACGCGGCGGTAGCGGGCGTTGTCGGTGTGGCGCAGCACCAGCGCATGGCTGAGCGCGTCGGCCAGCGTGCCGATGCCGATCTGCAGGGTGCCGCCGTCGCGCACCAGTGTGCTGGCATACAGGCCGATCGCGTAGTCGGCATCGCCGACCGGCTGCCGCGGCAGCCCGAACAACGCCGGGTACGGTGGTGGCGGGGTGATCACCAGATCGAAGAACGACACATCGACCGTGGCCGAGCCACCCAGGTAGGGTAGCTGCGGATCGATCTCGGCGATCAGCAGCGGACGAGGCAGCCCGCGAGCGGTCATCGCATCCAGCGTGTCCTGGGTGATGTCGTTGTTGCACGACAGCGAGAGCCGCCGGTCGTTCGGCCGCATCGCCACCTTCTGCACGATCACCTGCGGCGCGCGCTGCGCCACCGCATCGGCGGCGTGGGTGTAGTTCAGGCTGGTATAGCTGGACTGCGCCTGCCGCGAGCCGAGCAGGGCGCCGGACTGCATGTAGAACTCTTCCACCTGCACATGTGCCGGCAACGCGTCGCGCGCGATCGCATCGGCATAGGCCAGGCGCGGGAAATCGTCGCCGAAATGGCGCTGCGCGAACGGCGCCATGAAGCGCGCTTCCAGGCCGTTGCCGCGCGCCTTCGGCGGGTTCAGCGACAGCGCGGTATACAGCTGCAGTGGCCGCGACGGATCGTGCTCGACGCGTGCGTAAAGGGCATTGAGCAGCCGATGCGGCTTGCCCAGTGCCAGCGGTGCCCCGATCCGCAGCGGCCCGTCCACGCGCGCAAACAACCAATCGACGGCGGCGTCCAGGTCGGTGAGGTGTTCGGTCATGCGGGGCGGTCCTGCGTGTGGGGGAGTGCGGGCATTACAGCATGTCGGGCTTGAACCGCCGTCGACGGGAGACTTCGGCGCCAGACACCATGAACTGCCCATCGCCCCGGTAATGCATCGTGCGCGGCAGTTTCGGCCGGGGCGCAACATGGGCGCGCACGATTTCCCAGATGAACAGGTTGTTCGACGCCACCTGGCTGTCGTCGTACAAGCGGCATTCGAAGCACGAATGGCATTGCCCGACCAGCGGTGCACCGACCTCGCGCGCCGGCAGCGCATCAAGCTCGAAACGGGCGAATTTGTCGACCTCGCGGCCGCTGCAGTTGCCGATGTCCACCACGGTATCGAGCAGTTCCACCCCCGGCACATTGATCACGCACTCGCCGCTGCCACGCGCCAGCGCATGGCTGTGGTTTGCGTCCCACAGGAAGGTGGCGACCAGCGAAGGCGAGAAGCCCATCACCATGTGCCAGCCCATCGTCATCAGGTTGCGCTGGCCGCGCCAGGCGGTGCTGACCAGCACGACCGGCCCGGGTTCGAGGAAGCGGCGGGCCTGCTCGACCGGGAATTCCTTCTTGGGCAGCGCTTTCATCCGGGGCCTGGGGCGGGAGGAATCGATGCTGGCGCAGCCGGGATGAACCTGGAGTCGAGGGGCTTGACAGACGATTCGATTACGCGCGTAATCAGGTCGTCGATTACGGATGTAAACCATGACCCCGATCAGCGAAGCCGAAGCCGTTGTGATGGAGGTGCTATGGCAGCAGGCACCGCGTAGCGCCGATGACGTGGTCGCCGCACTGGCCCACCGCGACTGGGCCGAGCCGACCATCAAGACCCTGCTCAACCGCCTGCTGACCAAGGGCGCGATTACTGCCGAGCGCGATGGCCGGCGCTACCTGTACCGGCCGCTGCTGCAGCGGCAGGCCTGGGTGGAGGCGCAGAGCCAGGACTTCATTGGTCGTGTCTTCGAAGGGCGCGTTGCGCCGCTGGTTGCGCACTTCAGCGAACGGGGCCAGTTGAGTGCGCAGGACATCGCCGAACTGAAGAAACTGATCCAGGAGCTGGACCATGACTGAGCTGCTCGATGGGCTGTGGCAGGCCAGCCTGTGGCTGGCGGTGGGCGTGGTCGTGCTGGCGGTGCTGCGACCCTTGCTGGTGCGGCTGGGGGGCGTGGCGTTGGCCTACCGCAGCTGGTGGCTGCTGCCGTTGCTGCTGCTGGCACTGATGCTGCCGTTGCCGCAGGTGGCACTTCTGGAGCATGTGCCAACGCTGCCGCTGAAAGTGGTACCCGGCGCCGTCGAAGGCATGGCAGGGCAGTCGTTGCCGTGGGCCGGGCTGTTGCTGCTGGCATGGATGCTGGGGGCGGTCCTTTGTCTGCTACGCGATCTACGTGCGCAGCGGCGCTTTGAACGTGGCATGGGCCAACTGTGTGCACGCGCCGATGGCAGCTGGCAGGCCAGCGCCGACCCGGGCCTGCCCGCGCTGGTCGGCCTGTGGCGTCCGCGCATCGTGGTAGGCCCGGATTTCGACCAGCAGTTCACCGCACAGGAGCAGGGCCTGATCCTGCAGCACGAGCGCAGCCACCGTCGCAATGGCGATCACTGGGCCAATGGGGCGCTGCTGATGGCACGCGCGGTGTTCTGGTTCCATCCGCTTCTGCCATGGGCTGCACGCCGCTTCCTGCGGGACCAGGAACTGGCCTGCGATGCCCGCACCATTGCCCCGCAGCCTGCGCTGCGCGGTCTCTACGCCAGCACGCTGCTGAAGGCGCAGCTGGTCCATCCGGTTGCGCCAGCGGTCTGCCATTGGCGCAGCCAACCCGTGTTGAAGGAGCGTATCGCCATGTTGAAGCAGTCCAAGCGGAAGGCATTGCCGTGGGTGTCGGGGCAGGTGCTGGTGGTCGGGTTGTGTCTGGGAATGGGCGCGGTGGCGTGGGCCAGCCAGGGCGGTGCAGCCGCAGACGGCCAGGCAGGGGCCGCCATGGATCGCGAGATAGAGGTCGAGAAGATGCCGCCGCCGTCCTATCCGAAGTCCGCGTTCGAACAGCGCCAGGTGGGCGTGGTGAACCTGCGCGTGGAAGTGGATGCCAAGGGCCATCCGACTGACGTCCAGGTGCTCAGCGCAACCAATCCGGGTGTGTTCGATGCGGTGTCGATCGCCGCTGCGCGAAGCTGGACCTATCGTCCGGCGATAAAGAACGGAAAGCCCGTTGCAGGGGCTGTGAAGATTCCGATCACCTATGCCATGGACAACACCGAGGACTCCCAGTGAAGACCGCGCCGCTGTTGATGATGGCGGCGCTGTTGGCAGGATGCGCGACCCAGGATCGCCTGACCACCGTTGATACCCGCAGCGAGAATGTCGGCCATCAGCGCCTGCAGCCGCAGGCCGGTGGCGGCAGCGGGCAAGTGCAGACGTACTCGCTGGGCGCGAGCGAGGGCTACCGGATGCCGCAGTTGTACGCGGCGCCGGATCCGGAGGTCGGTGATCGTGACCCGCGTGCGGAGCTGGCACCGACCACCATCTGCCTGCAGGTGGTGGTTGATGCACAGGGCAGTGTCGAACGCAGCGTGCCGCTGACCGATCGCCCTGAGTGCGCGGCAGGTGCTGCAGGCGAGAATGCGCCCCTGCTGCAGGCGGCGCAGGAAGCCGTGGCGATGTGGAAGTACTCGTCCGCAGCGGTCTGCCACTTCGCGGCTGGCAAGGTGCCTGCCGACCGTGGCGACTGTCGCGGCGCCGAGCGCGTCGAGCCGGTGGCGGTCACCCTGCAGTATGCCTTCACCTTCGAGATCGTGAAGGGACAGCACGTGGTGCGTACGCAGGGAAAATGACCGCTTGCGATGACCGGGGCAGCGCCGGGCCATGCCCGGCGAGCGCAGCGGCGTGGGTCAGGCCCCGCCCTGGATGTTGGCCTTCACCGCGGGCTGCATCAGCTTGGGTTCTTCCAGCGTCGCATCGCGTGCCTGGCGCACGCTGACGAACTCCGCCTCGGCCACGCCGTCATGCACGTGGATGTTGTGTGCGCGCTGTTCGCCGATGGTGGTTTCGTTGGCGAATGCACGACCACCCGGACCGTAGTCGTGGCAGACGAACACGCGCGTCGCATCGGGCAGCGCCAGCAGGCGCTGGATCGAACGGTACAGCTGCGCGGCATCGCCACCCGGGAAATCGCAGCGGGCGGTACCGCCGTCGGGCATGAACAGCGAGTCACCGGTGAACAGCGCATCGTCGATCAGGTAGGCGATGCTGTCGCTGGTATGGCCGGGCACGGCGATCACCTGACAGCGCAGTTCGCCCAGAGCAAAAGTTTCGCTATCGCTGAACAGGTGATCGAAGATGTCATCGGCCGCCGGAAGTTGCAGCCCATAGCGCGGTGCGAAGGTGGCCTGCACCGCGCGGATGCCTTCGCCGATGGCCAGCGTGGCCTGCGGGAAGCGCTCCTTCAGGCGGCGCCCGGCCGACACATGGTCGGCGTGGGCGTGGGTTTCCAGCAGCCAGCGCAGCTGCAGGTCCTGTTGTTCGATGGCCTGCAACGCGGCATGCAGCGGCGCTTCACTGCTGGCGTCGGTATCCGGGTCGTAGTCCAGGACCGGGTCGATCAGCGCTGCCTCGCCGCTGGCCGGGTCGCTGACCAGATAGCTGAAGGTGTTGCTGTCACGGTGGAAGAACGACTGCACCTGGACCGGCATCGGAACTCTCCTCAGCGCGTGCCGAGCACGCGGTTCAGCAACTGCGCCAGGTTCTCACCGGCCAGTCGCAGCTGCGCTTCGGCCAGCGGCCGGTAGCGCTCGGTGTATTCGTCACCGATTTTACGCGTGGCCGGATAAACGCCAGCTTGCATGGAAATGCGGCAGCTGGCTTCGGCCCACGTCTGCGGGTCGTGCTGCGGGTTGGACTGGCGCGCCAGCTTCGGCGCGCGCTGGCTCTGCAGCAGCGGGAGATAGCCGGCGTCGTCCAGCTTGCGGGTGTTGAGCATGCCGCTGTCCCACAGCGAGTGCAGGTTGGTACCGCGGTTGCCGAACTGCAGCTGGAAGTCGTTGCCGCCCTTGTCGTGGGCGTAACCGGCGTGCATCGGCTGGTGGATGTCGCCGACCAGGTGCACGACGAACTTCAGCGCCTGCAGGCGCTCGCCGTCGGTCAGGCTGCGGTCGCCGAGGATGGCGCTCTGTGCCTTCAGGGCCTCGACGATGCAGTTGCCGTTCTTGCAGTGCTTCGGTGCTTCGTAGTGGCAGTTGTCTTCGGCGATGTTGACGTAGTGCCAGCCGGCCGAGCGACGGCCCAGGCCCGGGTCTTTGGCGCGCAGCTGGTCGGCCCACGGCGCGATGCTGGCCAGCGTGGCATCTGGTTCGGTGGCCAGCAGGCGGTCCACTTCGGCGCGGGCGGTGGGGTTGAGGCGGGCGTCGGCGACTTCGGCGACCAGACGGTGGCCTTGCGCGCCCCAGGCATGGGCGGGGGCGGAGACGGACAGCAGGGCCGGCGCCAGGGCGGCGGCGAGGAACAGGGAGTGCAGGGCTTTCATGCGCACATTCTAGCGGGGTAGGTGGATTGAAGAGCGGCGCGTTCCTGTTCCGAAGTGGGAGCGCAGCGGGAGGGGCGGCGGGACACGCCGTAAACCCATCCATGGGGGCTCGATGGCGCCATCCATGGCACCAACGGTCCCGCCGCCCCTCCCGCTGCGCTCCCCTCCAAACATGCCCGCGGAGGCGGATGCAAACGTCAAAGGCAACATCAAAAACAAATGCAGGATCAGAATCGGCCTCCTGCAATTACAGGCAATCATTGCGCCTCGGATGCACGGGTTCTGCTATTGCCTTTGCTTGAGCTGGCACGCGCGCGCAGATGGGAAGGGTGGAGAGGGTGGGGTGATCGGGACCGTTCGCCGCATGGATGCGGCGATCAAGCCTACAGGGACGTATTTACGGCGTGTCCCGATCACCCCACCCTCTCCGCCCAATTCCAGATGCCGGTGCTTTTCGCGCAAACAAAAAAAGCCCCGGCAATCACCGGGGCAACATGCTGCGAGGGTTTTGCGTGTAGCGGGGGAGCGGGGGCGAAGCCCCCGCGCTCAACACGCCGCCTTAGAACTTGAAGACGTACGAAGCGCCGTAGACCAGCGGATCGATGTTGACCGTGCCGATCTTCTCGCCGTTCAACTTCACCTTGCTGTCGATGTCGATCCAGCGCATGTCCACGCGCAGTGCGCCCTTCTCGCCGATCGCGAAGTCCACGCCCGCATGCGCGGCCAGGCCCCACGAATCCTGCAGCTTCAGGCGGCTGTCCTTCAGCGCACCGGTGGTGTCTTCGCTGAAGAAGGTCGTGTAGTTCACGCCCGCACCGATGAACGGCGACACCTTGCCCTTGCTGTTGAAGTGGTACTGCACGGTCACCACCGGCGGCAGCTGCTTGGTGCTGCCCACGCGGCCCAGGCCGTTGATGTTGATGTCGTGCTTGAACGGCAGCGCGGCCAGCACTTCGACGCCCAGGTTGTCGGCGATGAAGTACTCACCGGTGATGGTCGGCTTGACGTCGTTGTCGACGTCGACCTTCAGGGTGTGGTTGGCCAGCCAGCCGTTGTTCGACTTCGGGGCCACCTGGTGCACGCCGGCGGAGAGGGTCCAGTCGCCCTTGGACTGGGCCATGGCCGGGGCGGCGGCGAGGGACAGGGCGGCGGCCAGGCTGGCCACGATCAGGGGGGAGGTCTTGCGCATGGGGGTGATCTCGTTGCTGGGTGGATGCAGCCAGTCTCGGCCTCACATCGCGCTAACGCTTTGATCCGGATCAAATCCTGTCCGCCGGCCTGCTGCCTGCCGGGGCTGGCCGGCGGTGGCCAGCCCCGGTTTGCTAGACTTGTGGGCCCTATCCATCCCGCCGCACCCGTCGCGGCCGCAGGAGCTTGAGAACATGGCAATCAAGGTTGGTATCAACGGTTTCGGTCGCATCGGGCGTAACGTCCTGCGCTCGGCGGTGCTGAACTTCGGCGACGACATCGAAATCGTGGCCATCAACGATCTGCTGGAGCCGGACTATCTGGCGTACATGCTCAAGTACGACTCCGTGCATGGCCGTTTCAAGGCTGACGTGGCGGTGCAGGGCAACGACCTGCTGGTCAACGGCAAGAAGATCCGCCTGACCCAGGAACGCGACCCGGCCAACCTGAAGTGGAACGAAGTGGACGTGGACGTGGTGATCGAATCCACCGGCCTGTTCCTGACCAAGGAAACCGCGCAGAAGCACATCGATGCCGGCGCCAAGAAGGTCATCATGTCGGCCCCGTCGAAGGACGACACGCCGATGTTCGTCTACGGCGTGAACGACAAGACCTACGCCGGCCAGGCGATCGTCTCCAACGCGTCGTGCACCACCAACTGCCTGGCCCCGCTGGCCAAGGTCATCAATGACAAGTGGGGCATCAAGCGTGGCCTGATGACCACCGTGCATGCGGCTACCGCTACCCAGAAGACCGTCGATGGCCCGTCCAACAAGGACTGGCGTGGTGGCCGCGGCATCCTGGAGAACATCATTCCGTCGTCCACCGGTGCGGCCAAGGCCGTCGGCGTGGTCATCCCGGAACTGAACAAGAAGCTGACCGGCATGAGCTTCCGTGTCCCGACCTCGGACGTGTCGGTGGTCGACCTGACCGTCGAGCTGGAAAAGGAAGCCACCTACGCCGAGATCTGCGCTGAAGTGAAGGCACAGAGCGAAGGCCCGCTGAAGGGCATCCTGGGCTACACCGAAGACAAGGTCGTGGCCACCGATTTCCGCGGCGAGACCTGCACCTCGGTGTTCGACGCCGAAGCCGGCATCGCCCTGGACGGCACCTTCGTCAAGCTGGTCACCTGGTACGACAACGAGTGGGGCTACTCGAACAAGTGCCTGGAAATGGCCAAGGTCGTCGCCGCCAAGTAAGGCTGGCCAAGATCGCACGCGGACCCCGGCCTGGCCGGGGTTCGTCGTTTATGGGGCCAGCCCTGTCGTAGCATGGGGCGGTCGACCGCTGCCGCTGGGGCGCGGGATTGCAATGGAAGCATGCAATGGAAGCATTGATAGCCCTGGTGGTACTGGTTCTGCTGGCCATCCCGCTGCTGCTGGTGGTAGCGCTGGTGATGATTGCCGGCCTGCGCCGCCGTGTGGCCGCGCTGGAAGGTGCCTTGGCCGCCGCGCCGGCCGCCCGCCCGGCTGCAGCCGAGCCTGCGCCGGAACGGGCTGCGCCCATGCCTGCGCCTGGCGCCGATCCGCCGTTCCTGCGGCCGGTGGCGGCTGCCGCGCCGCCTCCCCCCCAGCCAACGCCGCCGCCGGTGCACGAACCGGTGCCTGCGGCAGCGGAGGCGCCGCGCCCGGTCGCACCACCGCCGGTGCCTTCCGTGCCAGTGCAGCCGCCGTTGCCTTCCGAACCGACGCTGCCGAACTTCATCGAGCGCGGCATCGGAGCGGTCAAGCGCTGGTTCACCGAGGGCAACGTGCCGGTCAAGATCGGCATGCTGGTGCTGCTGGCCGGTGTTGCCGCGCTGTTGAAGTACGTCAGTGACCAGGGCTGGCTGGTGCTGCCGATCGAGCTGCGCCTGGCCGGTGTCACCGTGGGTGCGCTGGGCCTGCTGGCGTTCGGTTGGCATCAGCGCGAGCGCCGGCGCTTGTTCGCACTGGCGCTGCAGGGCGGTGCCATCGGCGTGCTGCTGCTGACCATCTTCGCCGCGTTCAAGCGGTTCGAGCTGCTCAACCCCGGGTTTGCCTTCGCCAGTTCGATCGCGCTGGTGGCCGGGCTGTGCGTGCTGGCGGTGGTGCAGAACTCGCGCACGCTGGCGGTGCTGGGCATCCTCGCAGGCTTCATGGCACCGCTGTGGCTGTCCACCGGCAGCGGCAACCACGTGGGGTTGTTCAGCTACTACGCGGTGCTCAACGCCGGCATCTTCGCCATTGCCTGGTTCCGGCCGTGGCGCGCGCTGAACCTGCTGGGCTTCGCCTTCACCTTCGGCATCGGTACGTTCTGGGGCGTGCTGCAGTACGCGCCGGACAAGTTCAGCAGCACCGAGCCGTTCCTGCTGCTGTTCTTCGCCTTCTACCTGCTGATCCCGCTGCTGTACGCACGCCGGCAGCCCGCCGGGCGGCGTGACCTGGTCGACGGCAGCCTGGTGTTCGGTACGCCCTTGGTCGCCTTCTCGCTGCAGGCCGGCATGCTGCACGAGCAGCCGATGACGCTGGCGCTGTGCGCACTGGGCCTGGCGGCGATCTACGCCGTACTGGCGCGGGCACTGATTGCGCGCGCGTCGTACACCGTACTGGCGCAGTCGCATGCGGTGCTGGCGGTGGGCTTCGCCACGCTGGCGGTGCCGCTGGCCTTGTCGGCGCGTGCCACCGGCGCGGTGTTCGCGCTGGAAGGTGCAGGCCTGGCCTGGCTGGGCCTGCGCCAGAAGCGCTGGCTGCCGCAGGTGTCCGGTGCGTTGTTGCAGATGGGCGCGGCGTTCGCTTTCGTGGCCGGTGGCGATCACTGGCATGAGGACCTGCGCTTCCTGCTCAACCCGACCGCGATCGGTGCACTGCTGCTGGCCGTTGCCGGCTTCGCGTCGGCCTGGAGCTACCAGCGCAGGCAGCGCCACGAGATTGCCCTGGTCTACTACCTGTGGGGCCTGCTGTGGTGGTTGGGTGGCCTGGTGCACGAGATCACCCGGTTCTTCCCGTACCGCACCGAAGTGGATGCACTGCTGGTGCTGGCTGCCGTTACCGCATGGCTGGCCGCCGAAGTACAGCGGCGCCAGCCGGCGCGTGCGCTGGGGGTGACCGCACTCGCGATGCTGGCGCTGGGCTTCCCACTGGCGCTGATACAGAGCGACGCGCACCATCAGCCGTTCGCCGGCTACGGCGCGCTGGCCTGGGCGGTGTTCGCGGTGCTGGGCGTGCGCACGCTGCTGTGCCTGCGCCAGGGCGGCAATACCGTGGCACGCATCGCGCAGTTCCTGTGGTGGCTGCTGTGGCCGTCGCTGCTTTCGCTGCTGGCCCTGTGGGGCGGTGGTGAAGCCGGGCTGGCACAGGGCTGGACCACGTTGCTGGTGACGCTGCCGTGGCTGCTGATGGCGGCGCTGTCGCTGTGGCGCTGGAATGCGCTGCGCTGGCCGCTGGGTGCAGCGTTCGACCGCGTGCGCCAGCCGCTGCAGTGCGTGCTGTTCGGCCTGTTGTCGATCGGCTGGCTGTCCGGCCAGCTGCTGCCGGGCGATGCCGCGCCGCTGCTGTGGCTGCCGGTGTTGAATCCGGCGGAGATCGGGCAGTGGCTGAGCCTGCTGCTGCTGGCGCGTTGGCTGTACAGCGATCAGGCGCCGCAGGCGCTGTTGGGTATCCGCATGCCGCTGCTGTCATTGGCAACCTTCGTCGCGCTGACCAGCGTTGTGCTGCATGGCGTGCATCAGTGGGGCGGCCTGTCGTGGAACGCGTCGATGATGCGCTTCAGCCTGGCGCAGACCAGCCTGACCGTGCTGTGGAGCGTGCTCGGCGTGATTGCCTGGGTGTGGGGCTCGCGCCGCGGCCAGCGCGTGTTGTGGATGGTCGGTGCGGTGCTGATGGGCGTGGTGCTGGCCAAGCTGGTCATCGTCGATCGCCAGCACCTGGGCAACCTGCTGGGCATCGCATCGTTCATCGCCTACGGCCTGCTGTGCACGGTCGTGGGTTATCTGGCACCGGCACCGCCGAGCGCGGCGCCGACCGTGGAGGAAAAACAATGAAGACGTGGAGCAGGGCGCTGCTGCCGGCGATGTTCGGCATGCTGGCCGCCGTCACCGCACAGGCCGCCGATTACCGTACCCAGTACGCCGAGCAGTGGCCGCTGACGTTGTCCAGCGCACAATCGGGTGCCTACCGTGTCGTGCTGGAACCGGCGATCTACCGTCGCGCCGGTAGTGCGGACCTGGGCGATGTGCAGGTGTTCAATGCCGCCGGCCAATCGTTGCCGTCGGCCTTGCTGGCGCCGGACCAGCCGCTGGCACAGCCGCCGGTGCAGCGTGAGCTGCCGTGGTTCGCGTTGCCGCCGCTGGCCGAAGCGCAGCGCAACGACCTGCAGTTGCTGACCGAGCGCGATACCGATGGTCGCGTACGCCGGGTCGAGGCGCGTGTGGGTGGTGGTGCGGTAGCGAACGGGCAGGGCGGTTGGCTGATCGATGCCAGCGTGCTCGGCCAGCAACCATTGGCGGCACTGGTGCTGGATTGGGCGGATAGTGGCCAGCCGTTGCAGGCACAGGTGCAGCTGGACGTCAGCGACGACCTGCAGCACTGGCGTGCGATTGGCCGCGACATTCCGCTGGTGGATCTGCAGCGCGCCGGCAAGCGCCTGCTGCAGCGCCGTCTGCAGGTGGATGGTGAAGCGCGCTATCTGCGTGTGCTGGCGCAGGGCGATGCCCGTCTGCCAACGTTGCGCAGCGTACTGGCCGAGCTGCCACCGGCACCGGCCACACTGCCGTGGGAGTGGTTGTCGCTGGAACCGACCTCGAAGCGCAAGGGCGAATACACCTTCGAGATGGATGGCCGCTTCCCGGCGGCGCGTGCTGACGTGGCCAGCACCGACAACAGCCTGGTGCAGTGGACATTGTTCAGCCGCGATGACGAGAGCGCGGAATGGCAGCGCCGCAGCGCACCGTGGATTGCCTACCAGCTGCAGCAGGGCGCCCAGGGCCAGCGACAGCAGTCCGCCGCCCAACCGCTGGGCGGCATCCACCGCGACCGTTACTGGAAGCTGGTGGCGAATCCGGCTGAAACGGCGACGGCTCCAATCCTGCGTCTGGGTTATCAGCCGGAAGTGCTGGTGTTCCTGAGCCAGGGCGCGGCGCCGTATGCGCTGGCGGTGGGCAGCTCGACTGCGCGCCGGATGGAGGCGCCGATCGGTGTGCTGATCGAGGAGCTGCGGCAGCGCAATGATCCGTCGTGGCAGCCGACGCTGGCGCGCCTGGAAGGCAGCCCGGAGCCACTGGCCGGTGAGTCGGCACTGAAGCCGCAGCACGACTGGAAGTCGTGGCTGCTGTGGGCGTTGCTGGGGCTGGGTGTGTTGGTTGTTGGCGGCCTGGCGGTCAGTCTGCTTCGGCAGAAGCCGGCGCCTTCGGCGTAGGTTCCGGCGAACGGCGCAGCCCCTCGTGAGTGGGGTTGGTCGTGCAAAGCAAAAGCCGCGCTTGGCCGGGCGGGGTAGGTTCGCGGGGGACGCCGCAAGTACGTCCTTGTAGGCTTGGCAGCCGCATCCATGCGGCTGACACCCCCGCGAACCCACCCCGCCCGGCCTCTGACAGTTTCCGTGTGCGTCCACCCACGGAAGAGGAAAAAGAAAAGCAAGAGCGGAAGCGGGTCGCTTCGCTCGACGGCCATCGGGGTCAGATCCGTTTTCCGCAGGAAAACGGATCTGACCTCTTCGTTCTTCATCCGACACCACACACTGCTTGTGCCTTTGCCATCCGCTCCGCCTCATGAACCTTTCGAGGCCGGGTGGTGTGGGCTGGCAGGGGTATCCGCGCCATGGATGGCGCGGCTAAGCCCCCCCGGCCGGATTCACGGCCTCCCCGGCCCGCCCACCCAAACCCGGCCCCGCCCCAGCATCACGAAGCGCCAGCGCTTTGGCCGTTGCCGTTGCTGTTGCAGTTGCCGTGCGCCTCTGCCTGCCGCAGGCATCGGCCCTCCCACCACCCGCACCCGATACAATGGCCGTCTGCCGTACCCCGGCATCCCGTCCCTGAGCCAAAGAGTTGCCCATGTCCATCGTCCGCATGACCGACCTCGACCTCTCCGGCAAGCGCGTGCTGATCCGCCAGGATCTGAACGTGCCGATCGAGAATGGCCGCATCACCTCCGAACAGCGCATCACCGCTTCGCTGCCGACGCTCAAGCGCGCGCTGGAGCAGGGCGCGGCAGTGATGGTCACCTCACACCTGGGGCGCCCGAAGGAAGGTGTGTGGAGCGAAGCCGATTCGCTGTCGCCGGTGGCCCAGCGCCTGTCCGAGCTGCTCGGTCGCGAGGTTCCGCTGGTGCGCGACTGGGTCGACGGTGTCGACGTGCAGCCGGGCCAGCTGGTGCTGCTGGAAAACTGCCGCATGAACGTCGGCGAGGGCAAGGACGATGAAGCCCTGTCGAAGAAGTACGCCGCCCTGTGCGATGTGTTCGTGATGGATGCCTTCGGCACCGCGCACCGTGCGCAGGCCTCGACCCATGGCGTCATCCGCTTCGCCCCGGTCGCGGCCGGGGGCCCGCTGCTGATGGCCGAGCTGGACGCGCTGGCGCAGGCGTTGGATGCACCGGCCAAGCCGCTGCTGGCCATCGTCGCCGGCAGCAAGGTCAGCACCAAGCTGGAACTGCTGGCCAACCTGGTCGGCAAGGTCGATCAGCTGATCGTCGGTGGTGGCATCGCCAATACCTTCATCGCTGCCGCCGGCTACAACGTCGGCAAGTCGCTGTACGAGCCGGACCTGCTGGACACCGCGAAGAAGATCGTGGCCGATGCCAAGGCGCGTGGCGCCGATATCCCGCTGCCGGTGGACGTGGTCACCGCCAAGCAGTTCATGCCGGACGCGGTTGCCGAAGTGAAGGCGGTCGACGCCGTTGCCGAAGACGACCTGATCCTGGACATCGGCCCGCAGACCGCGGCGCAGTACGCGCAGCTGATCGGGAAGGCCGGTACCGTGGTCTGGAACGGTCCGGTCGGTGTGTTCGAATTCGAGGCCTTCAGCAAGGGCACCGAAGCGCTGGCCCGTGCCATCGCCAGTTCGCCGGCATTCTCCATCGCCGGTGGTGGCGACACCCTGGCCGCGGTCGACAAGTTCGATATCGCCCAGCAGGTCAGCTACATCTCCACCGGTGGCGGTGCGTTCCTGGAATTCCTGGAAGGCAAGACCCTGCCGGCGGTGGCCGCACTCGACGCGCGCGGCGCATGAGTGCCGATCGCAGCAAGGATGTCCTGTTCTTCGACCTGGACGGCACGCTGATCGATTCGCAGGTGGGTATCACCGCCTGCATCGCCTATGCGCTGCAGAAGATGGACCATCCGGTGCCACCGCAGGAGACCCTGCTGGGCTGGATCGGTCCGTCGCTGCGCACCACCTTCGCGCCGCTGTTCGGTGAACCGGCGCGGGTGGAACAGGCGGTGGGCTACTACCGTGAGCGCTTCGACGTCGAGGGCTGGCGCGAGCACACGGTGTACCCGCAGGTGGAAGACACCCTTCGCACGCTGCATGGTCGTGGCCATCGCCTGGCGGTGGTCACTGCCAAGAACGAGCCGCACGCGCGCCGCATCCTTGCCCACCTGCCGTTCGGTGGGCTGTTCGAGGAGATCGTCGGTTCAACCCTCGATGGCTCGCGCAGCCACAAGCCGGAACTGGTCGGTGAGGCGCTGCGTCGGCTGCAGGTGCAGCCCGCGCAGTGCTGGATGATCGGCGACCGCCGCATGGACATTGAAGGCGCGCGTCACCATGGCCTGCGCAGCGTCGGTGTGTTGTGGGGCTTTGGCGGTGAGGCCGAACTCACCGAAGCCGGTGCCGGGCAGCTGGCCCGTGAACCGGCGCAGCTGGAAACGCTGCTGGCGTGATGCGCCGTTGATCGGTAGCGCCGGGCCACGCCCGGCGCCACCACCACCCTGCGCCAGCGTATGTCCGGCCGATGTCCGTTCGATGACCCGCGAAGTCAGGCAGCGCAAGGCTGTAACCGTATACATGCGGCGTGAAGGATGTGCTAATTTCCGTTCTTTATCGGGAGAGGCCCATTCACCATGTTCGAGCGTCAGCGTCGCACCAAGATCCTTGCCACCCTCGGTCCGGCCACTGATCCGCCGGGCGTGCTGGAGGATCTGTTCCGCGCCGGCGTCAACGTGGTGCGCCTGAACTTCAGCCATGGCGATCCCTCCGGCCAGGCCAAGCGTGCTGCCGAAGTGCGCGCTGCCGCGGCCCGCGTGGGCGTGGAAGTCGGCATCCTGGCCGACCTGCCGGGCCCGAAGATCCGCATCGAGCGCTTCGCCGAAGGCAAGGTACAGCTGAAGGCGGGCAACCGCTTCGACCTGATCGCAAGCACCAGCGCCGGCCCGGGTGACGCCACCCAGGTGGGCGTGAGCTACCTCGGCCTGCCGCAGGACGTGGGTCCGGGCGATGTGCTGCTGCTCGACGACGGCCTGATGCAGCTGCAGGTGGTGGAAGTGCAGGGCGAACGCATCATCAACACCGTACTGAACGACGGTGTGCTGTCCGACCGCAAGGGCCTGAACAAGCAGGGCGGCGGCCTGTCGCTGGGCGCGCTGACCGAGCGCGACAAGGAACTGATCGGCATCGTCGCCAAGATCGGTGTCGACTTCATCGCCGTGTCGTTCTGCCGCAATGCGCAGGACATGAACGACGCGCGTGAGATCGCCCGCTCGCACGGCTGCGATGCCGCGCTGGTGTCGAAGATCGAGCGCACCGAGGCGATCGAGAACCTGGAAGAAATCGTCGAGGCCAGCGACGTGGTGATGGTGGCCCGTGGCGACCTTGGCGTGGAAATCGGCGATGCCGAACTGCCGGGCTTGCAGAAGAAGATCATCAAGGCCTCGCTGGCGCAGAACAAGGTGGTGATCACCGCCACGCAGATGCTGCAGTCGATGGTCGAAAGCCCGATCCCGACCCGTGCCGAAGTGCTGGACGTGGCCAACTCGGTCATCGACGGTACCGACGCGGTGATGCTGTCGGCCGAGACCGCTGCCGGTGCCTGGCCGGTCAAGGCGGTGGAAGCGATGGCGCGCATCTGCCTGGGTGCAGAGCGCCAGTTCCAGACCGAGACCGACTTCAACGCCTCGCCGCGCAACCTGGAACGTGCCGACCAGGCCATTGCCATGGCCACCATGTTCCTGTCGCAGCACGTGGGCGTGCGCGCGATCGTGGCGATGACCGAATCCGGTGGCACCGCCCGCTACCTGTCGCGTTTCCGCGCCAAGGCGCCGGTGTTCGCGGTCACCCGCCACGACGGTGCACGCCGCCAGATGGCGCTGATGCGCGATGTCTACCCGATCAACTTCGACAGCCGTGGCCTGACCCCGCGTGAAGCCGCACGCGGCAGCATCCGCCTGCTGGTGGAAGCCGAACTGCTGCAGGCCGGTGACCGCGTCGTGTTCACCAGCGGTGAGCACATGGAAACCCTGGGCGCGACCAACACCCTGCGCCTGCTGGAAGTGGGCGAAGACGGCCGCGCCAGCGGCCTGGGCGACCTGTAAGTATTGTTGGCCTGGGGTCGGAGCCGCGTTGCGGATCCGACCCCGGGGTCAGATCCCCGAACGGGCTCTGACCCCATGCCGCAGGACATCCCTTGTCCGGTGCGGACATTGGAATCGTTTCCAGACTGCCCTGCACGTCGGTGCAACGGGCGGCGGGGCTATACTTACGTTTTTCCCGCACCCGCCACAGGAAGTACATGAGCATCGAACAGCTGGCTGAAACCGCCCAGGCCATGGTTGCCCCGGGCAAGGGCATCATCGCGATCGACGAATCCACCGCTACCATCGCCAAGCGTTTCGCTGGCGTCGGTATCGAGAACACCGAGGAGAACCGTCGTGCCTACCGCGAACTGCTGCTGACCACGCCGAAGCTCAACGAGCACATTTCCGGCGCCATCCTGTTTGACGAAACCATCCGTCAGTCGACCAAGGACGGCGTGCCGTTCGCCAAGTACATGGCCGACCACGGCATGATTCCGGGCATCAAGGTGGACAAGGGTGCGCACCCGCTGGCCGGCTGCCCGGGCGAGCTGGTGACCGAAGGCCTGGACGGCCTGCGCGAGCGCCTGCAGGAGTACTACAAGCTGGGTGCGCGCTTCGCCAAGTGGCGTGCGGTGATCAACATCGGCGAAAGCATTCCGTCGGGCACCTGCATCGAGTCCAACGCCCACGCGCTGGCCCGCTATGCCGCCCTGTGCCAGGAATGCGGCCTGGTGCCGATGGTCGAGCCGGAAGTGATCATGGACGGCGACCACGACATCGAGACCTGCTACGAAGTCACCGAAGCCACCCTGCGTTCGCTGTTCGATGCCCTGTACCAGCAGAACGTGCTGCTGGAAGGCACCATCCTGAAGGCCTCGATGGTCATCTCGGGCAAGGGCTGCGATGAGCAGGCCGACGTCGAGGAAGTGGCCGAGTCGACCGTGATGTGCCTGAAGAGCACCGTGCCGGCCATCCTGCCGGGCGTGGTGTTCCTGTCCGGTGGCCAGAGCGACGAGCAGTCCACCGAGCATCTGAACGCGATGAACCAGCTGGGCAACCTGCCGTGGCCGCTGAGCTTCTCCTACGGCCGCGCCATGCAGCAGGCCGCGCTGAAGCTGTGGGCCAAGGACATGAAGGGCAACTACGCTGCCGCCCAGAAGACCGTGTACGAGCGCGCCAAGGACAACGGCCTGGCCGCGCTGGGCAAGTGGAACGGTTGATCCGTCCCATCGCAGGATGAACAGGGCAACGCCGGCATCACGCCGGCGTTTGCTTTTGCGGGTATCTTTTCCGCCCCCACGCACCGGGCCGGTGTGCGGGACATACATGGAAGGCCAAGGAGAAAAAACATGCGTTTGGCAGCAATCACACTGGCCGTCGCCACGGTCCTGATCGCCGGCGGTTGCAACCGCATCGGTGGCGGTGGTGACGCAGGCAAGGCCGCGTCGCTCGATTTCGACAAGCCGGTGTCCGGCGAGATCACCTCGCGCAGCGGCATCAACTTCAACGACGGCAGCCATCATCAGCTGTACCAGATCAAGCTGGAAGACAGGGAACTGGTCGGCCTGAAGCTCACCGGCGCACTGACCGGTTCGATCGCCGTGTTCAACAACGGCAGCCTGGTGTCCACCAGCAATATCGGTTACGAACGCGAAGGCGATGTCTCGCTGGCCTTCCGTGCCAACGGTGGCGGCACCTACCAGGTGGCGGTCAACGCCAACGGTCCGAGCGCCTTTGGTCCGTACCGCCTGCGCGCCGAGAAGCTGAAGCCGTACGACGGCAAGCCGCTGGTGGGCAGTGGTGAGATCGTCGATATGCTGGCCAGCAACTCGCAGGACTACACCCTGCAGGTGGAGAAGGCGGGCCTGTACGAGATCCGCCTGGTCTCGGATGTCTTCGATCCGGTGCTGAAGCTGTCCGGCCAGGGCGTGGATGCCGAGAACGATGATGGCGGCGACAGCACCAACTCGCGCCTGAACCTCTCGCTGAAGCCGGGCAAGTACACCCTGACTGCACGCGGCCTCGGCGACGGCGTCAATGGCATGTTCACCCTGTCGGCCACCCGCATCGAACTGCCAGGCAACCTGGTGGATCGCGATGGCACGGCACTGCCGAAGTCGGGCAGCGCGTACACCATGCTGGACAACGAAGGCCGCCGCCGCTTCCTGCTGACCCTGGATCGTCCGGCCGACGTGCGCCTGGATGCGATTTCCAGCCAGGTCGATACCGTGCTGCGCGTGGTCGGCGGCGCCGTCGAGCTGACCGACGACGACGGTGGCAATGGCACCAATGCACGCCTGGAAGAGACGCTGCCGGCCGGTCACTACACCGTCGACGTGTCCAGCCTGAACAACGGTGCGGGCCTGGTGGAAGTGCGCGTGCAGGTCGAAGGTGCCAGCGCCGACGGTGCTGCCGCCTCGGCCGCACGCGCCGCTGCGGATGCAGCTGCTGCCGTGGCCGATGACGCCGCTGCTGCGGTGGAAGCAGCCAGCCGTTGATGTGATCCACACGTAGCGTGGATGACCTCAAGGCCGCAACGGGAAAGGCCGGGCAATGCCCGGCCTTTCCTTTTACCGGAAGCGCTGCGGTTCAGTGCGCAGCGGCGAAGCCCGCATCGCCCAGAGGCGGCAGCATCGACCCGCGCGGTTCGTTGTCCGTGCTTTGTCCCGCGGCGCTCAATGCCTGCTGGTAGGCCTTCGCCGTAGCAGTGTTGAACGCCACCAGCACGATGCGCATCGGCTGTGCATGGCTGCGCTGCCACGCCAGTGTTTCCGTCACTGCGATCTGCGCGGCCTGGTACAGCGGATAGCCATACACACCGCAGCTGATCGCCGGGAACGCGATCGACTTCACGCCCAGCGACTCGGCCAACTGCAGCGATTTCCAGTAGCAGTTGGCCAGCAATGCCGGTTCGTCGCGCTGGCCGTCGTGCCAGACCGGGCCCACCGTGTGCAGTACATGCCGCGCAGGCAATGCGTAAGCGTCGGTGGCGCGCACTTCGCCGGTTGGGCAACGCACGCCCGGACGCAGCTCCGGCAACTGCTCGCACTCGGCCAGCAATGCCGGCCCGGCCGCGCGATGGATCGCGCCGTCGACGCCGCCGCCGCCGAGCAGTGTTTCATTGGCCGCGTTGACGATCGCATCCACCGCCAGGGTCGTGATATCGCCCTGCCAAACTTCGATCTTCATGCGTCCGTCTCCTGCCTGTGAGGTGTTCCGCGCAGCATCTGCGCCGGCTGTTCCCACGGTAGGGGACAGGGCATCGATACTGCGTCATGACCGTCTCACGCGCTGCGATCCGACGGCCTTCACGCACGATGGCGGGCGACGCCTTCACGCAGGCTGAAGCAGAAAGGGCTCAGAGCTTTTTCCCGCACGGAAAAGGCTCTGACCCCTGCGATCCATGGTTCTGGCAAACCGGGTCAGAGCCCTTTCCCTGCAGGAAAG
The DNA here is from genome assembly GCF_036320025.1 of Stenotrophomonas sp. SMYL86. Taxonomy (NCBI): domain Bacteria; kingdom Pseudomonadati; phylum Pseudomonadota; class Gammaproteobacteria; order Lysobacterales; family Lysobacteraceae; genus Stenotrophomonas; species Stenotrophomonas sp. SMYL86. The sequence continues at coordinate 70,874 of NZ_JAWIRU010000023.1, forward strand.
GGATCCGACCCGATGCATCACGGCAGGCCGGCCAGCCAGTCGTCGTCGGAACCCTCATTCACATCGGCGAACAGCGGTGTGGAGAAATAGCGCTCGCCGGTATCGGGCAGCATTGCCAGGATCACCGAGCCCGGTTCAGCGCGGGCGGCCACGTCCAGCGCGCTCGCCACGGTGGCGCCGGCGGAAATGCCGACGAAGATGCCTTCCTCCGCAGCCAGGCGACGCGCGGTGGCGATCGCGCGGTCATCTTCGACCGAGACCAGTTCGTCCACCACATCGCGGTTGAGCACGTCCGGCACGAAGTCCGGGGTCCAGCCCTGGATCTTGTGCGGCTTCCAGTCATCGCCCTTCAGCAGCGCGGCGCCGGCCGGTTCGGTGGCGATGATGCGGGTCTGCGGGCGCGCGACCTTCAGCACTTCGCCCACGCCGGTAAGCGTGCCACCCGTGCCCCAGCCACTGACGAAGTAGTCCAGCCGCTTGCCGGCGAAGTCGCGCAGGATCTCGGCGGCGGTGGTGTTGCGGTGATAGGCCGGGTTGGCCGGGTTGGCGAACTGGCTGGCCAGGAACCAGCCGTGCTGCTCGGCCAGTTCGGCCGCCTTGCGCACCATGCCGCTGCCGCGCTCGGCGGCCGGGGTCAGGATCACCTTGGCACCATAGGCGCGCATCAGCTTGCGGCGCTCCACCGAGAAGGTCTCGACCATGGTGGCCACGAACTTGTAGCCGCGCGCGGCGGCGACCATCGCCAGTGCCACGCCAGTGTTGCCTGAAGTGGCTTCGACAATGGTGTCGCCCGGCTTGAGCAGGCCGCGTGCCTCGGCGTCGAGGATGATCGCCAGCGCCAGACGGTCCTTCACCGAACCGCCCGGGTTGAACGACTCGACCTTGGCGTAGACGCTGACCTGCGCGGGCGCCAGGCGCTGCAGCCTGACGATGGGGGTGTTGCCGACGGTATCGAGGATGGAGTCGTACAGGGCCATGGAAGCGCTCCGGAAACGGGGCCGCGCCGGGCTTCGGCGGGCGAAGGGGAGGGCTGGCTGTTCAGGCCAGCGGCTGCCGGCTGACCGTAGCGCCGGCATATGACGCCCGGAAATGACCAGATACCTTTCTTAAACAACCTTTGGTTATAAGCTGGTGACGGCAATTGACCCTAGAGTGGACCTCCGCCCCACGCCGCCTGCCTCCCATGACGCTGACCCAGCTGCGCTACCTGGTTGCCATCGCCGACGCCGAGCTGAACATCACGCTGGCCGCCTCGCGCGTGCACGCCACCCAGCCCGGCCTGTCCAAGCAGCTCAAGCAGCTGGAGGACGAGCTGGGTTTCCTGTTGTTCGTGCGCAAGGGCCGCAGCCTGGAGTCGGTCACCCCGGCCGGCACCGAGGTCATCGCCCGCGCTCGTGCGGTGCTGGCCGAGGCCAACAACATCCGCACCTACGCGGCCAACCAGCGCCGCGAGAGCCAGGGCCAGCTGATCCTGACCACCACCCACACCCAGGCGCGCTTCGTGCTGCCGCCGGCGGTGGCAGCGATCAAGCAGGCCTATCCCCAGGTGAGCGTGCACCTGCAGCAGGCCGGCGAAGCCGACGCGCTTGACCGCTTGAACCAGGGTGATGCCGATATTGCGATCATCAGCACCGCTGGCGGTGAGCCCACCGATGGCATCGCGGTGCCGCTGTTCCGCTGGCGACGCCTGGTGGTGGTACCGAAGGGCCACCCGCTGGACCGCGCCGGCCGCGCCCCAGACCTGGCCGCGCTGGCCCGCCAGCCATTGATCAGCTACGAATCCTCGACCCGGCCGAATTCCTCGTTGCAGCGCGCCTTTGCTGCGAACGGCCTGGTGCCGGATCTGGCGCTGACCGCGCTCGATGCCGACCTGATCAAAACCTACGTGCGTACCGGTCTGGGCGTGGGCCTGCTGGCGGAGATGGCGGTCAGTTCCAACGACGAAGACCTGAGGTCGTGGCCGGCCCCGGAGCCGATCACTGAGTGCATTGCCTGGGCGGTGCTGCCTCGCGATCGCGTGCTGCGTGATTACGCGCTGGAGCTGGTGCACGTGCTGGCACCGCAGATCGATCCGCGTGATCTGCGCAGGGTGCTGGATGGCAACCAGGCGGCGGCGTGGCCGGTGCCACCGACGTGGGAGTCACTGACCCAGACCATCACGGTGTGAGGTGGGTCGAGCAGGGCGTGCCGCCCTGCACCCGCGGTAGTGCCGGCCGCTGGCCGGCAACCTCAGAAGCAACATCAACATCAAATGCGGGTTTCCTGTGGGATGGCGGGGCGGTGTGGGCAGGCAGGACACGCCGTAAACCCATCCATGGGGGCTCGATGGCGCCATCCATGGCGCCAACGGTCCTGCCTGCCCACAC
>NZ_JAWIRU010000024.1:0-8791 GCF_036320025.1 Stenotrophomonas sp. SMYL86
GCGGCCGCCCCCCCCCCCCCGCCCCCCCGCCCCCCCCCCCCCCCCCCCCCCCCCCCCCCCCCCCCCCCCCCCCCCCCCCCCCCCCCCCCCCACCCTCTGAAACCCAGCTTTCAGCTTCCAACCCACCCCACCACGGAGGGGCTCCGCCGTTCGCCGATCGCCCGCCGCAGGCGGCTTTTCGCGCTGCAGCATGCCGGCAGGCAAACCTGCGCCATCATGGACACCCCGCCCCCGCCAGGACCGTCCCATGCAGCAGTACCTGCTTCTGATCTACATCGAGCTTGCCCTGCTGCAGGCCCTGCCCACCGAAGAATTCAACGCGCTGATGCGCGACTGCCTGGCCCACGCCGACAAACTGCAGGCGGAAGGCACGCTGCTGGCCGCGCAGAAGCTGCAGCCGGTCGACACCGCGCAGACCCTGCGCGTGCGCGATGGCCACAGCCGCGTACTGGATGGCCCGTTCGCCGAAACCCGCGAACTGCTGGCCGGCTTCAACCTGATCGTCGCCCGCGACCGCGACGAAGCCATGCGCATCGCCCGCGATTTCCCGTGGGCACGCTTCGGCAGCATCGAGGTGCGGCCGCTGGAAGACATGGACGCCGAGCGCGAACGCTGCGGCGCCCCGGCTGCGGCTATGGCAGCAACCGTACTCTGATCTCGCGCGGGCCCACGCCTTCGTTGCCGCTGTAGTCGCGCACGCTGGCGCGCACGGTGTACTCGCCCGGTGGCAATGCCGCCGGCTGCCAGCGCCCGGTTTCCATCAGGCCATCACGCACGGTGTTGGTGGCGAGGTAGCGGAAGCGGGTCACCGCACTGCCATGCACGGTGATGCCGCTGTCCGGTGCATAGGCCACGCGCACCGCTTCGGTCTGCGGCGGCATGCGGTTGAACACGATGTTCCAGCGCGGCTGCTCATAGCCCTGCAGCGGCTGCCCGGCAGCATCGAGGATCTGGTAGCCCACCTGGTACATGCCCAGCCGGCGCCGCGGCAGGTTGTTATCAACCTGGTCCCAGGCCTCGACCACGATCTGCACGCCGCGGCCCTGCCGCGCCAGCATCACCACGCCGTCGCTGCCGGCCGCCAGCGGTTGGTCGTTGTCGTCCAGCAGCGCCACATCGGTGATGCGCGGTGCGAAGTGGTCGGCGTAGTTGTGGAAGCCCAGCGCCACGGCGTTGGTTTCGAAGCCGCCGGTGCCTACCGCCAGGTGCACGTGCGCCTGGTTGTTGATGCTGCCCAGGCGATCGCCGACGTGGATGCGCGTGCCGCGACGCACCCTCATCCGCTCCAGCTTGCCCTGTTCGTCGTACAGCGCCTGCCAGCGCGCATCGAACGGCTGGTCGCGCGGTGTGCGGCCGACCCGCATGTGGATGTACTTGAGGCGGTCCACGGCCAGGCCCTCGGCCTGCCCACCCAGGCTCCACGCCGCTACCGGGCTGCTGATCTTGCCATCGGCGATCGCCAGCACGGTCTGGCCGACATCGCCGCGCACATCGAAACCGCCGTGCAGGTGGTGGCGGCTCTCGCCCTTGAAGTTGCCGCGCACCTCGCCCAGCGTGCCGACCACTTCATGCCAGCCATCCTGGGGTGCCAATGGCCAGCGCCCACCGGTGTCCGGCAATGCTGCATCGGCAGCGGGCCCGACCAGCGCCGGTGCCGGCAGGTCACCCACCGGCAGCGGGCGCAGGCGGTGCAGGCGATAGCTGGCGGAATCGGCGACCAGCACGCTGCCATCGGCATCCATCGCCAACCCACTGGGGCGGGCCAGGCGTGGCAGGCGGCCGTTGCCCACCAGCGCGATCTGGTGGCCCTGTGGTGTTACCTGCACGATGCGGCCATCAAGGTCACCCACGTACAGCACGCCGTCGTGCGTGGTGGCCAGCGACAGCGGCCCATTGATCACGCCGCCATCGCCCAGCAGCGTGCTGACCATGCCGTCGGCACCGACCCGACGCACCGCGTTGTTGAACAGGTCGGCCACCAGCAGCGCGCCGTGCGCATCGAAGGCCAGTGCCACCGGTGTATCGAAGCGTGCATCGCCCGCCAGGCCATCGGCCAGCCCCGGGCGCTCGCCGCCGGCCAGGGTACGCACGTTGCCATCGGTACCAATCACCCGGATGCGGTCGTTGAAGGTGTCGGCCACATAGACCTGGCCCTGCGCGTCCACCGCGATGCCCATCGGTGCATCGAAGCGGGCCTGCGCGGCAGGGCCATCAGCGTAGCCCTGTTCGCCACCGGCCAGCGTGGTCACCTGGCCATCGGTGCCGATACGGCGGATCGCGTGGTTGCCGGTGTCGGCCACATACAGGTTGCCCTGCGCATCGGCGGCGATGCCCGAGGGCGTATTGAAACTGGCCTGCAGTGCCGGGCCATCGATACGCCCCTCGCCCTGCCCGGCCACCGTTTCAACGCGGCCATCGGGAAGTCGGCGACGGATCCGGTTGTTGTCACCGGCATCGGTGAAATAGACGCTGCCATCGGCACTGCGCAGCAACGCGTACGGATCGGCGAAACGCGCCTGCGCGGACGCGCCATCGCGGTCACCCGGGTGGCCATCGCCGGCCAGCGGCTCGATCTGCGCGGTCCACGCCAGCGGCGTTGGAACCGGACCTGCCGGTTCAGCCGGCGTATGCAGCGGCGTCTCCCACCAGGTCGCGGCCAGTGCCACTACGGTCGCCAACGCTACGCCTGCCGCCATCCATTGCCACCGTGCCATCGTGCTGCGCTGCCTGCCTGCTGTCTGAAGAGACACCGACAATAGACGCTGAACGCAGGATCCGCCACGGCCAAACGTACTGCCGGATACCAGAGTTCCATGCGTCGCGCTTGTTCTCCCTGGCTACAGCGGGTTCAATGCTCTTCCCACGGATGGAGATCCTCCATGCCCCGCATCTTCCCCCTCGCCGCCCTGCTGGTGGCCGCACTGGCCAGCACGCCGGCCTCCGCCTCGATCTCGGTGGCACCACAGAAGCCGTCAGTCACCGCCGATGCGATGCACCAGGCCTATGCCACGCGATGGGATGAGGCGATCCAGCAGTCACGCAGTGGCAACACGCTGGGCGCACTGATCGCGATGGAACGGCTGATGGAAGATCCGATGCTGGATGACTTCGATGCTGAACATCGCGGCCGCGCCGCGCAGGTGGCCGGCTGGACCGCGATGGTGCAGAAGAAGCCGGACCAGGCTCGCCGCTATCTGCAGCGCGCGCAGGAGGCACTGCCGGACGATGCGCAGATCCTGCTGACCCTGGTCTCGGTGGAACTGTCCGAGAACCAACCGGCGCCTGCCACCAAGCACCTGGTGCAGGCGCTGAAGCATGCCGACGCGCCGTTGCCGGTGGACCACCACGCGATCAACTACCTGCAGTTCCGCCTGCGGGACCAGCCGCAGCAGCGCATGGAACTGCTGCAGGCACTGTTCGACAACGGCTGGAAGAGCGGCGGCCTGGAACCCACCGGACTGTGGCTGGCACTGGCCACGCTGCAGGCCGACAACGGCCGTGGCGAGGCCATCCCCGCGACCCTGGCCCGCATCTCCGCGCCCGCCGAAATCATCCGGCTGCGCAGTGACAAGCGCTTCGATCCCTATGTCGACCGCGCCAACCCGCGCTTTGATCCCGTGCAGGCTGCACAGAAGCACCTCGACGAACTGCGGGTTTCCGGCCTGCTCGACCGGGCGCTGGACGCGCGCATGGCCGAGTTCAGCAGCACGCTGCTGATGCTGGACCGCAACGAGGAAGTGCTGGCGCTGACCGATGGCATGGCCGCTGCGGCCGCCGAAGGCGAGGCGCCTTCGGCGGCAGAAGCCGAATGGGTGGCATGGCTGCTCAACAGCCGGCTCACCGCGCTGCGCCGGCTGGGCCGCAACGAGGATGCGCTGGCGGCAGCCAAGCTGGCCGCACGCATCGGTGCACTGGGCCCCGATGGTGCCGAGCACCAGTTCAACGTCGGCTTCGTGTTCAGTTCGCTGGGCCGCATGCAGGATGCCGCCACGGCAGTGAATGACATGCCGGGCCTGGCCGGTTACGGCAAGGCGGCCCAGGCACTGCTGCAGTTCGTTGCCGCCCGTGAACGTGGCGATGCCAAGGCCGAACAGGCCGCGCGTGCAGCGATCCTGGCCCAGGGCGATGACGCGCGCCTGTTCCAGCGCGAGATGCTGCTGGACGAGGGCAATCTCGACGGCGCAGCTGCCGTGCTGATCGAACAGTTGCGCTCACCCGTTGAACGCGGTGAAACGCTGGCCAGCCTGCAGGACATGCGCACCTATCCGTCGCTGCCCGGTGACGTGAAGATCGATGCGGCCTGGCGTGCGCTGAAGCAGCGCGCCGACGTGCAGGCCGAGGTTGCCCGCCTGGGCCGCATCGAACGCTACGAACTGGTCAGCACCTCCACCTCGCGCTGAGCAAGCTCCCATGTAGAACCACGTACGTGCAGCACCACCCGCCTAGCGCGCCGGCACCTCGGTACGGATGCCCATCGCCTCGCGGTAGCGTGCGTACAGGGCCATCACCTTGTCCACATAGGCCAGGGTTTCGGCATAGGGCGGCACGCCCTTGTAGCGGGTGACCGCGCCGATGCCGGCGTTGTAAGCGGCCGCTGCCAGCGGCCGATCACCGTTGTAGCGACGCAGCAACGCGCGCATGTAGCGGGCGCCGCCATCGATCGACTGCTGCGGCGAGAACGGATCATTCACCCCGTACTCCTGCGCGGTGTCCGGCATCAACTGCATCACGCCCTGTGCGCCTTTGCTGGACACCGCCAGCGCATCGAAGTTGCTTTCGGCATGGGCGATCGCGCGCAGCCACGCATCATCTACGCCGGTGGCCTTGGCGGCGGCCTTGAACTGTTTGGCATGCTGCGCCAGCTGCGGCTTGCCCACCTTGCCCAGGCCTTCGTGGGCAGGTTCACCCGGCGGCGTGGCCATGGTGAACTTCAGGAACACCCGCGAGCCGGGCAGGTTGCGGGTGGAGTAGACCAGCGCGCCATCCTGCTCGCGCTCGTACAGCACGCCGCTGAACACGCCCATGTTGCCCCACAGATTCGGGGTCTGGATGGCGTTGTCGTCGATTTCCTTCGGGGTGCAGCGTGAACCGGGTTCCGGCGCGGTGGCCAGGCTGACGGTGTTGCCCTGCACGCAGCGATAGACGGTGCGCGCGGCGGCCAGCCCGGGCCACAGGCTGGGCAGCAGCAACAGCGCAAGCAGGAGAGGGCGACGGAACATGGCGGCCGGATCATCCGGCCGCGCCCGCTAATGCTGGGTGAATGGGGGTCGGCAGGGCTGCGCCCTGCACCCGTGGTAGTGCCGGCCGCTGGCCGGCAACCTCAACAGCAACGGCAACGGCCGATTTCCTGCGGGGGTCAGAGAGATCTCTGGATCAATCGATGGAACGCAAATGCTGGATTACTTCGCGGTCCTCCGCCGCACCCAATACCCCACGCCCAACAGCACGAACCACACCGGGCTGGCGACCAGCGCCTGGCGGGTGTCGGCCTGCAGGCTCAGCAGCACCAGCACGGCGGCGAAGAACACCAGGCAGGCCCAGCACATGGCGACGCCGCCGGGCATCTTGAAGATCGAGGCAGCGTGGCGTTCCGGGTAGCGGCGGCGGTAGGCCATGTAGGCCACCAGGATCAGCGACCAGACGAAGATGAAGAGCACGGTGGCCAGCGTCGTCACCAGGGTGAAGGCGGTCACCAGGTTCGGGATCAGGTAGATCAGCAACGTGCCGCCCAGCAGGCACAGGCACGAGAACAGCAGGCCACGGGCGGGCACTGCGGCGCGCGACAACTTCGACAACCCGCGCGGTGCGTGGCCCTCTTCGGCCAGACCGTACAGCATGCGGCTGGTGGAGAAGATGCCGCTGTTGGCCGAGGACGTGGCCGAGGTCAGCACCACGAAGTTGATCAGGCTGGCCGCGGCAGGAATGCCGGCCAGCACGAACAGCTGCACGAACGGGCTCTTGTCCGGCACCACCTGGCGCCACGGGGTGACGGCCATGATCGCGATCAGCGCCAGCACGTAGAAGATGATGATGCGCACCGGGATCGAGTTGATCGCCTTGGGCAGGTTGCGCTCGGGGTCTGCGGTTTCGGCGGCGGTGGTACCCACCAGCTCGATGCCGACGAAAGCGAACACCGCGATCTGGAAACCGGCGAAGAAGCCAACAAGGCCCATCGGGAACATGCCGCCGTCATTCCACAGGTTCGACAACGACGCGGTATGGCCACTGGGCGAGGTGAAGCCCCACGCCACCAGACCGGCGCCGGTGATGATCAGCGCACAGATCGCCACGATCTTGATCAGCGCGAACCAGAATTCCATCTCGCCGAACAGCTTCACCGTCACCAGGTTCAGTGCCAGCAACAGCAGTACGCAGGCCAGTGCCGGTATCCACGCATCCAGCCCAGGGAACCAGAACTGCGCGTAGGCGGCAATCGCGATCACGTCGGCGATGGCGGTGACGATCCAGCAGAACCAGTACGTCCATCCACAGAAGAAGCCGGCCCAGGGACCGAGCAGATCGGTGGAGAAATCGATGAAGGATTTGTACTGCAGGTTGGACAGCAGCAGCTCGCCCATCGCGCGCATCACGAAGAACAGCATCGCGCCGATGATCAGGTAGACGAAGACGATGGACGGGCCGGCCAGGCTGATGGTCTTGCCCGAGCCCATGAACAGGCCGGTGCCGATGGCACCACCGATGGCGATCAGCTGCAGGTGGCGGTTGGACAGGCTGCGGCGCAGGTGCTCGGGGGGCGTTGCGGGCTCGGTCATGGGCGTGCACTGGGGCGGGCGAAGCGTTCGACGTTAGTCCTCCCCGGCCCGGAGCGCCAGCGCTGGACGGCCCGATTGCGTCAATCATGGTCGCTTTCATCACATTGTGACCGAATACCGGATTCGTCCCATTCCGCCCGGCCCGGCGTCATGCTCAGATAGCCGCACCTGCCCAAGGATCGGCCCGACCATGTGCCCTGCCCTGCCCGCCCCGCTGGAGCTCCGGCCTTGAGTCGGCTGCGCGTGATCATTGGTGGCACCGCGCTGGCGCTGCTGGCCGCGGCCGTGCCGATCGCGGTGATGGCCTATGCCACCTGGGACCGTGCAGTCAGCGTCGAGCAGCAGCGGCTGCGCGACATCGCCGGTCGCGCGCTGCGCCGCGCCGACCAGTCCTACCAGGAAGCGCTGGCGGCACTGCAGTCGGCCGAGGTCGGCGCCCACGACGCCTGCGGGCCCGAGCATATCCGGCGCATGCAGACACTGGTGATGACCTCGCCGTCGGTCGACCAGATGGGCTACTTCGAGGGTGGCAAGCTGCGCTGTACGTCGTGGGGGCCGTTCCTGTCCGACGTCAACCAGCCCAAGGCCGACCACGTCACCAGTGATGGCGCCGGCATCGCCGTGGATGTGCGCCCCGAGGCCAGCGGACGGCGCCAGGTCCTGTCGTTCCTGTACGGCAACTACGACGTGCTGGTCGATCCGCGCCGCTTCGTCGATGTCATCGCCGACCCGAACGTGCGCCTTGCCCTGGCCAGCCCCGATGGGCGTCTCCTGGCCAGGCAGGACGGCATGGATCCGGCATTGCTGGAGACCCTGCTGCGCGCCCCCGATGAAGGCCTGGACCACCACACCCTGTATGCCACCGCCCGCAACGAAGAGTGGTTGGCGATCGCGACCATGCCGCGTACCGCGCTTGCCGCGACCTTCCGCCAGCAGGCGTGGCTGTTCGTGCCGATCGGCGTTCTGCTGGCCGCTGCCGGTGCCGGCCTGGTGATCTGGCTGTCGCGCCGCCGCCTGTCCCTGCGCGGCGAGCTGGCCACAGCGATCCGCCGCCGCGAGCTGTACCTGCACTACCAGCCGATCATCGAGCTGGATACCGGCATCTGTGTCGGCGCCGAAGCGCTGGTGCGCTGGCAGCGCCCGGATGGCACCCAGGTGCGGCCGGACCTGTTCATTCCGCTGGCCGAAGAGGCCGGCATGATCGGCGCGGTCACCGATCTGGTGATCGAGAACGTGGTGCGCGACATGCGTGAACTGCTGGTGGCCGACCGCAGCGCGCACATCGCGATCAACCTGGCCGCCGAAGATATCAGCAGCGGCCGTGCGCTGAAGATGATCTCCAAGCACATGGCCGGCAGCGGCATCCTGCCGCAGCAGATCTGGATGGAGGCCACCGAGCGCGGCTTCCTGGATCTGGACCGCGCCCGCACGATGCTGGCGCAGGCGCGTCGGGCCGGGCACAGCGTGGCCATTGACGATTTCGGCGTCGGCTTCTCCAGCCTGCAGTACCTGGAACAGCTGCCGCTGGACGCGTTGAAGATCGACAAATCATTCATCGATGCGATCGACACCGAGAGCGCCACCAGCCCGGTAACCCCGCACATCATCGACATGGCCAAGGAGCTGGGCCTGTGGGTGGTGGCCGAGGGCGTGGAAACCGAGGCACAGCTGGCGTATCTGCATACCCGGAAGGTCGAGTTCGCGCAGGGTTGGCTGTTCTCGCGGCCGCTGCCGCGGGATGAGTTCGTGGTGTTCCATCACAAGCGGCAGCAGCGCTATGGCGCGGCGCGGGAGCACATGCAGAATCCGCGCAGCGTGCCGATCGAGCGTGAGGGGATCGAGTAGGACGGCCAACGGCGGAGCCCCTCGTGGTGGGTCGCGTTCGGCGGAACCGTCGGGGTGGGGCGGGGGGGGGGGGGGGGGGGGGGGGGGGGGGGGGGGGGGGGGGGGGGGGGGGGGGGGGGGGGGGGGGGCGGGGCGGGGGGGGGCCGGGGGCCGGCCCCCGCCCGCCGCGCCCC
>NZ_JAWIRU010000024.1:8801-12659 GCF_036320025.1 Stenotrophomonas sp. SMYL86
GGCCGGGTGGGTGGGCTGCGCAGGGGGCGCTGCAAGTACGTCCATGTAAGCTCGGTCGCCGCATCCATGCGGCTCACGCCCCTGCGCAGCCCACCCACCCGGCCACGGACACATTGCGGCGGCGTCCCACCACGGAATCAACAGAAGAATCAAAGGCCAACGCGGGTCGCTGCGCTCGGTGGATCCACGCCATGCGTGGATGGCGTGGACCACGGTAGTGCCGGCCGCTGGCCGGCACCTCGGTAACGTCTGGTCTGCGCCTACGCCCAGGCCTTCGGCCGTGCCAACAGCCACGCCGCGCTCACCGCCAGCAACAGCAACGGCAACCAGCCCAGCTGGCTCGGGCCACTGGCCTGCAGCAGCACACCGCCTGCTACGCCACCGGCGGCAATCGCCAGGTTCCAGCCGGTCACCAGCATCGACTGCGCCAGGTCGGCGGCAGCACCGGCACGGCGTGCGAGCGCGGTCTGGAACAGGGTCGCAACCGACCCGAACGCCACGCCCCACAGGATCGTTGCCAGCAGCAGCGGTGTGGCCTGTCCTGGCCACAACAGCAGGGCCAACACCGGAAGAATGAAACCGATCACGGCCGCCCACACCAGCGTGCGCAGATGACGGTCCACGCCCCAACCGGCAATGCCGATACCAACGATGGCAGCCACGCCGAAGGCCAGCAGCAGGCGGTCCAGCCACCGGCCGGCGCCGGCCTCCACCGCCAGCGGTTCGATGTAGGTGTACAGCACGTTGTGCGCCAGCACGTACAGCACCATCACCGCCAGCGCGCTGCGCACGCCGGGCATGCGCCACACCGTACCCAACGACATGCGCTGACCGGCCGCGGCCGCCGGTAACGCCGGCAATGCCCAGCGCGCGTACGCCAGCAGGCCGACACCCAGCACGCTCATCAACGCGAACGCCCAGCGCCAGCCGATCTGCTGGCCCAGCAACGTGCCCGCCGGTACGCCCAGCGACAGCGCCAACGGCGATCCAACCATCGCCACCGCAATTGCCCGGCCTTGCAGCGACGGCACCACCATGCGCGCCGCGTAGCCGGCCACCAACGACCACAGCAGGCCACCACTCACACCGGCCAGGAAACGCGCGGCAAGGATCAGCGGATAGCTGCTGCTCACGGCGGTCAGCGTGTTGACCACCACGAAGCCGGCAATGGCGGCCAGCAACAAGGGGCGTCGCGGCAGGCGCTGGGTCAACGCGGTCATCGGCAGTGCGGCCATCACCGATCCCAGCGCGTACACGCTGACCAGCTGGCCCACCGCCGCATCACTCACGCCCAGGCTCTCGCCCATCGGCCGCAGTACACCGGCCGGCAGGGTTTCGGTCAGCAGGGTGATGAAGCCGCCGCCGGCCAGCGCCAGCAGCCCCGCCCACGGCAGGCGCGTGGCTTCACCGGCCGGGCTGGCCGCATCAATGGCATGGCCGCTCATCGCGCAGCCTCCAGATCAGCGTAGACCGCGTCACGCAGCTCATCAACGAAGGCACCGTCCATGCCTTCGTACAGGGTGTTGGTCAGCGCCACCACGCTCAGCCCACGCGCAGGATCGACAAACCAGCTATGGCCGTAGGCACCGCCCCAGTGCCAGGTGCCTTCGCTCTGCGGTGTGCCACTGGCGGCGGCATCGCGCAGCACCGCAAAGCCCAACCCGAAGCCCCAGCCGGCCGGTTCCGGCGGCCCCTGCTCGCCCACCTGCGGGCTGGCCATCTCCGCCACCAGCGCGGGCGGCAACAGATTCGAAGCTTGCACATCGCGCAAGGCCTCCAACACCGCCATCACCTCGTCGGCGCTGCCAATCAGTCCAGCACCGGCCGAAGGGAAACGGCTGGCATCGGTAGCACGGGCGAGGCTGTACTCGATGCCGACCGTACCCTCGAACGGTGCGACCACTTCGCCTTCCTGCAGGCGATGCGGCTGCGGCGTGTCACTCACATACGGCGTGGCCAGCCGTGCGGCATCGGTGGTCGCGAATGCGGTGTCGGCCAGCCCCAGTGGCGCGGCCAACAAGTGCTCGAACAGTGCCTGCAGCGTTTCACCGGTCGCGGCTTCAGCCACGGCGCCCGCGACGTCCACGCCCAACGAGTACAACCATTGGCTGCCCGGCGCGAACAACAGCGGCGCCTGCGCGATGCGATGCACGTTGTCGGTCAGCGTCAGCGGATTCGCATCCATGCCATCGCTGACGCCGGCCTGTGCGTACGGGCCATCCGCATTGGCTTCGAGGAAGCGGTAACCCAGCCCGCTGCTATGGCTGAGCAGTTGGCGCAGGCTGATCGGCGGCGTGCTGCCATCGGCCAGCGCCGGGCGGAAGTCCGGCAGCCAGCGCTGTACCGGCGCATCCAGGTCCAGCACGCCTTCGGCTACCAGGCGCAGGATCACCGTGGTCAACAGCGGCTTGCTGACCGATGCCAGCCGGAACAACTGATCGCGCTGCATCGGCGTGGCCGACTCGCGATCGGCCAGCCCGGTCGCGCTGGCGTGGCGCAGCACACCGTGCTCGCGCACCAGCACCACCGTACCGACCAGGCGCTGTGGGTGGACCTGCTGCAGCAGCCGCTGCACCGACGGCAGCGTCGGCGCAGGTGCAAGGGAAGGAACAGCGTTCATCGCGGTGATCCGTGGGGAGAGGCCCGCCACGTTAGGCACCACGCCCTCGTGCAAAAAGCCGGTTGCCGCTCCGGGCATCATGGACCGTGCAGTCCGCAATCGGCATGATGGCCGGAACTGCAAGGCCGCAACGGGCTCCACACCACTTCGCACCACAGTGTTGCGATGGCGGAGCCGTCCGCTACAGCCGCGCCGACCTACCCTGCCGCTTTCATTGCCCGCACGCCCATGTCAGTCCTGGACAACCTCGCCAATCTGCAGACCTTCGTGCACGCGGCCGACACCCGCAGCTTCGTCGAGACCGGGCGCCTGCAGGGCATCTCGGCCTCGGCCGCCGGCAAATGCGTTGCCCGGCTGGAACAGGCACTGGGCGTGCGCCTGTTCCACCGCAGCACGCGCAGCATCACCCTCACCGCCGAGGGCCAGCTGTTCCTGGCACGCTGCCGGCGCATCCTCGACGAGCGCGATGCCGCGCGCACCGAACTGGCGCAACCGCATGCCGCACCAAGTGGCACGCTGCGCATCGGTCTGCCGCTGGTGGGTGATCTCACTCTGCCACTGATGGCCGAGTTCATGTCCGCGTATCCGGACATCCGCCTCGATCTGGATTTCAGCGACCGCCTGGTCGATGTCATCGAGGAGGGTTTCGATGCCGTGCTGCGCGTCGGCGAGCCCAGCGACTCACGCATGAACGCACGACGCCTGGGCGTGTTCCCACGCCGCATCGTCGCCTCGCCGGCGTACCTGCAGCGGCGCGGCACGCCGCGCACGCCGGCCGATCTGATGCAGCACACGCTGCTGCACTATCGCTTCCCCAGCACCGGCAAGCTGGAACTGTGGCCGATCCACTGGCCCGACCATGAAACACCGCAGGAACTGCCGGTACACATGGTGGCCAATACCATCGAAGCGCGGGTGGCGCTTGCATTGCGCGATATTGGCCTGGCATTCGTGCCGGTGCACTCGGTGCGCGATGCACTGGCCGATGGACGCCTGCTGACCGTGCTCGACGAGCATGTGCACTCCTGCGGCATCTTCCACCTGCTGTGGCCGTCGGGCCGCCACGTGCTTCCGAAGCTGCGGGCATTCATCGACTTCGTCAGCGCGCGCCTGGAAACCGTGCCGTAGGCCGGTAGATCCGCGCTCGATGGCCGTGCCACGTAGAGTCGAGGGGGGGGGGGGGGGGGGCGACACCACTCGCGCACGAGCCAGGAGGGCAAGCGCGGGGGCGCCGGGGG
>NZ_JAWIRU010000024.1:12669-68079 GCF_036320025.1 Stenotrophomonas sp. SMYL86
TGAGCTGCCCCCGTGCTGGGCCCCCCCCCGCCCCCCCCCCCGGCCCCCCCCCCCCCCCACCCCCCCCCCCCCCCCCTCGACTCTACAATTCGCATGCCCTGCGGGCGGTATAATCTCCCCTCATCCCTCCCAGAGGCTCGCGACCAATGCGCCATTGATGCCGCCGTCTTCGCAACAGACGGCCTGACTCTTCCCGCCCCTGCGCGCAGGGGAGAACCCGGCATCCATGGAGGTCGCATGACCCCGTATCCCCTCACGCTCGATCGCGTGTCGTATCGATTGGCCGACGGCCGTGTGCTGTTTTCCGATCTGACGTTTTCCTTCGAACCGGTCGCCACCGGCCTGGTCGGTGCCAATGGCGCTGGTAAAAGCGTGCTCGCACGCCTGCTGGCCGGGCGTCTGTCGCCCGATAGTGGCCAGGTGCGTGGCAGTGGCCGCGTGTTCCTGTTGCCCACACCGGGCTATCCACCTACCGGTACCGTCGGTGAGTTGGCCGGTGTGGGTGAAGCCCTGTCCGCGCTCGCACGCATCGAAGCCGGCAGCGTCGATGAGGCCGACTTCACCTGCATAGGCGACCGCTGGGATCTGCGTGAACGCCTGCAGCAGCAGTGGCAGGCGCTGGGCTTGCCCGATGATCTCGATCACGCCCAGCCTGCTGCGCGCCTCAGCGGTGGCCAGGCGATGCAGGTGGCACTGTCCGGCGCGTGGGCCAGCGGTGCCGACTGGCTGATCCTGGACGAACCCAGCAACCACCTTGATGCGCGTCATCGCCAACAGCTGTACGAACAGTTGCAGCAGTGGCGCGGTGGCCTGCTGGTGATCAGTCATGATCGCGAGTTGCTGGGCCGAATGCAGCAGATTGTCGAACTCGATGGGCGTGGCCTGCATCGCTATGGCGGCGCATGGCAGCACTACGCCGACACACGCGCCGCCGAACGTGAAGCCGCCACCGCCCAGCTTGACCATGCACGTGCGCAGCATCGGCAACAGCAACGCAGCGCTCGCGAACAACACGAACGTCAGCAGCAACGCCAGGCACGCGGCAATCGCGATGCGAAGCAGGCCAACCAGGCACCGATCCTGCTTGGCCGGCAGAAGCAGCGCGCCGAAGCCAGTCATGGGCGCGCGCAGCAGGTGCAGTCCGAACGCCTGCAGGCCAGCGCAGAGCAACTGCGCGCAGCGGCCTCGGCGGTTCACACCGCGCCGGAACTGGCGCTGTTTGCCGGTGCGGGGGAACGTGGCAGCACGCGCCTGCTGCAGGCGCAGGATCTGGTCCTCCCACATGGCTGCAGCGCCCCGTTGCAGCTGGAGATCCGCCGCGGCCAGCGCATTGCCGTGGTCGGTGACAACGGCAGCGGCAAGTCGACACTGCTGCGGGTGCTGGCGGGTCAGCTGCCCGCGCGCGATGGGACCGTGCAACGTCACACACCGCTGGCGCTGCTCGATCAGCAGCTGCTGGGGCTGTCCGGCGAATGCAGCATCCTCGACAGCGTGCAGGCCGCCAACCCGAGTGCCGACCCCGGGGAGCTGCGCACGCGCCTGGCCCTGTTGAGTCTGGACGCACAGCGCATCCAGCGCGCCGCCAGCAGCCTCAGCGATGGCGAGCGGGTGAAGGGTGCGCTGGCCAGTGTGCTGTATGCCGATCCCGCGCCCCAACTGTTGCTGCTGGACGAGCCCGGCAATGCACTGGACCTCAGTGCATTACAGGCGCTGGAAGAACTGCTTGCGGCATGGCCGGGCGCACTGGTGATGGTCAGCCACGACCGGCACCTGCTGCAGGCGTTGCGGCCGACCCAGGTGCTGCAGGTCACCGGCGACGCCTGGCAATGGCGCGACGCCTTGTAGATCCACGCCATGCGTGGATTCGCTTCTGTAGAGTCGAGCCAAGCTCGACTCCACCATGTCGGCCATCCACGCATGGCGTATCGACCCGGGGTAGTGCCGGCCGCTGGCCGGCAGCCCAGGAAACCTCAATGCACCATCAGCGCTTCCACACCGGGAACGCCTGTGGCATCTGCTGCCACAGCAGTGGCCCCGCCCGCAGCTCCTGGTCATTGAGCAGGCACGCATCCAGCTCCGCGCGCACCGCACGCTCATCCATGTGCACACCAATCACCACCAGCTCCTGGCGGCGATCACCCCACAACGGGTGCCACAGCCGCTGCATCGCCGTGTGCGCGGCTGCATCCGGAAACTCTTCCAGCCCCGGCAACGGTGCGCTCCAGCAATCGGCCTGCTGCCGCGCCCAGCCGAGGTCGCTGTAAGGCAGCGGTGTCGGCGGCAACAACGGCGCAGTGTCTTCCAGACCGGCACGCACGCGGTCGCGCGCGGCATACCAGAAGCCCGCCGCCTGCGTCCGCGTCGCCGCGCCCACGGTGTTCAACTCGCCTACCCAATCCATGCGGTTGGCCAGCCAGAACCAGCCCTTGCTGCGGATCACGCCGGGCATGCCGGACTGCAGCGCGCGGGCGAATCGCGCGGGGTGGAACGGACGCCGCGAACGGTAGACGAAGCTGCCGATGCCGTACTCTTCGGTTTCCGGTGTGTGCTCGCCACGCAGCTCCTTCACCCAACCCGGCGCGCGTTGCGCACGCTCCATGTCGAAGCGACCGGTATCCAGCAGCTCGGCCAACGGCACATCACCGAAGCTGGACAGCAGCAGCTTCGCATCCCGGTTCAAGCCACGCAGTACCGCCAGCGTGTCCTGCAGCACCTCGTCGTCCACCTGGTCGACCTTGCTGACCACGATCACGTCGGCGAACTCCACCTGCTCGCACAGCAGATCGACCACACCTCGATCGTCCTCCGGCCCGGCCTGCTGGCCGCGTTCAGCCAGGCGCAGGGTCGAGCCGAAGTCGGCAAGGAACGCGCTGCCGTCGACCACCGTCACCATCGTGTCCAGCCGCGCGATGTCACTCAGGCTGAAGCCGTGCTCGTCGCGCACCGCGAACGTGGCCGCCACCGGCATCGGTTCACCGATGCCCGTCGATTCGATCAGCAGGTAGTCGTAGCGACCCGCATCAGCCAGGCGCCGCACTTCCTGCAGCAGGTCATCGCGCAGCGTGCAGCAGATGCAGCCGTTGCTGAACTCCACCAGCGTCTCTTCGGTGCGGCGCAGCTCGGCACCACCTTCGCGCACCAGCTGCGCATCGATGTTGACCTCACTCATGTCGTTGACGATGACTGCCACGCGCAGGCCCTCGCGGTTGCGCAGGATCTGGTTGAGCAGGGTGGTCTTGCCGGCCCCAAGGAAGCCGGACAGCACGGTGACCGGAAGGCGACGGTCGGCGCGGGAAACAGTGTTCATGTCGGAGCGGGTTGGCTGCGGAACGGAAATGTTACTGTATAACAATTGCCGCGCAAGGAACCTCCCCCGATGAAGTCGCCTTCTGCCGCCCTGCTCGATGCCGGCGCGGTCGCCTTGTCCAGCCTGTGCCTGCTGCACTGCCTGGCGCTGCCCCTGCTGGC
Organism: Stenotrophomonas sp. SMYL86; assembly: GCF_036320025.1. Lineage (NCBI taxonomy): Bacteria > Pseudomonadati > Pseudomonadota > Gammaproteobacteria > Lysobacterales > Lysobacteraceae > Stenotrophomonas > Stenotrophomonas sp. SMYL86. Next base: position 16,138 of record NZ_JAWIRU010000024.1, read on the forward strand.
CGCCGCGCTGCCGCTGTTCGGCGCGTGGGCCGAAGCGGAATGGGTGCATCTGCTGTTCGTGGCCATTGCCCTGCCACTGACCGGCTATGCGCTGTGGCGGGCCGAGCGCCGCCACCCACTGCCCGTGCTGGCCTGGGCCACCGCCGGCACCGGGCTCGGCCTGCTGCTGGCCGGCGCGCTGGCGCTGCCCTCGCACGACTGGGAGACACCGATGACGGTCACCGGCAGCCTGCTGCTGGCCGCCACGCACATCTGGAACGCGCGGCACCGGCACGGGTAGTGCCGGCCGCCGGCCGGCAACCGCATGAGCTTCGGACGCCACGGGTAGTGCCGGCCGCTGGCCGGCAACCGCATGAACTTCGGACGCCACGGGTAGTGCCGGCCGCTGGCCGGAAACCGCATGAGCTTCGGACGCCACGGGTAGTGCCGGCCGCTGGCCGGCAACCTCATGAGCTTCGGACGCAACCTGCAGTTGCCGGCCAACGGCCGGCACTACCCCTGCTATTTGCCGTAGCGGCGCAGCAGCTCCACCAGCACCGCAGCCTCGTCCGCCCGCTGCTGCGGGTCATCGGCACCCACCACATGTTCCTGCAGGTGCTCGTGCAGCAGCTCCATCAGCAGGCTGTGGGCGGCACCGCGCACCGCGGCGACCTGCACCAGCACGCCCGCGCAGTCCCCCGCTTCCCCCTCGGGCTTGTCCAGCGCCTGCTCCAACGCCGCCACCTGACCCGCGATACGGCGTACCCGGGTCAGCAGCTGCTTTCGATTCTTGTGTACATGGGCCATGGCGGGATCATATACCCTATGGGGGTATCCACTCCAGCTCCCGCCGCCATGCACTTGGACGCCCTCGCCGCCGCCCGTCGCCACGAACACCGCTTCGACGACGGCAATCCGCTGGCCGAACGCAATACCCGCCGCGCCCTGTGGCTCACCGTCGGCATGATGCTGGTGGAGATCATCGGCGGCTGGTGGTTCAACTCCATGGCCGTGCTCGCCGACGGCTGGCACATGAGTTCGCACGCGCTGGCGCTGGGCCTCTCGGTGTTTGCCTACCGCTGCGCGCGCCGCTACGCGCACGATCCGCGCTTCGCCTTCGGCACCTGGAAGATCGAGATCCTGGCCGGCTATACCAGCGCCATCGCCCTGCTCTGCGTCGCCGCGCTGATGGCCGTGCAATCGCTGGAACGGCTGTGGGTGCCGGCACCGATCCATTACGACGAAGCCATCGCCATTGCAGCGGTGGGCCTGGGCGTGAATCTGCTCTGCGCCTGGTGGCTGCACGACAGCCCGGGCCACGCGCATCACCATCATGGGCATGGGCATGGGCATGACCATCATCACGGGCACGACCACGATCACGGCCATGCGCACGGTCACGACCTCAACCTGCGCTCGGCCTACGTGCACGTGCTGGCCGACGCCGCCACCTCGGTGCTGGCCATCGTCGCCCTGCTTGGCGGCAAGCTGCTGGGCCTGACCTGGCTGGACCCGGTGATGGGCCTGGTCGGCGCCGTGCTGGTGACGGTCTGGGCGATCGGCCTGCTGCGCGACAGTGGCCGAATCCTGCTCGACGCGCAGATGGATGCGCCGGTGGTGGCCGAAGTACGCGAGGTAATCGAACACGGCCCGTGGCCGGCGCGCCTGGCCGACCTGCACGTCTGGCAGGTGGGTCGCGGCAAGTACGCGGTCAGCGCTAGTGTGGTCACCAGCGACGTCAGTCTGGATGCCGATACCGTGCGCAACGCGCTGGCGATTCATCAGGAGCTGGTGCACGTGACGGTGGAGATTCACCGCAGCGCCTGACCCGCATCCGGTAGTGCCGGCCGCTGGCCGGCATGGCATGCTCCGGCCGCCGCTGACCAGTAGAGCCAGGCCATGCCTGGCTGCGTTGCCCACAAGTCGAGCATGGCTCGACTCTACAACTACAGCTTCAACATCATCCGCAGCAGGTACATCAGCAGCGGCAGCGCGCTCAGCACTGCACCACCGATGCCGATCCACGGCCAGCGCTCGCCGCGCACGCGCGAGGCCACCGCCAGACCGCAGCCCACCAGCGCCGCGCCCAGCACCCCCACGCCCAATCCCGCAGCCATGCCATTGCCGCCTGCGGCCACCGCCGCCTGCGCAGCGAGGCTGCCCGCGCCCCAGCCCACCACGATCCCCAGCCAACTGGCCACGCCGCACCACGGTGCCTTGCCCTTCGCCATCCGAAAACCCCTGTGTCCTTGCCGAATTTCTGTACGGACCACGCCCGTGTGCTGCCTACACTAGCCGCACCTGCCCCGTCGGGACATCCCATGCGCACGCTCCGCCTGCTGCTGCCCGGTGCCCTCCTGCTGCTCACCGCCTGCAGTGGTGATGCCGGGCTTCCTTTCAGCGCCGACCCGTTGCAGGGCTGCTTCGCCACCGGCGCGCGCAAACCGGCCGATTTCCGCATCGACAAGGAAGGCGGCCAGTACTTCGTCTCCTTCAGCCGCGGTGACCAGTGGCAGCGCGAACCCAACGCCCTGCACAAAGCCACCCGCAGCGAGATCAGCCGCTACTTCCGCGATGACGCCGAGCAGATCGACAGCGCGTTGATCCGCATGGCCGGTGGCTTCGGCATCTTCCACTTCAACAAGGGCGCGACGCTGAAGGGCAAGGCCAGTGATAGTGACTACATGGCGCTGATGCTGATCGGGGCTGGGCCGGTGTATGCGGTCAAGTGCCCGTAAGACGCAATGATTCTGATGGCGGCTCAGGGCAATATGGGCACATCCTGTCTTCTTTGAGGAGCGATGCCAATGCTGCTGTTTCTGCTGCTTGCGGTAAGCGCGCCGAAGACCCAGGGTGCCTATGACGAAGTCCGGCAGCTGCCCGATGGCCAGACCCTGATCATGCGCACCCTGGACTGGGATCTCGGTGATGGTCGCCATGAGCGCGTTACCGTGCATTGGCTGATGCAGGAAGACGGCAGCCTGCGCTACGACTTTGATCGGCAGCCACCGGAAACCCAGGAGGTCCATCGTCGGTCGTGCGCGCGAGTAGGCATGCAGCCGTCGCGTGGCGTCGGCGTGATTTCAGGGGAAGGAACCACACACGGCTACAGCTGCACCAGCCAGCGGTAGCGCCGAGCCCACGCTCGGCTCCTCCCGTCTACATCCACGCATGGCGTGGATCTACTGCAGCAGCCACGCGTGGCCACGGCAACAGCTGCGGTACCATGCCCTCCCCCGAACCGCCCCGGTACCCGCCGTGCCCCATTACACCGGCCCCCTGCTGACCCGCGACAGCGCTGACACCCTGCGCCGTGCCCATGACAAGGGCGCTGCTGAATGGCAGGGCTCGCTCGACCTGGGCCGGAGCCAGGACAGCGTGGCCCTGAACGAAGACGGCTTCCACTTCCGTGGCCAGGCCTACCCGTGGCCGGGCAAGCTGAAGGACCGCACGCTGTACTACTGGGATGGCGAGGACTTCGCACCTATCTCGCGCTACAGCAGCTCGCTGATCAAGCTGGTGCCGACCGGATGGGGCGCACCGACCTTCGAGATCGACGGCATCAAGATGCTGCCGACCTCCAAGCTGTCACCGTTCGAGGATGCGCGCCGCAAGGTCGAGCTGGTCGCCCCGGCCGGCAAGGTCATCCTCGATACCTGCGGCGGCCTGGGCTACTTCGCCGCCTGCGCGCTGGAAGCCGGTGTCGGCCAGATCCGCTCGTTCGAGAAGAACGCCGATGTGATGTGGCTGCGCACGCTCAACCCGTGGTCGCCGGATCCGGACTCGGCCGCCGCCGGTGGCCGCCTGCAGTTCAGCCACGGTGACGTCTCACAGCAGATCGAACAGGTGGCCAGCAACAGTGTCGACGCGATCCTGCACGACCCGCCGCGCTTCGGCATCGCCGGCGAACTGTACTCGCAGGTGTTCTACGACCACCTCGCCCGCGTCATCCGCAAGGGCGGGCGCCTGTTCCACTACACCGGCGCGCCGAACAAGCTGACCAGCGGCCGCGACGTGCCGCGCGAAGTGGCCAAACGCCTGGAAAAAGCCGGTTTCAAGGCCGAGCTGGCGCTGGACGGCGTGCTGGCCGTCAAGCGCTGAGCTTCATTCCGAGTCAACCTTGGCCAGCTTCATCACCCACTTCGGGACTTCCGGTTCACCGGCGTAGAAGTCTTTCGGCTTCTTCTCGGCCATTGCCCAGCGGTGCAGCCAGCTCGGGCCATAGCGACCGCTGTAGCCCTCGGCGCCGCGCGCGTAAGCAGGATCGCGCATCGCCTCATCCAGTGAAATGAAGCGATAGCCGCGCCGCTTCGTCGCCGCCACCAGTTCGGCGAAGGTGGCTGCATTGAGTTCGTTGGCATGCATCAGCCAGACCTGCGGCAGCGCGTAGCCCAGCAGCGCCTGCGACTGCTTCTCGTAGTAGTCCAGCTTGTTCAGCATGTACGGCACATAGCCCTTGCGCAGCTGCGCCAGCGTCGCCTCGCGCGCCGGGGAATCGGGCTGCTCGTTCATCACGTTGGCATAGGCAAACGCCCATACCCACTCCCCGTTGTCGACCGTCACCGGTGCCACGCGGTAGCCGTGCTGCTTGAAGAACACGTCCATCTCCGCGCGTTCTTCCGGTGTGCGTCCGGCACGCAGATAGGGATGGCGCATCCACTGCGGTTTCAGTCCACGTTCGGCCAGCAACGGCCGCAGCACCGTTTCACCACGCAGGAAATCCTGCTGGAACGCAGGCACACCCCTGGCGTTCAGATCCATGTGCGAATACGTGTGGTTGCCCAGCACATAGCCGGCGTCCAGCCAGTCGCGCAGCATCTGCACCCGCGCGGGCTGCACGTGTCCGTTGATCTCAAGCTTGTTCTCGTTGACGAAGCCGACCACCGGCACACCCGCCTGGCGAAGCTGGGCCATCAGCGCTTCGTGCCGCGACTGCAGGTCCGGCGGAACGATCTCGTCCACCCGCGCCCACGGCAGGTCGTCGATGGTCATCGCGATCCGGCGATCCACCTCGGCGGCGTGTACCGCCAACGAACACAGCAGCAATGGCACCGCACGCAGCAACCAACGCATCAGCACATCCTTGCAGGGGCGAAGTGCTGACTCTAGCGCGATTGCGGGCGCGCGGCCGGCCCCACACCCGCTATGGGCCGGGCGACTGCACCTGACGTTCGCGCACGATCGCCCGCCACAACATGAATCCTGCAGCCATCGCCATCAGCATCAACGCGACCAGCACCAGGGCAAGATCATCGGGATTGCGCAGCAGCGGTGCATGCTCATGGGTGAGGATCTCGAACACCACCTGCTGTGCCTGTGCCAGCGGCAACCGGCCCTGCTCGCCCAGCTCCACCAGGCACGCCGCTGGGGACAACTTGGCCACGCCAGTCCATGCCAGGTCGTACAGGTGCAATGCCCTGAGGGCCAGCGCCAGGATCGCGGCGTGCAGCGCCATCAGCCCCCAGTTGGCACGTCGCAGGCGTTCCGACAGGCGGCCCAGCCGGTAGACGCTGATCGACATCGCGCCCAGCAGCGCCAGTACCACGCCCGCCATCGGAATCCACTGCAAGGGTTGCCACGGTGCAAGCGCAGTGGACCGCGCCAGCAGTTGTTCGGCCACCTGCATGCGCGCGACAGGGTCGGGCCCACCGCATGCATCATCCACCGGCTCCAGCAGCAGTCCCACACGGTAGTGGAAGAAGCCGACTGCAAGGGCTACCGCCAGCAGCGCCACCACCTGCAGTGCCAGCAGGATCGGGCCAGGACCACAGATACGACAGAAGCGGGTAGCAGCAGAGACCATCGGTTCATCCATGACAACAAAGGACCATCCTAACCAAGCGCCCTGTGCTTGTCGGCTGGCGGATACGACAACCGGCGCGCGGTCCCGGTAGGATGTGGATGAGCATGGATGGTCGTATGTAGAGGTGTTGTGGATGGTCACGCTGTATCTGTGGGTGCGAACGCTGCTTCCGCTGCTGGCGTTCGTGATCGCCTGGATGCTGCTGTCGCGCCTGATCAAGGCCCGCGTGGCGCGCCTTCCACGGGTTCCCTTGAACCTGCCCGAGCACAGCAGCAGCCCGCGCAGGAAGGACCGGCGCATCTACGCGCGCAAGCTGCGGCGAAAGCCAGGTCTGCGTACCGCAACTCGCCCGGCCTCCGCGCCGCGCAGCTGGAACCTCGCAGCGGTGTTCGTTTCGCTCTTCACGTTGATCGCCACCGTGCTGGTCGTGCCGGATGGCGCGCGCTTCCAGGTCATGGTCGAGAGCATCACCGGCTACCCGGCTACGATTGCTGAAGTACATGTTCCCGCTGCCGGGCAGCCCCTCGTACTACAGGCGTGGCAGCCAGCACTGGCGCAGCTGTCGCGGCCGGTAACGATGCGCTACCCGATCGGTCGCACCGGCGGCGAGCATGAAGCGCACGCCACGCTACCGGTGCAGGTGAGGCATCAGGGGGATCGGCTGCAGGTGGCTACGGCAGTGCCGGTGGACCCCGAACGGTTGCGTGCGGAGCTTGCGCGCCTGGCTGGGGTGCCGACGGAGTCAATCACCGTCCGCCAGCGCGAGATCTCACCCTGGCTGGAACCCGGCTGGAAGCCGCTGGTCGACCTGTAGAGTCGAGCCCATGCTCGGCTGCTGTTGCAGTAGATCCACGCCATGCATGGATGGATGCAGAGCGGAGTCGAGCATGGCTCGATTCTACAGATCACGATCCGCGCGGCAGCTTCGCGGCCCACATGTTGTCCACCAGATTGGGATAACGCCGCCCGTTCTCTTCCGCACGCTGCCGGGCTGCCTCCTTCTGCGCAGGCGACAACGGCTGCGACGTCTGGCCCTTGGGATTGGGCTTCTTCCACGGGGGCGTCTTCGGTTCACGCATGGCCGCAGCTTACCGCTTCAGGAAGTTCAGCAGCGCCAGATTGAAGTGGTCCGCATGGCTTGTATTGCACCCATGTGGTGCGCCTTCCAGGATCACCACTTCGCTGCCCGGAATGGCCCGGTGCGTGCGCTGGCCCGAACCTTCAAACGGCACGATGGCATCGCTGTCACCGTGCAGGACCAGGGTTGGCACCGTGATCTTCTTCAGGTCTTCGCGGAAGTCGGTGGTAGCAAACGCCTTCATGCACCCCAGCGCTGCGTTCTGGTCGGATTGATGGCACAACGCGATCGCCGCCTGACGCGTCTCTTCGGTCACCATCAACTGGCCATGGGCGCTGAAGAAATCGCGGGTGAAGCCATCGAAGAACGCCTCACGATCCTTCTCCAGACCGCTGCGCATTTCATCGGCCTTTTCCTGGGTGAGCGGGCCTTCCGGGTTGTCATCACTGCGCAGCAGGAACGGCGGCACCGCCGCTGCAAACACCACGCTGTGCAGACGGTCCTGCCCATGATTGCTCACATAGCGCGCCACCTCACCGCCGCCCATCGAGAAGCCGACCAGGCTGACGTCGTGCAGGTCACGCTCCTCGATCACCCCGGCCAGGTCCGCTGCTAGCGTGTCGTAGTCATAGCCCTCGGCCGGCTTGTCGGAACGGCCGAAGCCGCGCCGGTCGTAACTGATCACCCGATGCTGCGCATCGCGCAGGATCGACACCTGTTGTTTCCAGGCATCGGCAGACAGCGGCCAGCCGTGGATCAGAATGACCGGGCGGCCGTCACCACCGGTGTCTTCAACGTGCAGGCGGATGCGGGAAGCAGGCATGGGAGCTCCTGTGGAAGGGGAGGCTTTCAGGCTATTGGCCGGCCCCTATCGCGACCGTGACGGAATCGCCGATCGCCATGACATCGCCTGCACAGGCGACGCCGCCGGAGCCGGGCCGCCAATGCGGGCATTCACTCCATGGAACGGCCGTTTCGTCAGACGCCGGCTGCAGCGCACCAAACGCCATGCGAGCCTGCGTGAACCCTCCCCGGGAGTTTCGCCATGCTGCTGCTCACCCTGCCCCTGCTCGCCGCCGGTCTCGCTGCCGCACCGCCGCCCGCAGATGACCTGCGCCAACAGATCCGCCAGGCCGACACCCAGCTCTTTGCTGTGGCCTTCGAGGCCTGCGATGCCGACAGGGCCGCCGCGATGGCCACCGAAGACATGGAGTTCTTCCATGACAAGGATGGCAAGTCAGCCAGCAACCGCGAGGACTTCCGCCGCAGCGTGGCCAACATGTGCAGCAATGCGCGCAAGGGCGGCTGGAGCCTGCGCCGTGAGCTGGTGGAACCTTCGCTGCAGGTGTTCCCCTTGCGCGACGAGCGGGCGCTGGAGATCGGCGACCACCGCTTCCATGAACGCGGCAAGGACGGCGTGGAGCGCTGGGTGGGCCGGGCCCGCTTCATCCAGATCTGGCACCGCGTGGACGGGCGCTGGTTGGCCGAGCGGGTGATCAGCTACGACCATCGGCCGGCGGACTGACCCATCGGGCGTGCTTCACGGGCCGGATCTATACTGACCGGGCCCACCACGACCCACCGCTACCGTTCGATCGCCATGGCAGAGATCACCCCCAACCACCCGGACTACGGCCTCAACCAGCAGATCCGTCAGGGCGTGGCCGCGCTGGACGCGCAGCATGGCCGTCCGTTCGACCAGACCAGCGAGCGCCTCACCGCCAGCCTGACCGTGTTAGCCCGCGAGCAAGGGCTGCAACAGGTCGACCATGTGCTGGTCAGCAATGCGACGGCCCAGCATCCGGCCGGGCACAACATCTTCGTGGTGCAGGGCGACCCGACCAATCCTGCGCATCTGCGGGCAATGATGCCGACCGCTGTGGCGGCGCAGACGCCGGTGGAGCAGTCGATGCAGGCGTTGGGGTTGGCGGCGCAACAGCAGGTCGAGCCGCAAGCGCAGGAAATGCAGAATCCCACTCCGCGGATGGGGTGAGCGTCAGCTCATCCGCATCATGCTCTGCTCCTGCACGGCCAGTTGAGGCTCCTGACCTACCGCAAGCGCCTGCGCCTTCTGGTCCTGCTCCAGCTGCTCCACCTTGGTGAACGATTGCTCCACGGGTGCTTGCGCGGCCGTTGCGGTCTCCATGGATGCCCGCGTATGCGCCGGGTTCGCTGGATCGCCCTCGATAAGGAAGATCCGCTGGCCTGCCCCTGCATCTGCAGTGGCCTGGCTCAGCGCCACGTAATCCACCCGCTCGATACCCTTTTCCTTCGCCAACGCGAGCAGACTCGCAGAGATACGCTCGCTTGCATCGTCGTAGGCTCGGCCATGCTGCTGGTCCACCTCCGCCACCTTGCTGCGAATGGACTCCAGCAGCTCCCTGTCTTTCTGCGGAAGATGCTGCTCGCTGATCAGGCGCTGCATAAGCGTGCGCTCCGGCATCGGGTTGCGCACTTCCCTGTTCAGCTCGCTGTCCGGAAATGGCGCGCGGATGCTACGGATCGCATCCACGTTGTCCAGCGGCTTGAGGTTGCCCTCGAAGCCCTTCCGCTCCATGCCCAAGATGTCATGACGATGCAGGCCCGCGTGATTCAACGCGCCCCAGGTGAAGTCGATGCAGCTGTTGCTGGCGCCGTTGTAGTTCATCTCAAAGCCATGCTTCGCAGGGGCGTTTCCAAACGCCAGCAGCTTGTCGTACTGCTCCTTGGAGATCTCCATATCACGTCGGTAGATCGGCTTCTGATACTGATCTGCATCATTGGTGTACACCTTGCCCGGGCCACTTCGGGCGCCATGCTCTTCCGGCGCGAATCCCAGGCTGTGGCTCGTCTTTCCATCGGAGACCGTGTAGTACACATGCCCGGCCATGGACGTTCCACCGGCCCGCAACGGTGTTCCGGGTGCGGCAACGTAGATGGAAACAATATAGCGATCATCCATGACGTACTCCTACTTGGCGCGGTGTGTGTAAGCCAACTGCAGTTCAGACGGAACAGCCCCCAGCCCCGCGGCCGGTGACAGCAGGCGAAGGCGCAGGCGGTAGTGACCGGGTTTCACCTGCTCGGCCCAGGCAAAGGTCACGGTGCGATAGTGCCCGTCCGGCCCAATCAGACCGGCAGCCACCAGGGACGCGTCGTCAGCACTGTCGGGTACTACGCCGGGCACATGCCCATCCGAGCCGACAGCCACCATTTCAGAAGGTTCAAAACCATTGAACTGGCGACGGGTCAGCGGCACCGGCTCAGTACCAACCTGCTCGACACGTTCAAGCAGCACTTCAGCCGGCAGTCCCTCGCGCACGAGGCGTTCGGCAGCCTGCGCTGCCTGTGCGTCATCCTCGCCTTTCACGCGAAGGCCGATCAGCAACGTGGGGGCAGCGTTCGGGCCGGGCGGTGTCAGTTCAAAATCGACCACCATCGGTTCATGCATGGCGGTGACCGGGAACGGTCGGATGATCGGCACGACGTTCTCCTGAGCTGTGGCCGCGCGGGTTTGGGGTGCGGGGGCCGCGGCGGGTTGGCAGGCCGCCAGCAGAACCAAGCATGCAGCGCTGGCCGTCCTCAACAGGTAATTCCGAAGTGTCATCCATGGACCTCGTCTGTAGCGTCTTCTGAAAATCTACACCAGGTACGTAAGCCACAACGTGATGCCAGCTGGATTCCAGGGCATCGGACTGCGCCGTTCAGGTGAAAATGAAGAAGGGCAGGACGCATCGCCCTGCCCTTCCCTCTCACGCTGCCGAACAGCCTTACAGCTGAATCCGCGCCACGCTCTCGTCGGCGCCCTTGTCATCCTTCTCGCCGTTCTTGATGCTCACGTACAGCACGTTGTTCTTCGCATCCAGCGCCAGACTGTTCGGGTGGGTCGGCACCGTGTAGGTGGCCACCTTCTGGTAGCTGTCACTGTTGTAGGCCGTCACCGTACCGGCTTCGCGGTTGGTCACGTACAGGCGCTTGCGCGGTGCATCCAGCAGGATGCCCAGCGGGCCGGCATCGGTCGGGATGCTGGCCAGTTCCTTGCCGGTGCTGCGGTCGAGCACCAGCACGCGCTGGCCCGGATGCTTGCTGACCAGGCCACTGCTCTTGGCCTGGTAGCCACGCAGGAATTCCGAGCCCTGGTCGGTCACGAACAGGCGCTTGCCGGCCGGGTCCAGCGCGATGTTCATCGGCTGCTCGGCGGCGATCTTGTGCTGTGCCACCACCTTGTTCGAATCGGTGCCCACCACCACCAGATCGGCCAGCAGGTTGCTGGTGTAGACGCGCTTGTTGGCCGCATCCAGCGCCAGGCCCGGTGCCTTGGCATTGCCCAGGCCGTCGATGGTGTTGATCACCTTCAGCGTGGTGGTATCGATCACGAACAGCACGCTGCTCACGTCCGGCTGGCTGCTGTGGCCGGTCACGTACAGGCGGTTGGGCGCGCTGTCGACCACCAGTTCGCGCAGGTCGTGGGTGTAAGCAGCCTTGCCGTCCTTGCCGGTCTTCTTCTCCATCAGCTGGATGGTGCCGACGGCCTTGTTCTGCGCGGTGTCGACCACGGTCACCGACAGGTCCACGGTGTTGCCCACGTACAGGCGGTTGTGGGCGTCATCCAGCACCACGCCGAACGCTTTGCGCTCCAGCGGGATGCGGGTTTCCACGGCCAGCGTGGTCGGGTTCAGGCGCAGCACCTGGGCCGGGCCGGCGTCATCGCCGAAACCGCCGGACGAGGCCACGAACACGGCATTCTGCTTCGGGCTGTAGGCCAGCTCGTACAGGCCCTTTGCCACAGCCTGGCGCTGCACGGCGGCGGTGGCACTGGCGGCGGGTGCGTTGTCGGCGAACGCGGAGGGCACGCCGAGGCTGAGCGAAACGGCAACGGCCAGAGCGGCCGAGCGGAAGAGAGGATTACGGAACATGCGAGCGTCCTTGAATGGGCACGGGAGGGTGTCCTGGCTCGCTGGGCCGTTCTACGACGGCCCGACCTGCATCTGTCTGCGCGGGGTAGGCTGGCTGGGTAGCGGGGGAATGGTAGCAGTTCTCAATTGGCGATGCGCCAATCGGTCTCGGCCACAGTGTGAGGACGAGAAACCGCTCGTTGGCATCTCCGCTCCCCGAAGATGTACGGCCTAAAGAACTTGGCCAACTCGCCGATTGCCACAGTGGGCAATCCACGTTTCGGAGCAAAATTGGAAATCAGGACACGCGCAAAAATCTACGCTTGGCTATTGCTGGCTGCTGCAATCAGCTACGTGGCGTGGTCATCATTGACGATATATACGCCCTTGGTCTCTAGTGAAACGGGTCAGACATCGCTGAAGGAAATACGCGACTACAGCAATGAACTGGCAGAACGAATGCAGAAGACACGCGCCGAGCACAACCTCCCCTTCATTGGCGAGCAGCAGCTTACGATTGATCACGTTACAGGCATCAATCATCTGGCGGCCGACGCAGCAAGAGCGAGGCAAAGATACTTCGACCCTGAGCACACTTACGTTTGGAAGGGCATACTCGACGACATCAGTAACTACGTCCAACATCTGGACGGATTTGGATCCTCAGACCCAAATGATTCCAAGATGCGCCTTCAGGAACTGAACTCAGCACTCCTGCAGGTCTTGACCAATCGCGACAGGGCTGTGAAGACGATGGAGGGAACCAAGCAAATCTTCAGCGTTCATATTGGCGAAGCCAAGGGCTCGCTGTATACGGACATCCTGATGACGAAGACTTTGCTGGATGCCGGCGTGAACGAACACCTTCTGCTGACGACACAATCAAGTGCACCGCCATTCGAGGATATCGTCCGCTTGCAGAATGCGGAGTGGGCAGTATTCGAGCTGCATCAACAGTTGGGCCGCGACTACGAGCAAGCCAATCGAATCCCAACTGCGATTCGCCTGCTAATCGGGCGTTGATGACACAGCTCGTACAGCCGAGCAAGCAACCGTTGGCGCGGACTATTGCTCCTTCAACCGCAGCGAATCGGCCACATCCGTCTTGGCCGCCACTTCAGTGGCGATGCTGGCGCGGCGGTGCCCGGGGTCGTTGCGGTCGCCCTGCACGATGAAGATGCTCTCTGCCGCATGGCTGCTCTTGGTCGGCTGGCTGAGCAGCACGTGGTCCACGCGCGAGAGATTGTTCTGCTTGGCCAGCACCAGCAGGCTGGCGCTGATGCGCTGGCTGGCCGCATCGAACGGGCGGCCATGCGCGGCATCCAGTTCGGCCACTTTCTGGATCAGCTGCGAGAACAGGCGATGGTCGGGATGAGAAGGGTCCAGCAGCGTGCCGGCCACTTCAATCGGCGTCGGCGGCGGCTCATCGCTGGCGCGGTCACCCTGGCGATGGTGCTCGGCCTCGCGCTCGGGCATCGCATGATGGGTTTCGGCATTCAGATCGCTGCCCGGGAACGGCGCGGCAATGCACTGGATTTCCGGCAGGTTGAACAACACCGCGAACTCGCCCAGGTTGCTGCCGCCATCCAGCGGCGCCGGCAGCGGATGCAGGCCGGCGTAGTGCAGCGCCGCCCAGACGAAATCGCTGCAGCGATTGATGGTGGCCGGGCGATCCACATCAAATTCGAACTCGGCCGGTTCCTCAGCGAAATCACGCAGGCAGCCGTAATGCTCCTCGGTGATTTCCAGGGTGCGGCTGTAGTACGGGTCCAGATGCTCATCGGCATCGTCGTGGCGCACCTGCGCGTACTGCGCACCCGTGGGGGCTTCACCCGGCGCCTGGCGCGGCGGTGCGAAGCCGTAGCTGTGGGCCACGTCGCCTGCCGCCACCTGCAGGTACATGTGGCCGCGCGGGGAGATGCCTCCACTCTTAAGCAGGGTGCCGGGGGCGGCCAGATAAAGCGTTGCCGTGTAGCGTGTTGCCTGCTCCATGCCTGTTCAGCCTTGATGGGTGCTGCGGTCCTGGCTGGATGATGGCATAGGTGGGATGGGAGGCAGGTGGAGGAGCCCGGGGCCCGTAGTGGAGGCATGCTGAATGTGTGAACCAGCGAACGCTGAGGCACCGGATGCAGATATGGAGCGTGACCGGCTCTGTGGAATACGCCGCAGAACCTGTCCTATAGTGCCTCGTACACCTCAAGGAACGGCCGCATGAACCTGCCACCGCCGGGCCGCTGGTTGGCCCTGGCCATCGCCTTGGCAAGCAGCACGGCCTGCAGCAAGGCCCCCTCCAAGGAACCGGAGCACCGGGAGACCCCCATGACCGACACCGCACAGTCCCACACCGTGGACGGCTACACCTATACCACCGCCCCCGTGGAAGCCACGCTGGGCCCACACCGCTACGCCTTCCCCGCCAACCTGTACGACGACCAGATGGGTCCGGCGGTGGGCGGCGGCATCGGCCTCACCCTCCTGTGGCCCGACCTGCAGGCGGCACCGCCGGGCACGCGCGCCTCGCGCAGCATGTCCGACCACCACCGCGCCATCAGCCTGTCGCTGGATTACATCGACGCCCTCCCCATCGCCGAGCTGCTGCCGCGCAAGACCAGCACCGAAGCGACCACCGAGGACGGCTCGATCAACCGTGACGACCCGCGCCGCCGGCTGGACCTGCGCAACGCCGGTACGCCGCACTTCGGGCTCACCCCGTACGTCATCGACGAAGCCCGCATGACGCGGTTTTCCGAGGCGTATGCCGCGCAGCGCGGCGCGCCGCCGGTGCGCACGCCCGAAACCGACCAGGAGTGGTACATCGCCCGCGACACACAGGGCGCGCTGGCCACCTTCATCACCTGCAATCCGCCGCAGGATGGGCGCGAGGGGCTGACCGTGCAGGGCACCACGCTGGTGGATGACCCCGATGTGCCGGTGGCCACCTGCACGCATACCTTCACCGACCCGCAGGATGGGCTATCGGTGCGCGCGATCTACCCGCGCGTGCTGCTCAAGGACTGGAAGGCCGTGGAGGACGCCACGCGCGTCCTGCTGGCCCGCTACAAGCTGCGGTAACCGACCAGGGTTCAGGAGGAACGACACATGGGTGAATTGACCCGCAAGGATCTGGAGATCCTCAGGGAATACGCAGACAGCGGAAACCGCGAGCGCTACTGGAGCTACCTGGCGCACAAGGAACATTCCGATGGCTACGGTCTGCTGGCCCTGGGCGTGGTGCGCAACGACAACCTGCCGGGCCAGGTCGCCAACGCCTACGCGCAGTCGCAGGCCCGTGACCAGCACGACCGCAACCCGGCCCTGCAGAACCGCAACCTGACCGAGCGCGAATGGGAGGCCTTCGGCCAGACCCTGCTGCACCGCGACCTGGAACGCCGCGAGCACTGGATGGAGGCCAAGCGCCCCGATCTGGCCCTGAATCTGCCCGGCCGCGATGTGCAGCAGGCGCACGATGAAGCCTTCAAGCGCCACCACCTCGACCCCAACTGCTGGACCCCGCGTGTGCTGCTGGAAGCCACCCGCAAGGAACGCGGAGAGGGCAAGGCCGAGGAAGTCTGGAAGGAGATGCTCAACAACGATGTCGGTGGTACCCAGCGCGCGGCCAACACGCTGGGCAGCGCGTACCTGGCCATGCCCTTCTGGAGCGCCACCGGCTATGTCGGCCGGCTGGGCCTGTACGAAGGCTCGCTCATGGCTGAGGCACTGCCCAGCAGCGATCCCAATGTCATCGGCTCGCGCAGTTCGTACCACATGTATTCGGAAAAGGAGCAGGCCTGGTACCTGCAGGTGCCAGGCAGCATCCCACTGCGTGAGCACAACCCGAGGATCATCGCCTCGCTGGACGACGCCCGTGCCGTGCGCCTGGAGCGCGCGGAGAAGGCCACGCACTTCCACCCCGAGGACAGTTACCGCACCCGCCTTGAAACGCCCAAGGTGGTGATGAACGAGCCGCTGGAGCGCGATGGCCGCGAAACGCAGCTGGCCGCCAACCGCCCCGACCACGCCAACGATCCGGTGTACCAGCAGATCCGCGGCCAGGTGGCCAGCCTGCAGGCCGAGCACGGCCTGGTACTGGGCAACAACCCTGATGGCGTGACCGCGCGCCTGGCGGTGCTGGCCAAAGAGAACAACCTCAGCCAGGTGGACCACGTGATGCTCGGCAAGGCCAACGGCCCTGGGGGTGCGGGGCAGAACCTGTTCCTGGTGCAGGGCGCGCTGGATGATCCGGCCCACCTGCGGGTGGCCATCTCCGCCGAACAGGCCGTGCAGGCGCCGGCCGAGCAGAGCTACCGGCAGCTGGACGCACTGGCGCAGCGTCAGACGCAGGATGTGGAAAGCGCGCAGCAGGTGCAGCGGGAGGGGATGCGGATGGCGTGAGCCTTCCGTGGGCCAGGCAGGGGGCAGCGCATGCGCCCTGCCCGGCCGACCCGGTCAGTCCGGCAGCAGTTCGATCCGCCAGGTATCCAGCAATGCCTGCACATCCTCGCCGCCTTCCGCACGCGCTTGCAGGTGCCCCAGAAGATCCTGCTGGCGCGGCTGTGCAAAGACCATGCGATACAGCGCCAGGCTGCTCTTCAGCCGATCAAAGCGGTGCTTGTCCTGGCTCAGAGGAAAATGGAACACCTTTCGCTCAACCGCCACACCGCCCGGTGCCTCGCAGATCCAATATGGAATCAGGCCCGCCAATGGCGTTTCCTTGTGAGGCACCTCTGCATTGGTGAACAGTCCCGCCCATGGGTCACCGGCGGCCTGGTCGGGCACGAACCCTGCCAGCCGCGCAACGTTTCGGCGGACGGCCAGTCCTTTGTAGCGATGAACGCGCCCCTCCCGCTGCTCAAGATCTACCGGATTGCCAGGCAGGTTCCAGTGAACAATCGAGTGACACCAGGAATGGAAGTCCAGCCCTTCCTGACCCACCGAAGTGGATGCGAGCACGAAGGGACGGAAGGGCGAGTTGAATGCATGCTGCAACGCGTCCTTGCGGGCAACCACCTTGTCGTCCTCGGTGGCATTTCCGTAGCGCATCGCATACCGGCAACGCAATGACAGCGCATCGTCGCGCACGAGCTTTCCATCCAACAGCTTCACACCCTCAGGGTGAAGCTGGCTTGCGCGCACGTGGCCCGCATCACTCACGCCCTTCGCGATGGCCTGAGCATGGGTAGATTTCTCGTCCGCTGCGTTCTGCTCGTGCAGCAGATGCAGGTACTCATCAAGCAAAGCCTGCAAATTGCCTTCTGCGCAGTATGCCACCGCCCGCCGCCAATACACCCCACCTTCCTCGTGAGTGATGATGGCGACCGCTTCGGGCATATTCAGCTGTCGGCGGAACACGTCCGCAATTTTTATGGCGGCCTGGCGAAGGTCGGCCTCATTGTCTCCCGGCAGCAGGCGCAGCAATGCACGCAAAGCGCACACACCTGGTGCCGCCAATGCGAGATCAGCCAGTACCTCGGCAATGTCGTCGGGACGTGGCCCAAGCGTCTGCAGAGAGGGCTCGTCAAAACCGCGCCCCCATACCTGTCGCCAGTAAGCCACATGACGGGAGAACCCCTGCCCTGAAACGCTGGCGCCACCGTCTTCCTCATCCTCACCCGCACCAATCGTCAGGTCCTCCGAACCCCAGCACGGGTCCACATGCGATTGGACATGCGCACGCTCAAGCAGAAGCAGCGTCAACCAGTACCAGCGCACGTCAGGCGGCCCCGAGTGCCTGGACGCTGGCAGGTCAAGCGACTCCATCCTCTCCCTGATCCGACCGGCAGCCTCACGCCTGGCATCTGCCAAGTGCAGCGAGCCACCTGCAGCGACCGACATCGCCAAGGGATCGACCATTGTGGCCAGCGCGAGGGAAGGAACCAGCAGAGTGAGCGCGTTCATGTCCTCATGCCCGCTCTTGCCGCTGTTGAAGCGCAAGCGAGCACTCAGGCTCTTGCCAGGCGCGTCGTATCCGGGCTGGAGCGCATGCCCCGCCATGGCCAATTGCTCGGCATGGTAGGAAAGAAGGCCGGCAATCGCATCAGGAACCATGTTCCAGCTTGAGAACACCAGCGTCTTGCTGAAATGGGATACCTGCGCGTACGCACCCTCTCCTGCCCAGTAAGGCATGGAAGGAGGAACCCACAACAAGCGCCAGCTGCCCTGGTCCTCCATATCCTTGGCCAGCACGTCCATTCTCGGGTTTGCCGCCACCAACGGGCTGTACCGCTGCAGCGCATCCTGATCCAGCGTCCTGTACTGCGGATGCTGGGACAACGCCCGCCCCAGAGCCGCCTTGCCCTGTCGATCCATCATGCGGCGCTTGAAGGTGTATCCGTCCTCACGCATGAAGTTCAGCAGGTAGGGACTGGAGCGCCAGAACTCCATGACATCATTCGTCCCCGCCGCTCTTGCAAGCGCATCCACGCAGGCGTAGTCCGCCAGGTCCTCCGATGTCAGCGACAACGGAAGCGGGACATCCCTCACCATCGCATCGCGGCCCCGGGTTACACCCACGCGCTCGGTCCGGCACATCACCTTCTTGAGCCGACTCTCGATTGCACCCTTGAGCACACGTGCATCATCCTGCGATGCCCCCACGCCCACCAGCGATGCACGGAATGCGGCGAGGTCAGCGCGGAGCGCGGTCACCTCTTCCGGATCATTGAACAGGAATGACGCCGTTGCCAGGAAGTCGCGGTAGTGATCCTCCTGCTCCTGCTGGGCGACGAACATCTTGTAGGGCGTGGCCGAAAGCAGGAGCACGCGAGGCTTGTTCTCATGGTCGAACAACTCCTGCGCCAGCTTTGCAGCAGAAGATGCCGGGGCAGCCTCGTCATCGGAGTCAGGATCCTGCACGGCAAGAAGCTCGCGGAAGCGCTGGAACTCATCCAGCACCACCAGATCAGGCTTCAGTGCCTTCAGGCAACAGTGCGCCAGCGTGGTGCGCAGCCAGGACGTCAGCTCGAGGGCTTCGGCGCGCTCGTCACTGTCCAGTGCACGCGTCCGCCGACCGGCGTGCCTGTCACAGACTTCGACAAGCTGTCTCAATCGCTTCTTGTCCAACGACTTGACAAA
Source organism: Stenotrophomonas sp. SMYL86 (assembly GCF_036320025.1). Lineage (NCBI taxonomy): Bacteria > Pseudomonadati > Pseudomonadota > Gammaproteobacteria > Lysobacterales > Lysobacteraceae > Stenotrophomonas > Stenotrophomonas sp. SMYL86. The sequence goes on from NZ_JAWIRU010000024.1 coordinate 34,943, forward strand.
CGTACGGGTGATGGCCTCATCCGGTTCATCCACGCCGTCCTCGTGCTCAAAATGCTGCCGCCAGCCATCTCCCAGACCGCCACGCAGCACCCAGGCCAAGCCGTTGGCATTGAGCCTGGATACGCCCTGCAGCATGCGATGGATGAGCACGCGCTCGCGGGCCAGTCCTCCACGGCTGGTTGTTTCAAACGAAGTACCTGGTGTGAAACTGATGAAGTTCACACCGTCGCCTTCCAGACCGCCATCGGCAAGCGCCAGCGGCAGCAGGGTCAACCGGGTAGCGCGAACCGCTTTGGTCGAACGAAGCCGAAGACGCTCCAGGTTCTGCGATGCGATGGAAGCATTGGAGCAGATGTAGATGATGTCCATGCGCTCTTTGCTGGCTGCCTTATGGGCAACCACGCGCGCGATCAGACCTTTGGCCACCTGCGTCTTGCCCAGCCCCACCTCATCGGCGACCAGGAAACGCATTGCCGGATCGTGATCTTCGTACATGCGTCGGAACGCATAGTTCACCGTCCTACGCTGGAAGCCCTTCAGCCGCTCAAGAACGGGGGTCGGATCCGAAAGATCTGTATTCCTGTTCATTACGCAGCCTCCTTGCCAATAGCGTTTCCCACAACTTCCCAGAGGGCCAGGAAATCATCGGGCAGACAGGGCTGCCCATCGAACTGCTTGTCCTTCAACCGCTTCACCATGCGATCAATCGCTTCAAGTCGTTCAGGCTCGCGGGAATAGATCCGCAGCAGCTGTTCAAACAGCGGGTAGTTCGCCATGAGGCCACTCGCATCCCTGCTGCCGCCACTGCTGCCATCCGCTCGATTGCGCGCTCCACAGCCTGCGGCCTGGGGATCATCCAGCAGCAGCGCGAGATAGCGCAGGAACGCCGCGCGGCTACCCAGCAGTTGTGCCACCAGCGCGTCCGCGCGGTCGTCTGGAGCGCCCTCCAGTGAAACTTCCAGCGCGAAGCGCAACGGCGGGACGGCCAGCTCCTCGGCGCGGGTACTGTTGGGCGTGACCTGGAAGCCAACCAGTGAACTCACCTCATGGCCGGCAAAGGTTCCCAGATCAACCTGACCCGCCTGTACAGCACGGGCCCGCTCGGAAACCACCGCCAACGGCCACGCGTGCAGCGTGGCACCGTCAAGCGGAAGGCCCGGGCACGAAAGCGCGAGGTTCCATCCCGAGACCGGATGGGTTTCGCAGTGCAGCGTCCAGGCGGCAGCAGCAATCTGGCGACGGATGGCCTCCAGCTGGTCCTGCAGTTGGCGACGCTCTGCGCCCTCCGCATCTTCGCCCCCACCGGGCGTGTACGTGTCCAGCAAGGGCTGAAGATGCTCGTCAAGCCACTGCCTCGGCGCGGGAATCCTGCTCACCGGACCACTCAGCTCCGCAACCACTTCAACGTTGCTGCCGTTCTGCACAACCGCGTTGGTGTAATTGGCCGAACCGACTGCAACGTGCACCCGTTGGCCGCGCTGGAACACGGCCACCTTGGCGTGCAGGCCCTGCAGCGTATCGGCCTGTCCAGCCTCTTCACCTTCGGAGAGCAGCGTGTCAGGCTTCAACACGTAGGCACTGTCATCGGCCAGGCAGGCGCCGGCCGGAAGCCTATCCAGCTCATCGGCGCGACTCACCAGCATGAAGTCGCCGTTGCAGTGCTCGCGCAGCGTCTGCAGCGCGCCAGCGCGTACGAAGGGAGAGACGATCAACACATCCTGGGCCTTGCCACCGCCCTCGAGCGGACTCCACGGCACTGCCCGCTTTGCAGTACCCAGCACGTGGAACGCCAGCTGGGTGAAGCCCGGAGGCTTTTCCCAGTCAGCGCGCTCGATGTCCTTCGCCAACGATACGATCATCGCCTGCCGCTCCAGGTCCGGCGACGCCCCTTCGGTATTCAGCGGCAGCCAGCGCAGGAAGTCCGCCAGCGGCTTGTTGCTGGCCTCCTTGGCCTTTCCTGGCACACCATCCAGGCGCAGGCTCACGTCCCAACAGCGGTCCCAGGTCAGATTGCGGGTCAGCACCAGCAGACGTACGACGGTGGCAGGTTCGGCGGCCGCATCGATGGCCACATAGCGCAGCGCCCAGATCTTCGGGTGGAAGGCGCCGCCGTGTGGGGCGCAGACCTCATGCACCATGCCCTCAGCCAGCACCGCCAATGCGTTGCCTGCTGGCGGTGCTTCCATCCGTCCCCGTTCGCAGAACACCGCAAGCCTGCGGCTTGCCCGGCGCAGCCCTTCCACGAGGCGCAAAGGATCTTCTTCGGCGCTGTTGTCGTGGTCGCCGAGCAAGGCGAAATGTGCAGGCAATCCCAGCAACGCGCCCAGCGACAGGCTGTACGTAGTGGCGACGCCGGCATCAAACCGGTAGCCGCTGGGGGGCTGCAAGGCCTCGGTCAGAGTACTGCGTGCAGATGGATGGATCATGCGGCCTCCAGGCCGTGCAGGAGGTCGGCAAGGTGACGGCGCGTGATGCCCCACCGGTAATTGAGGATTCCGAGGCCGGACGCACCGCTCCAGCGATCGAGGTTTCCAGGATTGAAGCGCGAGAGATTGCCTTTCAGCGAGCGCTCCCGCTCACGCACGAGACTGCGTGACTGCGGGCTGTCGGCCTGGCCGGCCTTGACCAGCGCAAGCCAGCTGCTCACGAACTCGCGGGTGCGCGGATGAATCGGACGCCCCACCCGTTCCACCTGCTCCCAGAACTGCACCATGTCCCATTCGCCCAGCTGCGAAGCCGGAACGCCGTCGATCCAGGTCTTCAGTTCCTGGCCGTACTCCTCACGACGTTCATCGTTGGAAGACGCCTCCGCCAGGGCAAGGTTGTAGACCAGCGACGCACCGTTGGCGAGACGGGAGAACTGACGCGCGTGTTCCACGAGCTCACGCAGCGGCTGCGGAGCCTGGCGGATCTGTGGATGCAGCCATGGGAACCCGGCGTCGGCACAGTCGCCCAATCGCCCCTTGTCCTGCGCCAGCCACACCAACAGGGTCTGCGGGTGATGAACCTTCCATTGCTCGCGGATGAACTCCGCCTCGTCCGCGGTCAGGGACAGCGATCCCTCTTCCAGTGCGGCCACCGGTACCAGCTTCTCCAGTGAGGGATGCCAGGTCTGTGCAATCAGCTCAGCGTCCTCCATCCCGTCGTCGCGTTGCTGCTTCCAGCTGCGCTCCCTGCGAATCTGCTCGATGGCCGAGAAGTAGTCCTGCTGGGAGCCCGATCGCGCGAAGATGCCCCAGGAGCGCATGCCCGCCCAGTAGACGGAGCTGGCAAGGCGCTTGAGCGTGTGGCCGGAATCACGACCGAACGCCCCGTCCTCCGCCGCCAGGCAATCATTTAGCTTCAGCTCATCCTGCCGCGCACGCTCTGCAAAATCCCTGGGGCGTACCGAAGAAGCCTCCAGGCCCATGAACATCCTCGGCAGCAGAAGCATGTATCGCAGCCGCGTCTGGATGACGGAGGTGCCGGGGAACAGCTGGTCGGACAACGCATCGCGGATACCGCCAAATCCGAGCTCGTCGCGGGTGCCGGGCTGGTCCAGAAGGGCCAGCAGCGTAGCGCTGCGTGCCTGTGCCGCAGCGTCATGGTCGAGCCATGTCAGGCTGGAAGGCATCTCAAATCCTCCCGCAGGCGCGTGCGCGCGTGGATGCACGGCGCGATACATGGCGCGTGCATTGGGTCTGCTGGTTCATCACTTTCCCCTGTTCCTGTTCCTGTTCCTGTTCTTGGTCTGGGTGACGCTTGTATCTGTGCTGCTCGATTGCTCTTGCATGTGCCGGCCAGCCATTCTTCCGATCAATGCGTCACTGGCTGTCGCGCCCTCAAAGAAGATGGACCAGCAGGACGCACCATGGGCAGGGATGCCCCCGCCATTCATACGGAGGCAAGCCGCCCATGTGGGGACGTACACAACGTTGGACCTATCACTGCCCAGCCTGCGGTTGGCTTCGTATCACCCCGCCAACGGGGGATGTGCGTCTGCCGGGGCTGACGCACTTCTCCCATTGCCCGCGGTGCAGGTCACCCGCCGTCTCTGGCCGCCCCACCCGCACCCTCGACCACCTTTGGGACGGTCTGCCTGAGGCCTGGCGGAAGGCAGACCCCAAGCCATAGCGACATTCAGGCAAAGACCGGTCATACCAGGCCACACCCGCATCAAGCGGGCGTGAGCACCCGTCTTGCTGCATCGAGGAAAGCGGCATTGATCTGGTCCGCATCGACAAGAAGTCTGGACAGGGCGTCGAGGTTCATCGCCGCGTTGATGGTCTCCACGTTCTGGGTTGCCGAACGCATGGTTGCCGCATCCTGGACATCTCCCTGCATCAGGTCCAATGCAAGCGCACGCGCGGCCGAGCGGCAGGCCTTCGCCGTCGCGATGGATTCGGTGATGGCACTGCGATAAAGCTCGAACACCTCGTTGATCCGATCCTCGACATGCTCCATCGGCAGACGACCCTTGGGACGCTCACGCAGGAAGTCCTGCATGGATTTTCCACGGAATTCGTACTCCTTGCCGTATTTTGAGGAGTAAACACTGATGCCCTCAACCGTGATGCCATTCAGCTCGATTTCGTCCTGGATCTGCCCCAGGATCTCTTCAATCTGATCAGCTGATCGCAGATCGGCCTTGTTCAGAACCACGTAGACGGGACGTCCCTCGAAACCAATCTCCTTCAGGAATTCGATATCCGAATCCGGAGTCGTACCGTTGGCGTCAATTCCGATGACCCAGAAAAGCACATCCGACTTCCGCGAGTGAGACACGGCTACCGCGCGGTCGCTCTGACTGAAACTACCCTCGGTACCCGGGTTGTAGCCGGGGGTATCCATCAGACAGATGTTGCCGGTGCGCTCGGTGTCCATGCTGGTACCGACGCTTACCAAGGGCATGATCCGCTTGAGGTCAAAGCTGAACTTCTCGACAAACGCACGGGACATTTCCTGGTAGAACCCGGCATCCAGATCAATGCAGCCGCCATTGAACGAATACGCCTGGATCTGCGTCTGCTGCGCGGGATACACGTAGCTGGGGATGACGGTTGCCGGCGTGACGCTGGAGAGCAGCTTGAAATCCTTGCCAAGGAAGCTGTTGATGAAGGCCGACTTTCCGCTGCTGAAGCCACCGACCACCCCCACTACCGTACGGCGGAAGATGTCCGGATTGGCCGCCATCAGGTGCAGCTCCTGCTGGATGGACTGCAACAACCTCAGCGCCTTCGCTTCGTCAGCGAGGGACGCCTCGGCACTCGCAAAGCGCATGTAGTCATCATCGAGCAGCTTCTGGAAGGCTTCGATGCCCTCGTTTCGCGGCGGCGGCACCGCAAGCAGGCGCGAAACCAGCGCAAAGCGGATCTGCGTTGCGGCGTGCTCGGCCTGCAGCAGATCCAGATCGCCACCCAACTGACGGCTCTGCTCCTGCTCGCTTTCAAGCGCAGCCTGAGTTGCAGCATGCTGCATGGACTGCACCTTAAGGCGGTCCTGGGCATCCACCAGACTCGTCGTCAGCTGCGCCCGGGCCATCTTCTCGGCGCCGTAGCGCTGGCTCAGATCCAGTTCGCGCCTGCCCGCATCCTGAAGCTCCTTCTGCAACTCCTGCGAGGCCTGCCTCTGGGCATCGAGTTCGCCAGCCAGTGCCTGCTCGCGGGTCTGCGCATCGTCACGCTCGCGACTACGGGTGGTCTCACTCTCGGCCAGGGCCTTGGACACATCCTTCAGCTCGGTTGCCCGCTCCGCCAGAGCCTCGGATGCGTGCTTCAGTTCAGCTTCCCGCTCTGCCAAGGCAAGCGCTCGTTGCTCCGCCGTGATGTTGAGCCGTCGATGGTCCTCCACGATGGAGATCCAACGCTGGCTGGCTGCGTCCATCTGCTCCTGGATGGCGGTCACGTGAGGCCGACGGCCCCACGGCTTCCACCCGGCGAGGTAGGTAAGGTGCTGCGCGCTGGCGCCATCGAACAACGGCCTGCCATTATCACCACTCACTGCATTGCCTCCAACTCCGCATCCATCATGGTCAGTGTCGCCCGCGTCTTTTCAGCTTCCTCCATCAACTTCTGCAGCGCATCGAACTGCGACTGGATATATCCAATGAACTCGCCAGCAACAGACTTGGGAATTTTCGACCAGACGCCCTCCACATAGCCGCTGACCGCATCCTGAGCCGCGTTCTGCAAAGTGTGTATTGCATGCATTGCTTCCGCGAGATACTGGCCCGCCTGCTCGCCTCTCAACTTCACGGTCGCTGCCGGCGTGCCCAGCACAGGTGCCCGGATCGAAACTTTAGGAAAATCCACGCTATTGACGATGCTCTTGAGTGCTGAGTAGACAGCTTCAATGTCCAGTTCATCGCCCAGTTCATTACGGGCCGTGCTCACCAACTCCGAAAACAGAGCTCTGTCAAACTTGACCTGCTCATGCCTCGCTTCCTTGTTGAGATCGGTCCGCAGCTTACTTGCGAAAGCCGACACCGAAGCCTTTACCGATGCTGGCAGGATGGTTGCATCGGTCTCGTCGTATTCACGATAGCCGCCATCCCATAGCTTCTTGGCGAGCCAGTTGAGTGCACCGTGAGACTCGACTCGAACTTTCCGGGTCTCGGTTCCAACCGTGCGCTTCACGCCGGAATCGGCAGCGTCGAATGCGGAATCGATGACGCGTTCCATGGAAGCTTCGAGATGCTCGACAAAGTCTCTACTCACCCGCATCAGTTTTTCGTCGAGCGCGCGCGTGAGATCGATCCGTTTGCGCTCAAGCGCCCGTTTGTTCTTCTTCAGATCAGTCAGGCCCACATCGCCAATGTCACCTGCGCGCAACGCCAGCTTCTTGCGCAGCTCACGCAGCAGTTCGACCTGCTTCCGCTCCTTGGCATCCAGCAGGTCCTGGCGCCGAGCGGCCAGCACGCGCGCTTTCGCTAGACGGGCCTGTTCCACCACCTCAAGCAGACCGGCCATGTTGGCCAACTGATCGAGATTGGTGCGCGACAGCCCTGGATTGTCGTCCCTGAAGTAGTCCGGGTAGGTTTCCTTGAGGTTCTGCCACGCCGTAAGGCGGCCACCTTGCCAATCCGCCACGCTGTCGAACTCGACCGACATCGAATGGCACATGCCGGAACTGTGGATGATCGCATCCTCCCCCTTGTCCACCAGGCCCTGGAATACATCGCCAATCTCAGGGTTGGAGAGCTTCAGCTTATCCAGCACCTTGCCCGCATGGCCCGCAAGCTCCCGCCGAAGACCGGTCAGCGAAGCATGCAGCTGTGCCTGCATTTCCGAACCATGCAGCGTGTTGTCCACCTGACTGGCAACCAGCACCAGTTCGCGGATGCCCTCGGCAGCGGTGATCCGCGCCATCACGTCCAGATCTTCCTGACTCATGAACTGTGCTGCCGGGCTGACGACAAACACCACATCGCAGCACTTCAAGAGATCGTGAGTGCGTGCCTCGCGCGATGCAACCGGGTCATTCAGCCCCGGCGTATCGATGATGCGCAGCCCGCGCAGCGCCTCCACCGGCATCTCGATGTCGACGCTCTTGGTTACAGGCATGTAGCGACCTTCCGGGGCAACGTAGTCCGCCAGCAGCGCCGCCAGGCCCTGTACGTCGTCAGCCTCCAGCGGCTTGTCCTCCTTCAGGCGGGCCAACGAAAGGCCGGACGCCGTGATCTTCGCCCACTGTTCGTGCGAGGCCTGCAAGGACGGCTGCTGGGTGGCCAGTGCCCGTCGGGCACCCCGCTCGGCCAGCTCCCTTCGGCGCTCAGGGTCCAGGCCCGCACGCCCTTCCGTGCGTCGCAGCTCTTCGATCAGCGACTTCTCAAGCAGGTCGCTGTACACAGCAGCAGCCTGCTCGATGTTGGCAAGATCCGCCTGGGAGTAGAAGCGCGCGGTCGCCTTGAACCGCTCGCCGTAGGTCAGCGTGGTCAGTGCTGCGGTCATCGGCGTCGCCGCCTGCGGCAGTACTGACTCCCCGTTGAAAACCAGCGCGTTGAGCAGCGTCGATTTGCCGGCCTTGACCCGGCCGACAATGCCAATGTCCATCAGGCGATTTTCGTCGTCCAGTCGCAACAACGCTTCCTTCAGGCTATCGATCGTGTCGATCTCCCACTGCGACGAAGCCCCGACGGCGCCATTGAGAATGTCGGCGTGTGCTGCAAGCCACGTGATCAACTTCTGCTGACGGTCCAGGATCACTTCAGCACTCATCGGGCGGACTCCAGCGCGACGACTTCGTTCGCAACGGAGGTCAGACCAGCTTCCGCAGCGTCAAGTGCTTTCACGCGTGCCGCGCGGGCAGGACTGCTCTGCTCGGCCACAACACTTTCCAGCAGCTGCCGTTTTTCCTCGATGGCCGTCTTGAACTCATGCACGGCCTGCTCGATCAGGCCATCAACCTGTGCCTGCAGCAGCTCGGGCAGCTTGGTCCGGAACTCGCGCTGCACCGACGGAATAACCTGGTTGTCGATGGTCTTGCGCAGCTCCTCCTCGCGGAGCTTGCGCGACACAAACCCGAGGATCTCCGGCAGGAAGATCACGACCAGCTCGATCGCCGGAGCCACGACGCTGGTGGTGACCGCCAGAACGGTGGTGATACTGCGGAAGGCAACTCGGGCTCTCTGGGTCTTCTCCCGATCATTCTCGTCATCACCGGCATAGGGACGCAGCAGCTTCTCGTCTTCACGCGCCTTCTGCAGGTTGCCCTGCCAGCGCTCGAGCGCTTGACCGGTCTGGGTCAGCGTCTCCTGTACGCGCGTCTGCATCTGCTGCGTCCAGTCCGGTCCGCCGACACTGCCAACCTCATCCACCTCGCGCTGAGACAGGGATTTGGCCAGATCACCAATCGCCTGCTGGCTCAGCCCTTCCATGCGTTCCTTGACCACACGACTCAAGCGCTGGCGGGAAATATCGCTGACGACCTGCGCAAACCGCGGGTTGTTGCCACCGGCAGCGGCCGCCTGCAGCTCACTGGAGGCCTCGCGAAGGGCCTGGCCTACTTCCTCAACGCACTGTTCGACCACCTGGCTCAGGCGGCTACGGCCCAGCTTGGCGACGAGGGCGTCGCGCTGGGCGTTCAGATCATCCAGGGCATCATTCAGCTGACGTACGCTGCGATCAATATCCGCATCGCTCTGATCCAACGCCTTGCGTGCCATTTTCACCTGGGCACGAGCGTGGGCAAGCTGGCGCGAGATTCGCGGCAGGAAGCGGCCGATCCACAGATCACTTGCACTGATCTTGGGCAGCAGACTGGCCAGTCCATTGCCCTGCTTGCGGTCGTCGCGTGCCATGGCCGGCGCAACGCCCAGGCGCAGCTCAAGCTGCTCCCGTACAGCCACTTCCACGGCATCCACTTCTTCGGCCGAACGCAGGTTCGCCTTGCTCAGCAGGATCGAGAATCCAGCCTCATAGGTCTGCATGGTTTCAAGCTGGCGCAGCGTCGACTCGGCCAGAGTACCGTCGGGCACGCTCACGGCCACGATGAAGTGCGCGCCACGCGGCAGATAATGGGCGATGGCCTTGTTGTGGCTGTCCAGCGAGGAGCCGAAGCCGGGCATGTCCACGAGAACCTGTGGATACAGCGCTTCCAGGCGCGGGTCGTCCAGATGCAGTTCCAGGTGCGTGTACGACGAGGCCCGCGGCTTGATGGACAGCAAGTCCTCCACGGCGAGCCGATCACTGCCACCATCGGCACGGTGCGCCAGAACGTGGAGATCCCGGCTGAAGCGCAACTCGGTGGCCAGCTCAGTCTCCGGGGTGATACCGACCGGGAGGATGTCCGCGCCCAGGAAGGTGTTGATCAGCGAGCTCTTTCCTGCACTGAACGCACCGATGATCGGTACCAACAGTTCGGCCCGCTGCATTTCTTCGGCGAGCGAGTGGTTTTCAGGCAGTTCGATCGCTGCGCTGTCAGCCAGCGTCGTAATCCGGTCCAACAGACCAAGGCATTGATTCTTAACAGCGAACATCTGTTTCCCCTGTGTGGCGTGTAGGTCGAAGGAGTAGCGCGGAAAGATTGTGTTGCGGGCGTGCGACATCCGGCGTCGCACCCACACGTCAGTAGCGCTGTGCGGCGCTTCGGTGGCGAGCGGCGATATCGTCGGCCAGTGCTGCGGGAGCCAGAACGCGTACCGATGCGCCCAGGCCGAGCAGCCACCAGCGCAGTTGGGCGGAGTCATCGACGGTGGCCCGCAGACGGGGAACAAGACCGTCCCCGACGTCCAGCTTCTGATCACGGGAGAGCGGTGTCTCCGCCAGGTGCTGGGCCAGGGCTTCATCAAGCTCCAGCTCAACGGACAGAGGTCCTTTGCTCTCGAAGCCTGCGGCAACCCGGCTCGCATAGTTTCCGAGTTCGAAGGACTCAGCACCTTCGGTGTCGGCGTCGAGCATTTCTGCACGCTGTACCCGGTGCAGCGACAGCGTAGTGGTCTCCGTGCGCCCATCAATCCGTCCAGCCAGGTAACTGGACGTTCCACGCTGGATCATCCCGTAGGGATGGAAGACGTACTCACTGGCATCGCTACGGCCACGGGCCACGTAGTACAAGCGCAGCTGCTTCTCGTTGAAAAGCGCCTGGTGCACGTTGACCGCCACGTCGGTGTCCACCGCAGCCGGCAGCAGGGACTGGCTGGCTGGCACGACAGCGACCTTCTCGTGCCAGCGCCGCGTGGAACGCGTCGTGCGGACCGCCGCCAGCGTCTTCTCTGCCTGGTCAAAGAACGGCGTCAGTGCAGGCCAGTGATTGGCTGGCAACAGTCCCTGCAGGTTGCGCTGCGCGGTGAGCAGCACCACCGCCTGTGAGACGGACATGCCCGGCATGCTGAAGGCGGCCGCGCCGCGCATCCATGCCCAACCATAGGGCTTCTGAAGATCATTGCTCTCGATGGGGAACTGCAGCGACAGGGCGTTCAGATCCCGCTCGATGGTTCGAGTACCCCCCTTGTAGCTCTCCGCCGCCAAGGTCTGGGCGAGCTCCTTCACGGTGCGGTAGTGCGGAGCAGGCTGCAGCAGCTGCAGCAGACGCCACTGGCGCGCCAGCGAGGAGCGGTTATCGGTGTCCATGTTGCCAGTCCTTTGTATGTTTCCACGACATCCCAGCAGGGGATGAGCCGATTCAACCGAAAGCTGCGACATCTGATGTCGCAAGAAGCCACTTCGGCCAACAACGGGTTCCTTCCCTTGGTCTCGTGATTATCTTGAATCCGATCACGCTTTCACAGCAGACACAGGGCCATCTGCGGGTGCGGATGTGGAACGATGTGTGTTCCGATGGAGGCTCAAGTAATCCAAACGCAAGCCGATAGCGGCCGGCTACGGATGCCAATGGCACGGCGCTCGGCGGGCAGCGACGCATGCCTGCACGGGGCGCCTCGTGGTGGATCGCTCTGCAGCAGAATCTATCGCCAACTCGCGCGCGATGTCTTTAGGAATGGTCTGAAATCCAATCGCGCCGCCACGATCCCGGGAGCGCCGAGTATCGGCCCGGGTGACGCGACACAGGTTGTCGCACCCCTCTGCAGAATGGACGCCGAAGGATCGGAACAGGGGCATTGGACGCCCCGCTACTACCCAGGAGGAGGGACTGCATGTTCAAGATTATCGGTGCCACGGTGGTTTACGGTTTCGCGCTGTATGGGCTGGGCCGCTGGCTGACGGATCAGCAGCTTGTCGGCGCAGATGACTGAGGCTCGGCAGAGCATGTGGGGACTGGCGCAAAAGTCGACCTACCATTGCCGAGACTGCGGCTGGAAGCGGACATTGCCTTCGTCCGGGGATGCGCGTATCGAGGGACTGACCTGGTTCCGCGCCTGCCCCGAGTGCCGCTCCACTGCGCTGGCGTGCGGCAGCGCAGCCACTCTGGATGCGCTTTGGCAGGGATTACCCGAGGCTTGGCGGAGTGCGCGACGTTCGGAGTAGTTTCCCAGCCGGAGGTGCCATGCATAATGGCAAATCTTACAGGGGGGAAAAATGGATTCGACTGCTCTGAAGGAAGTGCATCGTCAGATTCGCGATGCACAGCCGGACTCGACGCGCGTGCGCCTACACCGCGCCATCAGCTGGCTCAACCGCGCCGAACAGGAAGACGAGGATACGGACGCGCGATTCCTGTTTCTGTGGATTGCGCTGAACGCAGCCTATGCCAAGGAGTTCGGATTCGAGAATGCCGAGCGCGAACAACTGCGCAGGTTCTTCGATGCTTTGCTGAGGCATGACAAGCAAGGAAGCCTGCAGGACATCCTGTTCAAACAATTTCCCGGGCCTATCCGAACCCTTATCGGGAATCGCTTTGTCTATGCACGCTTCTGGAAGGCACTGCGGGAACATGACAGCAGCGACCAGTGGGCAGAGCGCTTTGCCAAGGACCAGCGCTCGGCGCTGCAGGCCGTAGTTGAACGGCGTACTGAAGTCGTGCTCTCCATCGTGCTTGACCGGCTGTACGTACTGCGCAACCAGCTGGTACATGGCGGGGCCACGTGGGACAGCCATGCCAATCGTGAGCAGTTGCGAGATGGCGCCGCCATCCTGGGCCAACTGGTACCGGCAATCCTGCATCTGATGATGAGGGACGACGCGCCCGACCTGGGTGAAGTCGCCTACCCGATGATCCCCATCTGAACCATGGCACGGCCAGAGATGTCGGCAGGCCCGGCAACGCGGTTTAGGGACTGAGCGCATGGCTGGGACCCGCCCCAGCCATGCACGCTCCACGCCATCCCCCACCCCCAAGGGGATGATCATGCCCACGATCCTCGCCGGGCGACTGGAAGGTTCTACCCACGCGCTATCACCCGCCACTACGACGTCAGCCTGGGCGTGGCCAGCCGGTCCAGGCGGGAGCCAGCCGGGGGATGGCCGCTATGCTGGCAGCGCACCGGAATGGAAACCACGTATGCCCCGTTTGAACGCCGCCCTGGCACTGAACCTCGCCCTCATGCTGCTGAGCGCTACACATGCCATGGCCACGGCGGCAGACCCGCAGGTTTCCACTGAAGTGTTCGTAGAGGCTGGTGACAACCCCACCTTCAAGCTGCAGCAGGCACCCGCCCTTGTGTATTCAACGGCCCTCACCACATCGCCCGATACCTTCCTGCAGGCTCCCATGCAGGTGCTGCTGGTTGCTCAACTGGATGAGCTTGGCCACGTTTCCAACGTGATGGTGGCGCGGTCCAGCGGACTGCGGGAGCTTGATCGTGCGGCCCTTACCGCAGTGGACCAATGGCGCTTTGATCCGGTCGTGGTTGAGGGCGTCGCGTGGCATGCACGGGTACGGGTCCGTCTGACCTTCGTGCCCGAGGCCGAGGCGCCGGCCGGCTGAACTGCTGCTCCAGTCTGTCGCTATTGGCCCTAGGCCATGGCCCTGGCTGCGGGTGCTCCTGCGCTTGGGGCCAATAGCGCCAAGCCCTTCAAGAACGTTGCGGCGCAATCGCTTGCCGGCTTAACACCGTGTGCGACAATGCCGAAAGCGTCAGGACTGGCAATCTTCAGTCCTGCAGTTTCTTGGCATTTGGTTGCTGCACGGGTATCTCTTGGCGTGCCACCGGAAAAGGGTGGCGCGGGGTTCGAAAGCCCGTTCAGTAGCCTTGTGTTTTGCGCTTGTCAGCCGGCGTCACCTTGCGTGGCGCCGGCTGGCAATCCGTTCGCGTTCCATGGCGGGCGGTGCGTGGGGGTCTTCGGACCCACCGGCTTGGTTACTGTCCGGCTTTCGAACCACGCATCGTCCGCCACCTTTATTGGTGGCGCTGCTATCTGTCCTGTACGGAGCATTGCCATGAACACATCGGACTTCCGTTCCCTGCACGCACAGTACGATCCGGACAACGCCGAACCCGAGCGCGAACCGTCCGTCGATCCCAACGCCTTCGTCGCCACGCTGCACCGCATCGGAACCGGTGCAGCTGCGGATGGCCAGCCTTGGCCGGAGCGGCATCAACTGCCTGGGCGGTGTCTTCAGCTGGCGGATGCGGATTGCGCGCTAGCCGGGTTGCGCGTGGTGGCGGAGCTGATGCTGGCTGCGGAGCGCACGCGGCAGAACGGCGCGCCCGAGGAGTACCTCGGGGATCGGATTATGGAAGGGTTGAAGATGGCTTGTGTGGCGTTGACGGCGCAGGTGACTGAGCGGTTGCACGTGCAGGAGTAGTCCAGTTGGACCTGGCCATCTGTCGCGTGACTGCTGGTCACCCACGCGCTATCGGCGGACCGTTCGCCTTCTAGTCCACCCACTATCTGCAGAGCGTCAAATGAAGCCTGTGATCTATGGCACTGTGCTGCTGGCGGCGGTGGCTGCGGCGATCGCCAGCCGGCATGTACCCAAGGCTGGCTTGGATCTGCGGACGTTTCGGAAGGTATCCGACGCTGAGTTTGCTGTCATGCGCGAGGAAGCCGTTCGACTGGTGCGCGAGGGCCTGGTACAGCACGCGCAGTACGCGGGAGACCGATACTTCGAGGTCAGCTGTGACGGCATACCCGTGATGCTGGTGGATAACTCATTGGAACAGCTTGTAATCGTGCTGTATGCGAATAGGCAGATTGATGTTCCGTGCGTTGTGCCGCTGCTATCGCATTGGAGTGGGCGGATTGTGGCGCAGTAGTGGCCATTAGTCCTGAGTGCGTGAGCATGCTGGACGAGCTCCCGTCCGGCCTAACCCCCGTGAACACCCACGACGCCAGTGATCTGGCCTTCCGGGCGAGTGAGATGCCCCCAACCCCGCCCATCTTCACGCTCATCTTCCTGCTCACGGGGTCGATGAAGTCTGGGTAGACCAAGCTCCATCAAGGCTCTGGCGGCCGCTTGCCCGACTTGCGTTCTGCGGCCCAAAACAATCGGGCATGATGCCCCAGAGGCTGCCCCCTGCGACTCGGGCATTCGGCAATCGCCCCTATGGCCATCCGGCGCCACTAAAGAATCAGCGATAGGGGCTTCCACCCTGGTATGATTCCGTCAGGCGTCGGGGGGCGCGGCTCAGACATTCAGAGTAGAGCACTGAACCCTGCCGCAGACAGATTGGGGCCGGCATCCTGGATCAAAAGCGACCACCCTTTCTGAACGCGAAACTGAACAAGGGAATGGTCGTAGGCAGATGGATTTTTCACGGTTGACCGCTATCCAAGTCTCCACAGATTACTGTGCCGTCGCTGGCCAGGATCTCTATTCCCTTGCGATCACTGGATATCCACTCCGAAAGGCGATCACTCGCGACACTCGAGTCGAGTCGGATAGCGCATTCCCATACAACTGCCACGCGCCAGCTCATGTCCAGAAGCGACCTGACTACCGCCAGGTCGCGCTGTCGATTGGCGGAGAGTTTCGCATCCCAGAAGGCTGCGCGTGTCTTCGGCAGTCTGAAAAGAGGGCAACCCTCATGGCGATGCCAGAAGCACCCGTGTACGAACACCGCAGCCTTCCATTTCGGAAGCACAAGGTCAGGCTTTCCTGCGAGGCCCTTCGTATGAAGTCGAAAGCGGAAGCCGCGCGCCCAGAGGTGCCTTCGGACAGTGACCTCCGGCTTAGTGTTCCTGGCCCTGATTCTCGACATCAGTGCTGATCGAACAGCCGGGCTCATCACATCAACCATCTAGCAGAGACTCCGTCTTGACCGCAGTACGTAAGCCCATCGGTGTAATTGATATCTTTGCCGGCCCCGGTGGCCTCGGCGAAGGGTTCAGCAGCTTCAAATCCGAAGAAGGTGCCAAGTACCCCTTCGAACTCGCGGTATCCGCTGAAATGGAGAAGTCTGCGCATTCGACTCTCCGTCTCAGGGCCTTCTATCGCCTTCTCATCCGGCAGGAAGGCCAAGTTCCGCAAGAGTACTACGACTATCTGGATGAAATTGCGAAGGGCGACGCCCTTCCTCCGGCAACACACTTTGGAAACGGTCGATGGAGCGACCTGTGGGCTGAAGCCGAGCGAGAAGCGCTCAACCTCACTCTGGGAGAAGAGCGGGACAATCAGGCCCTCTATTCACGGATCAACGAGGTCAAGGATCAGTACGAGAAGATGATCCTCATCGGAGGCCCCCCGTGCCAGGCTTACTCCGTCGTAGGCCGGGCTCGCCAGCGGCATGTGGAGGGGTTCTCCTCAAAGGGCGACAAGAAGCATTTCCTCTACAAGCAATACCTGGGTCTTCTTGACGAGTTCTCACCCGCTGTCTTCATCATGGAGAACGTCAAGGGAATCCTGACTTCCAAGGTTGGCAACAAGGAGATGTTCGCTGCAATCATGCGCGATCTCTCCGACCCTGCTGCAGCCCTGAAAAGGGAAAAGAAGGGGGGAAAGAACGGGTATCGCTATGTGCTTCTTCCTATCCACGTTGAGGCGAATCAGAAGCGGACCAGCGAACTTGTCGCGGAGGATCCGTCTGCATTCATCATCAAGTGTGAGAACCACGGAATTCCACAGGCGAGACACCGGGTCATCATCATGGGTGTCCGGGAAGATCTTCTTCCCGATGGAATCGAGGACTTGCCCGGCCTCAATGCCGCAGAGCCCGTCAGTGTGAAGAAAGCCCTCGAGGGGCTTCCCAGGCTGAGAAGCGGACTGAGCCGCAAACAGGACGATCCCGAAGAATGGCGGAAGGCCATGGAATCGGAGAGGGATCGCCTGGTCCGGATTCTGGGCAAATCCCATCCACAGCTGATCGAGAAGCTCAGCTCGATTGTTCCATCCGGCGGGCTTCCGCGCGGCTCGATCAAGTACACCCAGGACAGCAACCCTTACGTCAAGCAGCTCAAGAGCGACTCGCAGCACTCCGTGCTCAACCATGAGACTCGGGGACACATGAAATCCGACCTCGGGCGCTACCTCTTCTGCGCGGCATTCGCGCGCGAGCACGACAGATCACCGACCAGCCGTGACTTCCCAAAGAAGCTCGCGCCTGATCACTTGAACTGGGAAAGTGGTTCGTTCTCGGATCGCTTCCGCGTTCAGCTCAAGGGCAAACCTTCAAATACGGTGACCAGCCACCTTTCGAGAGATGGTCACGCGTTCATCCATTGGGATCCTCGCCAGTGCCGAAGTCTCACTGTCAGAGAGGCCGCTCGGTTGCAGTCGTTCCCGGACGACTATGTTTTCCTCGGCAATAGGACTCAACAATTTGTACAGGTCGGAAATGCAGTTCCGCCTTTGATTGCCAGACAGATCGCCCGAGTCGTGTGGTCGATACTCAGCTAGGCAAAGGGTTCAACAGGGGGAACCAATGAATCAAGGGGAAATGGAGTCCCTGGGCTCTACAGGTACCCGGGCTGGCAGTGAAGCCAGCGCCGGGGACAAGCGGCAATCATCGCTGAAGCCGCTCCTTCGACTCGCCGCGCTTCGCGGCGATGCGGAGCATGTTCTGCGCTACCTTCAACTCGGGGGTGACGTAGAGGCACGCGACCAGCAGGGGCGGACACTACATATGCTTGCCGCTTCCAAAGGGCATCTGGATCTCTGCCGCCTGATTTCGGAGCATGCTCTCGAAGATCAGCGGCTTGCAGTCCAGAAGGCTGACGATTCATCAGCCACGCTGGACGGCCTCTGGAGCAATGAACGTGATGGTGAGGCCGAGGAATCTGCTCAAACGGGAGCCACTGATTCCACACAGAACTCCTCTCCCGACGGTGCTGAATTCGAATCCGAGTTCTTTGCCACTTGGGAGGAAGAAGTCGCGACCGAAGCGCCGCTGGAGGATCCCTCGCTTCGATCGACAATACAGATCGTGCAGGAGGTGATTTCCAAGCACGTAATTGTCGATAACGATGAGGACTGGAATGACCTGGCGAAGCTACTCCCAAGTCACGCCGAAGTTTCACTGGTCCGGGAGCTCAATCACAGCTCGACACATGGACTCTTCGAAGCCCTAGTTCATCGCGCCCAGATGGAGGGCAACTTCAATCCTCTTGACCTTGAGGTCATCTCCCGTGAGATTGAAGGCGATGAGAGGGGCGATGTACTTCGCCAGCTCACTGTCCTTATGGGCCAGATTGACGCCGTGCCGGAAGACGAAGATGAGTGGCTACGTCCTCTGCATCTAGAACAGGAGAGCGAACCAGCATCGGACAGCGAGATCGGTGAACTGGAGCAGTTCATGCAGGATCTCGCGTCCATGACGAACGATCCCTACTTCCACTTCGCAAAGATTGCGCAGTCGTCTGTTCTGCTTGACCGTACGGGCGAAGAGCGAATTGGTCTTCTACTGGACTTGTCCCTCAAGGATGCGTATCGCGCCATCGCAGAGAGCCCCCATGCTGTCGCTTCGATAGCAGGCCTAGCCAAAGACCTTGAGCGGGGTCGCGTCTCAGTCGGCCAAATCAGCCACATCAGCAGCGAAAACGATGAGCGCGCCAGTGATCTTCTCGACGCCTCGGATGACGCCGATGATGATCCAGCCCCGGCCCGGTCCGCCAGTGGACTCAACCTGAGCGACATGCTGGAAAGCGCACGCTACGGATGTTTCGCCTTCCAGGAAGATCCAGACAACCAAGGTCTTGCTAGGGATGCATTGGCCGCAGTATCTGCGCTGGAGCTCACCTCATCGACCGTTAAACGGTTTGACAAGGAATTCAGGGCAGCTGGGTGCACAAGCGTACTACTGCGTAGAGCGGTGCAGCGTCTGTCGCGCCTCAAGCTCGAGATGTTCCATGCTAACGTTCGACTCGCAGTGCACGTGGCAGACAGCCACGCGTGGAGCACTCTGCCACGCATGGATCGCATTCAGGAGTGCCTGATAGGCCTGCTCAAGGCTATCGACAGATTCGATTACGCAAGGGGCAACAAATTTTCTACGTATGCAATGTGGTGGTTGAAACAGTCCGTTGGACGGGCCATCGGAGACACAGCGCGTGTCATAAGGTTGCCCATACACGTCATGGAAAAGGTCAACAAGGTTTCAAAAGCAGTCAGAATCCTCCGTGAAGACTCATTCGATGACGTGCGCGCCGAGGACATCGCCAAGGTCTGCGATCTATCAGTTGAAGATGTAGCAAATTTGCTGAATGTGGCGCACGACGCGGTCTCTTGGGACCAGCAGGATGAGATAGCAGATTTGGTCCTCGCCACTCCAGATACCTTTCAGCCGCCTGAGGAAGTCACTGATGGATATCTGCGTAGGCGAGCGATCGATGACTGCCTAAGTGCGCTTGGTTCAAGAGAAGCTGAAGTCATCCGGCATCGGTTTGGATTGATCGACGGCAACGACAAGACATTGGAGGAAGTCGGCCAGATCTTTGGCGTGACTCGAGAGCGGATACGTCAGATTGAGTCCAAGGCGCTAAGACTGATGCGCCACCCTTCGCGACGTCTCAGGGAGTTGGTCAATGGAAAGCCGGAGGCTGACGATGCAGCAGAACAGTAAAGGTAGGCCACAAGGCCGAAATGCTCCCCCGAGGGCTGACGCCATGGTTGAGGCACTGCGCGGCCTGGGCTACACGACGGCCACGGCGCTGGCAGACCTGGTGGACAACAGCATTTCCGCTGGCGCCGGCCAAGTAGAGGTCGGATTCAATTGGAATGGCGTAGACAGCTGGATATCCGTTGCAGATGACGGCAGAGGCATGAACGATGCTGAGCTATTCAGCGCAATGCGCCTCGGCGACCGCAACCCCTTGGACGTACGGGGAGCCTCGGACTTGGGTCGCTTTGGCCTGGGACTCAAGACAGCATCGTTCTCACAAGCCAGAAGGTTGACAGTTCTGAGCATCAAGGATGGTCAATCTAGCTGCCTGCGCTGGGATCTGGATGTCCTTGCTTCAGATCCTGATGGCGAGTGGCACCTTCTTGATGGACCCGAGTCATCCTCAGAGGCACGCCTGGTACAGCACACTGCCCAGTCATCAGGGACAGTAGTCCTGTGGGAACAACTCGATCGGATTGTCACTGAAGGCTTCACAAGCAGGCATTTCCTTGACCTCATTGACGACGTGGAGCGCCACCTCGCAATGATCTTCCACCGCTATCTTGACGGCAGCGGCCCCGGCATTGAGCTGCGGCTCAACGGGAAGGCAGTTAGACCATGGGACCCATTCCTGTCGTCAAATCCGGCAACCTGGAGGTCACCCGAGTCGAGCGTTGGCGAAGGTGGTCTGAGAATCACCAGCCAGGCCTTCGTGCTGCCCCACAAGGACCGCCTCAACGACAAGGCCTACGCTGAAGCGGGCGGAATCGAAGGATGGTCGAGTCAGCAAGGCTTCTACATCTATCGTGGACGGAGACTTTTGGTTGCAGGCAGCTGGCTCGGCCTAGGACGTGGACGCTCCTGGTCCAAGGACGAGGCTCACAGGCTCGCGCGCATCCGACTGGACCTGCCCAACGATCTTGATGCGCAATGGAAGATCGACATCCGCAAGTCATCCGCTCAACCTCCCGCTGCACTGCGGGATCAGCTCTACCGCTTGGCCGAAGACGCGCGCGACAGGGCGCGCAAGGTGTTCCTGCATCGGGCGCATTCGAATTCATCGCTGGGCCGCCGCGACGAGGTTGTACCCGTGTGGCAATCGAGAGAGACGGTGACAGGGCGACGCTACCGTGTCGACCGTACGCATGCAGCGGTGAAAGAACTGCTGGATGACGCAGCGTACGGCACCAAGGTTGAAGCGATGCTGCGTGTCCTCGAAGAA
The DNA here is from genome assembly GCF_036320025.1 of Stenotrophomonas sp. SMYL86. Lineage (NCBI taxonomy): Bacteria > Pseudomonadati > Pseudomonadota > Gammaproteobacteria > Lysobacterales > Lysobacteraceae > Stenotrophomonas > Stenotrophomonas sp. SMYL86. Next base: position 55,519 of record NZ_JAWIRU010000024.1, read on the forward strand.
ACTATCCCAGTGCAGAGAATCTGGCTTGAAGCTGCGGAAAGCGGAGAGCATGCAAAGGGGGGATTCACAGGGGAGCCCGACGACTCAGTTCGAGAGGTTCTCAATGTGATCTACCGGAGCCTGGTGGAGAAGAAGGGCATGTCGCCGAGCATGGCAAAGCGGCAGCTTCTAAGAACCGAACCCTTCGATCTCCACTCAGAGCTGGTCAAGAATTTGCCGGACAACATCTCCAAGGACTGAAGAGAGAACCATGAGTGACTCAAGCGAAAGCAGCGTTATCAAGATTGTCCAGGAGCTTCTGGCTGGCGAGAAGGATTCAGGACCGATCACTCCTACGTTGATTGACGAGAAGATCAGCCTGGTGCTGATGATGAATCGAAAGTGGGCAGCCGATCTTGATCGTGACGCTGTTACGGACGAGCTTATCCGGCGATTCAGTGTATGGATCGGTGATGACATCAGTCTCTCCGACGATCGAGGCCATGAACCCTGGCTCGACTCCTCCAGGAAAGAGGACTGGCGCTACTGGCAGCGGTATCGGGAGATGATCGAGAAGGACCTGTCCTGGGATATCGCTGACAACCTGGACAAATCAACTGACAAGATTCTAGGGATGCTTGAGGATCCTCTGCGTGAAGGCCAGTGGAGTCGCCGGGGGCTTGTTGTCGGTCACGTGCAGTCAGGCAAGACAGCGAGCTACACCGGCCTTGTATGCAAGGCGGCGGATGCGCAGTACAAAATTATCATCGTCCTCGCCGGCCTACATAAAAATCTGCGATCCCAGACCCAGATACGCCTAGAGGAAGGCTTCCTCGGGTATGAGACCAACTCTACGCATGATGTGCTCAAGCGCGTGGGTGTCGGCTTGATCGACAGTGACCTGTCCATCAAGCCCAATTGCGCTACAACACGAGCTGACAACGGTGATTTCGGTGAGTCAGCTGGAAAGCAGTTTTCGATCAGCCCAGAACAGCGGCCTTGGCTGTTTGTCGTCAAGAAGAACAAATCGGTACTTGCCAGGCTTCTCAGGTGGATTCAGACGCACGTCGCGGACGCTCCTGTTCCAGGCGCGGAGCCCGCCTCCTCGAACACGAAAGAGCTCCCCATCGTGGCCAGAAGGGCGACCAAGTTCCCATTGCTCATCATCGATGACGAAGCTGACAATGCCTCAGTTGACACTGGTGAAGAGGTAGTCGACGAAGAAGGAAATCCCGATGAGGAACATGATCCAACAGCGATCAACAAACTGATCCGGCGCATACTGAATTCATTCTCGCGCTCAGCATACGTGGGCTACACCGCCACGCCTTTCGCAAACATCTTCATTCATGAACGCGGTGAGACACGCAACGAAGGTCCTGATCTATTCCCATCCGCCTTCATCCAGAACCTGGCGGCACCGGACAATTACGTTGGCCCTACGACAATGTTTGGGCGCGCGTCCCCGGAGGGTCGCGAGGGACAGCTTCCTCTGACCCAACCGGTGGGTGACTACCAGTCAGACGACAAGACAACGGGATGGATGCCGACGGGCCACAAGATCGATCATGTTCCGGTGTGGAGCAATGAGCACGCGCTGCCACCAAGTCTAAGAGAGGCAGTCAACTCCTTTATCCTGGCATGCACTGTCAGGAAGCTCCGTGGCCAAGGAAAGAAGCATAGCTCGATGCTCGTTCACGTCACACGATTCAACAACGTCCAGAAGGTGGTAAAGGCTGACATTGACGATTACGTCAAGCATGCCCGACAGGCTATTGGGCGCGGGATAGACCACGCCGACGTTCTATCCAGTCTGCAGGAGCTGTGGAATCGTGACTTCCTTCCTGCTTCTGCCGCGGTTCGTGAGCTTGGGTTGGGTGACCTTCCCAGTGCAGATGCTACTTGGCAAGACGTCGCGTCTGCGCTGACGGGAGTACTCGATGACATCGAAGTGCGAATGATCAACGGAACTGCCAAGGATGCCTTGGATTACGAGCAGAACAAGGATCGAGGCCTCAAAGTCATCGCTATCGGTGGCGACAAGCTTGCTCGCGGCCTTACGCTGGAAGGCCTCTGCACCAGCTACTTCCTGCGCGCATCAAAGATGTACGACACGCTGATGCAGATGGGTCGGTGGTTCGGATACCGTCCGGGCTACCTTGATCTCTGCCGTCTCTATACATCCCCGGACCTCATTCGCTGGTTCAAGCATATCTCTGATGCATCAGCAGAGCTGAGAGAAGAGTTCGATCTCATGGCCAATTCTGGGGCCACGCCGAGGGAGTTTGGGCTGAAGGTCCAGTCGCATCCCGAGATGATGGTTACGTCGCAGATCAAGATGCGGAGCGCGAAGACACTGCACCTTTCGTACAGTGGAGAGCTTGTTCAGACAGTCAGCTTCCCAACTGATAAACCGACTCTGAATCGAAACCTGGATGCGGGTAATCGGCTTGCCGTGCAGATGGGAAAACCTGACGAGAGCAACCCCATAAAGGCGGCATTCCAAGGGGGCTCCAAGGAATGGCAGGGGCATCTCTGGCGAGGTGTCGACTTCACAACCGTAGTCGACTTCCTTGACAGCTACAGCACACTGTCAGCCGCCCACCGGGTGAACAGCAACGTGCTTGCTCAGTTCATCCGCAAGATGGCGGAAACAAACGAGCTCACGGGGTGGACAGTGGCGGTTCTGGGGACTCAATCGGGTGAGCCCTATGAGCTTGCTCCCGGGATTAGTGTTGGCATGGCGCGCAGAAAGGCGGATTCGATGGAGGGGAGCCGGTACTCGATCGGCGTCCTCCTTGATCCGACCGACGAGTCAATTGACGTGAGCCAGGATCAATGGGACGCCGCGCTCGCGCTCACCGTATCCACTTGGGAGAAGAAAGAGGAGAAGAAAAGTGCTTCGGCTCCGCACACCCCCAGTGGCGTGGCGCTGCGGCGAGTTCGAGGCAAGGGAACTTCGACCGTGACGGCGGAGCCAGAGAAGGGCCTGCTGATTCTGTATGTTCTTGATCCAGCTCGTGCGGGCGCCAGGATAGGGGCAGATTGGGAGCGCCCGAAGAACCTTGCAGGCGCCCCACCCGTCTTGGCATTTGCCGTGAGCTTCCCTGGAAGCAGCTCCGATATCAAGGTTCCCTACAAGGTGAACAACGTCGGTTGGGAGAGCGAGTATTCCGACATCCCCGAGTACGTCATCAACAACATCGGCTGGGAGGATATGAATGCTCAGCTCCAGCAGTGACACAGAGCTGGTCGCCGCGTGGCGCGCCTTGAGCGGCCTTGCCACAGGGGATGGCTGGAAGGTTATCGAGCTTTTCAGCATCGGCAACTGCTGCGTCATGGCAGGCCGTCGTGGTGCGCGGAATGAAGAGAGCGTCCTGGTCGGCGTCAAGGGAAACGTGCCATCCCAACCATTTCAGCTGCCACGCGGCCAGGGGTTCAGCCTCATAAGCACAGAGCTTCAGGGCCACCCTGCAGGCCATTCGTGGTTTGCCCTGGTTCGACAGGAGTCGGGATCGCTGGAGCTCTTTACCAAAGTGGCGGTAGATCTGGTGAACCTGATGGAGAGCACGTCCACTCAGGACGGCCTACGGATTCATAGTGCAATGATTTCCAGGATCCGTGCCTGGCAAGCCTTCATGAAGCGCGATAGCGATGGCGTTCTTTCCACGGAGGAAGAGATTGGGCTCTTTGGAGAACTCTTGGTTCTTCAAAACCTTCTGGACGATGGAGTTTCAGAATTCGACGCTCTCGACAGCTGGGCCGGGCCTGACGACGGGCTACACGACTTCCTGCTTGGTGATGGTGCAATCGAAGTGAAGACAACCCTGGCACCGGCAGGATTTATCGCAAGGATTTCCAACCTTGATCAGTTGGATGACAGCCTGCACCAGCCGCTCTTTGTTGCGGCGGTTCGTCTAACTCAACTGAGTGGGGGATCAACCCTTCCCGACTTGATTGACCAAGTGGCTGGAAGAATCCACGATCCCGGCGCATCTGCCTTGCTGAACAGTCGGCTCGTTTCGGCTGGCTACATGGACATGACTCGAGCCGAGTACACAAGGCGCTTCCGGTCCAGTGAGCTCACATATCGAATCGTATTCGCTGAATCGCCTCGCCTCACTCGTTCCAGCGTGCCCGCAGCAATCCATGAGGCACGTTACTCGCTCGATCTGGATGCATTTCCGATTACGGCGTCTACTTACGCTGATATTTCGACTAGTCTTGGAGTGAAGAATCAATGGAATTGACCGATTTCCTTTCGCAGATTCGCGCGGAAGTACAGGATGAAATAGAGGATCGAATGTCCGTTTCTGGGGCCGCGTATCCCTATCCGGAGCTGGTTTTCGCCGAGATTACGATGCGCCACATGGAAGAAGTGGGCATGACGTATGAGCCACAGGTCTGCCACGTTGATACGCGCGTCCATGTCGGAAACATCAGGCTAAGCGGATACTCCATCTCTGAGGACGGAGAACGCCTTGACCTGTTCGTGACGTCCTACAAGGATTCGGACAAGGTCCAGGCCGTTCCGGACTCTGAAGCAAAGCAAGCAGCGGAGTACTGCTTTCGATTTCTTTCCCAATCTGCCCAGGGAAAGATGACGAAGACGCTCGATCCATCGAACGATGCGTACGAACTCGCGGTGCACATTGAACGTGGCTATCGGGACTTCGAGGAGATCCGCATCTACGTGCTGACGGATGGCCAGGTAAAGACCAAGAACTTCAAGTCGCAGGAGGTCGGGGGCCGGACCGTGCGACTTGAGGTGATGGACATCGAGAGGCTCAACCGCCACCTGTCAGAGGGAAAGCCGAGGGACGAGCTGGTAGTCAATTTTGCGGAAGTGGCGGGCACCCCGCTCCCGTGCGTCTATATTCGGGGCGAGGAAGACAGCTATGACTACGCGATGACCGTATTCCCAGCCGACGTGCTTCGCCATCTGTATGACAAGTACGGTGCCAGACTTCTTGAGGCGAATGTGCGGTCATTCTTGAGTGCAACCGGAAAGGTCAACAAGGGCATCCAAGCCACGCTGCGCTCGGAGCCAGAGAAGTTTGTCGCCTACAACAACGGCATCGTGGTGGTCGCCGACGAAGTCAGCCTTGGGAAGACCAGCGATGGAGGACCTGGCATTGCTTGGCTCAAGGGGATGCAGATCGTCAACGGAGGTCAGACGACCGCGTCCATCTACTTCACCAAGAAGAAGTTTGCAGACACCGACCTGTCCAAGGTTCAGGTTCCGGCGAAGGTGGTAATCCTGAAGACGGAGAACTCTGCTGCGGAGGAAGCGCTTATCAGCGACATCTCGCGTTTCGCGAACAGCCAGAATACTGTCAAGCAGTCCGATCTGTCTGCCAACTCACCGTTCCATGTTGAACTCGAGAAACTTTCCGACACCGTCTATCTACCAGACGGTGTCGGCCGGTGGTTCTATGAACGTGCCTCAGGTAGTTACAACACCAAGCTGGCGCGCGAAGGCAGTACGCCTGCCAAGTACCGGGCCCTCAAGACCACAGTTATTCCGCCGGCCCGGCGCTTGGTCAAGACAGACCTCGCCAAGTTCCTGAACTCTTGGGATGGACGACCAGACCAAGCCAGTCTCGGCGGTCAAAAGAACTTCGCCCGCTTCATGGACGATGTGAAAGAACGGGAAGAGCTCGGAGAATCTGTGGTTCCGGATGCAACCGGGTTCAAGCAGATGATTGCCAAAGTCATCATATTCAAACAGGTTCAGTCGCTCGTCCGTCCGCTACTGCCTGCGTTCCAAGGCAATGTCTCCATCTACTTGGTCGCGTTATTGGCCCAGCAGCACGGATCAAAGATCGATCTGATGCGCGTGTGGGAGCAACAAGGCCTCTCTGATGGCTTCAAGGATCAGATCCGGGTATGGGCCAAGGAAGTCAGTTTGGCCCTGCACGCTTCAGCCAAGGGCAAAATGATCAGCGAGTGGGCAAAGAAGGAGGAGTGCTGGCACGTGTTACGTACGCTCAAACTCAGCCCCCTAATCTCCGCCGTGTCAGAACTTAGATAGCACACGGGTCAAGGATGCAGGGGCGCCGCAATCAAACTTGCCAGCGCCCCTTGCTGCATTCAAACTGCAGCAGCCAGCTTGACGATTTCCACTAAATATTTATTCCTGAGCTTCCGCTCCCGAGAATCATTAACACCCTCCGCCGCAGCGAGCCTGTAGTCATCCGGCAGCGTGTTCTCGAATTTGCCAAGCTCAATCTTTAGCTTCCCAGGGTCAATCACGGACCCGCTAACTATGGAGTCAGCCACGGCGACAATTAGCGAAAACAAGTTGGCCTTATTTAACCAGTATGACCCTTGCTGGAACTGAGCGCTTACTATTAATTTCGCCGAGGCTTCAAGAAGCCCCACGACAAGCTCCTTGTCCTCAAAATCCTGAGCGTATTGATCCAAGTATTCCTTGGCTCGAACGTTTCGATTGAAAAAACCAGACAACACTGTCGTCATGAGATTCAATATGTGCATCAAATGCACTTTCCTTGAAACCTCGTGCGCTTTAAAAACGCCGTACTCGTCGTACAATCGATTGAAGTACGGCGTCGGATGTGCCGCCGCCCAGTCAAAGAACGACTTATCCACCGACGGATCGATTCGGAACTTGTCTTCCTCCTCGTCGTCATTGATGGAACCAAGTTCTCCCGCCAGATGGCTTGCTACGAGCATGTATTGAGAGGGCGCGTACTGCGAAGCAAGTTTCTCGATGGCGGTCAACGAATTCGAAGTCCTATTAAGGCGCTGGAATATTTCCTTGACCCTTCCATCATTGTTATCCAAATCCAATTCTATGACAGCTAACTCATACTTCAGGAATTCTGATTTGGCATCGCTACTAAGCTCTTGATATGTACTTCCATCAACGGGGAACACTCCCGCGATATACTCACTTATTGCATTGAGCCGCTGCTGACCATCGACCACGCAAGAAGTGGTGGCCATATTTTCGACATCAATTACACCCTTTGATATAAATATTTGCGGACACGGAAATCCCAGCAAGATGGTCTTAATGAAATCCTGTTTATGCACCTCTCGCCATACCAAATTTCGTTGGAAGTACGCATCAAGGATCAAGCGCCCCATATTGATGTCGTTAACAACTGTTATTAAATCCCTCGATCGGACATGATACTTAATCATAAAAACCCCTTCCTCCCCATGTCTGCGAATACGTTTGACTGCTTTAACTTAAACGCAACATCGGACAGATATATGCCTGCAGATATTTTCGAAAAAACGCCAGAGTGGTCTAGTGACAGCTTTCGAAAGAACTCCATCCACAATTTTCTCGCGTCACAATACGGCATCATATCCGGCCTAAATATCCCCTTGGCAAGATACTCAACAAAAGAGTCATAAGTACTACCCACGGCGCCATGCTTCCGGGCAAAGCCTCTTCTATCTCGATACTGGTTGGTTGCGACGATCACTTCGCCGACGTATCGATTAAAGCAATCATGGTCTATGATCGCTACATCAAGGTCAGATTCGCCTCTAGAGAAAGGCGTCTTTTTTACAGGACTAAATCCCAGCTTAGCCGATCCGCAAACATGGACAGATCGAACGGAAACCGAAAAGAACTCGGCAATAGATTCTGTTATCGAGAAGCCGATGTCTTCACAGCCTTCGAATGCCACTGTTGGGGAAAGAACAAGCATCCGCATTGCGACATCACTACTCGATGTGCCCTTCCCGATTGATTCAACAATCACCCTCTTTCTGTCCATAGCCCCCCTCTATCCTTTACTGAAAAGGCGTAAAAAGAAGGGGCAGCCTCAGCTGCCCCTTTTTACTTCTCAATCAAACCCCAACAGGGTTAGCCTTCTCCGGATCAATCTTGTACTGCTTGATCGCCCGGGCCACATCCTTCGCGGTCATCTTCCCTTCCTTCGCCAGCGCCGCAATCGCGGCATGCGCGATGTAGTAGCGGTCAACCTCGAAGAACCGGCGCAGGTTCGCACGCGTATCCGAACGACCAAATCCATCGGTACCCAGCACGGTGTACGACATCGGCACGAACGCGCGGATCTGATCCGCATACGCACGCACGTAGTCGGTGGCGGCAATCGCCGGGCCCTGGCGGCCTTCCAGCAGCTCGGTCACGTAGGCCTTGCGCTGCTCACCTTCCGGATGCAGGCGGTTGGCACGTTCCACGTCGAAACCATCGCGACGCAGTTCGTTGAAGCTCGGGCAGCTCCAGATGTCGGCGGTCACGCCGAAGTCCTTGTCCAGCAGTTCGGCGGCGGCGATGGCTTCGCGCAGGATGGTGCCCGAGCCCAGCAGCTGCACGCGCAGCTCGCCCTTCTTCGGCTTGCCGGCGTCGGTCAGCAGGTACATGCCCTTGACGATGCCTTCGGCCGCGCCTTCCGGCATTTCCGGGTGGGTGTAGTTCTCGTTCATCAGGGTGACGTAGTAATACTCGTCCACCTGGTCTTCCATCATGCGCTTGGTGCCGTGCTGCAGCACCACGGTCACTTCGAAGCCGAAGGTCGGGTCGTAGCTGCGCACGTTCGGGATGCCACCGGCCACCAGATGGCTGAAGCCATCTTCGTGCTGCAGGCCTTCACCGTTCAGCGTGGTGCGGCCGGCGGTGCCACCCAGCAGGAAGCCGCGGGTACGCATGTCGGCGGCCTGCCAGGCGATGTCGCCCACGCGCTGGAAGCCGAACATCGAGTAGTAGATGTAGAACGGCAGCATCGGCACGTTGCTGACCGAGTAGCTGGTACCAGCCGCCATCCACGAGCTGATCGCACCCGGCTCGCTGATGCCCTGCTGCAGCACCTGGCCGCTCTGGTCTTCGCGGTAGAACATCAGCTGGTCGGCGTCGACCGGCTTGTACTTCTGGCCGAACGGCGCGTAGATGCCGATCTGGCGGAACAGGCCTTCCATACCGAAGGTACGGGCTTCGTCGGCCACGATCGGCACGATGTGCGGGCCCAGTTCCTTGTCACGCAGGGTGATGTTCAGACTCTGCACGAACGCCATGGTGGTGGAGTAGCTGCGCTCGCCGCTGCTCTTCAGCAGGCGCTCGTAGGCTTCCAGCTTCGGCGCCACGAAGGTCTTGTCGGCCTTGCGGCGGCGCTGCGGCAGGTAACCGCCCAGCGCGGCACGGCGTTCCTGCAGGTACTGCACTTCCGGCGAATCCGGGCCCGGGTGGTAGAACGGCACCTGGCCGTCGGCCAGCTGCGCGTCGGTCACCGGAATGTTGAAGCGGTCGCGGAAGTGGCGCACCGCTTCGTCGTCCAGCTTCTTGGTCTGGTGGGTCGGGTTCAGTGCCTCACCGGCGCTGCCCATGCCGTAGCCCTTCACGGTCTTGGCCAGGATGACGGTCGGCATGCCCTTGGTGTTCACGGCCTGGTGGTAGGCGGCGTACACCTTGTGCGGGTCGTGGCCACCACGGTTCAGGCGCCAGATGTCGTCGTCGCTCAGGCCGGCGACCATCGCAGCGGTTTCCGGGTACTTGCCGAAGAAATGCTCGCGGGTATACGCGCCGCCGAAGGCCTTGCAGTTCTGGTATTCGCCGTCGACGGTTTCCATCATCAGCTTCTTCAGGACGCCGTCGCTGTCCTTGGCCAGCAGGGCATCCCAGTAACCGCCCCACAGCAGCTTGATCACGTTCCAGCCGCCGCCACGGAACACGCCTTCCAGTTCCTGGATGATCTTGCCGTTGCCGCGCACCGGGCCGTCCAGGCGCTGCAGGTTGCAGTTCACCACGAAGATCAGGTTGTCCAGGCCTTCACGGCCGGCCAGGGCGATGGCACCCAGGGTTTCCGGCTCGTCGCTCTCGCCGTCGCCGATGAAGCACCACACCTTGCGGTCGGACTTCTCGATCAGGCCACGGTTTTCCAGGTAGCGCATGAACTGCGCCTGGTAGATGGCAGCCAGCGGGCCCAGGCCCATCGACACGGTCGGGGTCTGCCAGTATTCCGGCATCAGCCACGGGTGCGGGTACGAGGACAGGCCACCGCCGTCCACTTCCATGCGGAACTTGTCCAGCTGCTCTTCGCTGATGCGGCCTTCCAGGAAGGAGCGCGCGTAGATGCCCGGGGCGCTGTGGCCCTGGATGAACAGCAGGTCGCCCGGGTGGTTTTCGCTCGGGGCGCGCCAGAAGTGGTTGAAGCCCACGTCGTACAGGGTAGCGCCGGAGGCGAACGAGGCGATGTGGCCGCCCAGGTCACCCGGCTTGCGGTTGGCGCGTACCACGGTGGCCATCGCATTCCAGCGGATGATCGAACGGATGCGCCATTCCAGCTCGGCATTGCCCGGGCTCTTGGCCTCGAGCTGCGGCTCGATGGTGTTGACGTACTCGGTGGTGGGAGAGAACGGCAGGTAGGCGCCCGAACGACGGGTCAGTTCCACCATGCCTTCCAGCAGCTGATGCGCGCGCTCGGAGCCCTCGACATCAATAACGGCCTTCAACGACTCGATCCACTCCTGGGTTTCCACAGGATTCGGGTCGTTGTTCAGCACCTCGTTCAACCAGTTCATTAGCGCTCCCATAACCGCACGCACGCGCGCGACTGTTGTATAGATTTCTAGACCGCAAAGTGTAGCGCACCAAGGGCTTTCGTCACTTGGCTACGCAGGCGTATGGATGCAACCGGCCAGTGTCCGCAAGGGGCTTGCCGGGCCCGCTGAAGGCCCTGCGGCGGGCCTTGTTGGCTGCGCGGGCTGTCGCTTGCGGGCCGCTGCGCCCATGTGCAGGACGCAGTGTTACCGCTGCCGATGACGGTTGTAGGGCAGCGCCATGCCCACCTGTATCGGCTACGCGTGCCGGCGCTGAACCGGCGACAACGTGTCGCACCTGCCTCTGGATCGCCCCCCGCCCTGCCCTCAGGGTAGGCCTCGAGTGTTGGCCTCGCCCGCTTCGGTCCGCCGTCTGGCCCTGCCTCACTCCCTTCCACAGTGTTGCCCGGGGCGCCTCGCAAGGGGCGCCCCTTTTGCTGTGCGCGGGGCCGGCCGTGGCCCAAAACTGACCTGCTTGTGGCCGGATCGATGATTGTCGGCTTCGATATATCGATATATCGTTTGAACACTCGTTTACCGATATATCGAAATGAGCCGTACCGCTTCTCCCAGAGCCCGTTCCACCAATCCGGAAGTGCCACGCCGCAACGGCCAGCCGCGGGTGCTCAGCCGCGGCGACCTGCGCCTGCTGGTGCTGGCCCTGATCGGCGAGCAGCCGCGCCACGGCTACGAGCTGATGCAGCTGATCAGCAACCAGTTCATGCAGGCCTACACGCCCAGCGCCGGCACCATGTACCCGCTGCTGGCCAGCTTCGAGCAGGCCGGCTGGATCGAGGCCGAGGAAGTGGACGGCAAGCGGATCTTCCGCATCACCACCGCCGGCGAGTTCGAGCTGAAGGTGCAGCGCACCCAGGTGCGCCTGGCGCAGCGACGCGCCTTCGACCGTGCCCGCGAGATCACCAAGGCCTCGCTGCCGCCGCCGCTGGCCGGTGCCCTGCGCGAGTTCAAGCGGGCGCTGGTGCATCACCACGGCCGCTGGGCCGAGGGCGAGGCGGAAGAAGTAGCGGCGCTGCTGACGCGGGCATCCGCGCTGCTCAACGGTACGGCCGGTAGCGAGAGCCAATCCTTTTCAATGACCCAGCCAGACTGACTCCAGCCAGGTCGCCCCTACGCCGCGCGCCCCCGCGCGACACCTTTACAGGTAACCCCATGACCGAACACAACAACACGCGCCTGCGCCTGGATGTGCGCTTCCGTGAACTGACCGTGCTGCGCACCGAAGAGGTCACCCCGCACATGCGCCGCATCGTGCTGGGCGGCGCCGAGCTGGCCGGTTTCGATTCGCCCGGCGCCGACGACCACATCAAGCTGTTCTTCCCCAATGCCAGCGGCGAGATGGTGCTGCCGGTGGTCACTGCCGAAGGCCGCAGCTATCCGGCCGGCAAGGAGCCCTCACCGGCCCGCGACTACACGCCGCGCTGGTGGGACCACGAAACCGGCGAGCTGGCCATCGACTTCGTGCTGCACGACCAGGGCATTGCCGGGCCGTGGGCCGAGCAGGCCAAGGCTGGCGACACGCTGGTGATCGGCGGCCCGCGCGGCTCGTTCGTGGTGGCCGACAGCTACGACGCCTATGTGCTGATTGGCGATGAAACCGCGCTGCCGGCCATCGCCCGCTGGCTGGACGTGCTGCCGGAGGATGCCGAGGTGCAGGCCTTCATCGAAGTGAGCGATGAAGCCGAACGCCAGGACCTGCCGCAGTACGAGAACGTGCGTATCCACTGGCTGGAGCGCAATGGCTTTCCGGCGGCCAGCAGCACGCTGCTGGAAGACATGCTGACCGACTTCGAGGCACCGGACGGCGATGTCTTCTACTGGATCGCCACCGAATCGCGCCGCGCCCGGATGATGCGCAAGTTCATCGAAGGCCACCTGGGCGTGCCGCGCGACTGGATCCGTTCCACCGGCTACTGGAAGGCCCACCCGGACGAAACCGACGGCGATTGACCGGGCAGCCGGTGGGTGCAGCCCCTGCTTGGTGGGTGCGGACCGTTGGTCCGCACGCCCTCCGATAGGTAGTGGCGG
>NZ_JAWIRU010000025.1:0-61393 GCF_036320025.1 Stenotrophomonas sp. SMYL86
CATCCACGCATGGCGTGGATCTACTGCAGATCGCAGAAATCTGTCGAAGGCGGGGTGGGTCCGGTTGCGGGGGCGTGAGCGCCATGGATGGCGCGACCGAGCCTCCATGGACGGATTTACGGCGTCCCCCGCAACTGGACCCACCCCGCCATCCCTCAGGAAACCAGCTTCTGCTGTTGCTTCGGCTCTTGCCGTGGACGTGGCCTCTGCGGGTGCAGGGCGCAGCCCTGCCGAACACCCTGCGACGGGTGTCGCAAATGCCTGCGACGGTTCGTCGCACGGGCAACCCTGGACCCGGCTCTACACTAGCGGGGTGACCCGCCTGTCCCGCCCGCAGCGCCTTCTGCTCCAGCTCGCCGTCCTGGCGACGCTGTTGATGGTGCTTGCGCCACTGGTCAGCCGCGCGCTGCAGGCGCAGCCGATGGAGCATGCCGCGATGGCAGGCATGGACCACGCCGCCATGGGCCATGACATGCACGACATGGCCATGGCCGGGCACGATCAGCACGGCGCCGCGCCGGCCGCGCCCAGCCGCCCGCCCGACCCCCACGCCATGCACGGCGAAGCCTGCGAATACTGCGTGCTGGCCATGCGCCTGCTGCCGTGGCTGGCGGTGCTGGTGCTGCTGTTGCCGCTGCTGTGGCGGCCGCGCCTGGTGTTCCCGTGGTCGCAGCAGGTGCTGCCGGCACTGCGTTGGCCGGCGCATGCCGCGCGCGGGCCACCGCGCTTCTCCTTCGTCCGCTGATATCCCTATCGAATCTGCCGCACGACGCCTGACCCGGCGCCGTGCGCGCGTGCGTACTTTGGAGCTGTTCCGATGAAAATGACTTCCCGCCCCGCGGGCGCCTGCGCGCGCCTGCCGGTTGCCCTTGGCCTGGCCGTGGCCGCGTCACTGGCCCACGCTGCGCCTGCAGAAGAGGCACGTACCCTCGACACGATGGTGGTCACCGCCGCCGCACCGTCGTCCCCGTTGCACTGGGTGACCGATCCGCGTCTGCCGCGGCAGCCGGTGCCGGCCAGCGACGGTGCCGATTACCTGAAGACCGTTCCCGGTTTTTCCGCCATCCGCAACGGCGGCACCAACGGTGACCCGGTGCTGCGCGGCATGTTCGGTTCGCGCCTGAACATCCTCAGCAACGATGGCAACCTGATCGGTGCCTGCCCGTCGCGCATGGACAATCCGCTGTCCTACATCGCGCCGGAAAGCTTCGACCGGCTGACCATCATCAAGGGCCCGCAGAGCGTGCGCTGGGGGGCGGGCGCGTCGGCCGGCACCGTGCGTTTCGAGCGCGATACGCCGCGCTTCGAAGAGCCGGGCCTGCGTGCCGATGCCAGTGCGCTGGTCGGTTCGCGCAACCGCAACGACCAGGTGCTGGACCTGACCCTGGGCAACCCGACCGGCTACGTACGCGCCAGCGGCAACCGTTCCGAAGCCGATGACTACAAGGACGGCCACGGTGACGTGGTGCCGTCGAAGTGGCGCAAGTGGAACGGCGACGTGGCCATCGGCTGGACGCCGGATGCCGACACGCTGCTGGAAATTTCCGCCGGTGCCGGTGATGCGATCGCGCGTTACGCGGGCCGTGGCATGGACGGTGCCGCGTTCGAACGCACCAGCTACGCGGCGCGTTTCGAGAAGCGCAACCTGCCGGGGGCATGGGACACGTTGCAGGCCAACGTGTACTACAACAACGCCGACCATGTGATGGACAACTACACGCTGCGCACGCCGAACCCGAACAGCATGATGCCGATGCCGATGGCGTCGAACGTGGATCGCCGTACCCAGGGCGGCCGGGTCAGTTCCGAGTGGCGCTGGCAGGATGTGCAGCTGGTGGCGGGTATGGATGGCGAAGACAGCCGCCATCGTGGCCGCATGGGCATGGGCCGCGACACCTACCGCCAGGCCGCCTGGGAAACCGATGCCAACTTCCGCCGCTATGGCGTGTTCACCGAGTTGACCCTTGGCGCCGGCACCGACCAGCGCTGGATCAGCGGCCTGCGCATCGACCGCGCCAGCGTCCGCGATGAGCGGCAGTCGGTGCGCGGGATGATGGGCAACCGGCCGAATCCGACCGCTGGCCTGCAGCGCAAGGAATGGCTTGGCAGCGGCTTCCTGCGCTACGAGCAGGACCTGGCCGATGGCCTGACCTGGTACGCCGGCCTCGGCCACAGTGAACGCATGCCCGACTACTGGGAGCTGTTCTCGCCCAACCACGGCCCGGCCGGTGCGGTGAACGCGTTCACCGGCGTGCAGCCCGAGCGCACCACCCAGCTTGATGTGGGCATGCAGTACAAGGGGCCCCGTGTGCAGGCGTGGGTGTCGGCGTACGCCGGGCAGATCCAGGACTACATCCTGTTCACCTACCACGGCAGCGGCATGATGGGCATGAGCCAGGCCCGCAACGTCGATGCCCGCATTGCCGGTGCCGAGGCGGGCCTGGAAGTGAGCGTGGCCGAGCAGTGGAAGCTGGGCGGCACGCTGGCCTATGCCTGGGGCGAGAACCGCGACCAGCATCGCCCGCTGCCGCAGATGCCACCACTGGAAGCACGCCTGAGCGCGAACTGGGAAGGCCAGCGCTGGAGTGCCGGTGCGCTGCTGCGCGCGGTGACCCACCAGCATCGTGTCGCAAATGGCCAAGGCAATGTGGTCGCGCAGGACCTGGGGCCGAGTGCCGGCTTCGCCACCTTCGCGCTCAACGCTGCTTACCGCTTCAGTTCGCAGCTGCAGCTCAGCGCGGGCGTCGACAACCTGTTCGACCGTGCCTACAGCGAGCACCTGAATCTGGCCGGCAGCGCCGACTTCGGTTTTCCGGCTGACCCGGTGCGCATCAACGAGCCGGGCCGCAGCCTGTGGATGAAGGTGAACTACCGGTACTGATCCGCCGGGTGTAAAAAAAAACCGGGGCCGGATCCCCGCCAGGATCCGCCCCCGCCCGACGCCCTCTGCCGGGCAGCTTCGACTCTACGATGGCAACGCCTGCGGTGCACGGCTGGATACACCTCGACACATGCCGACACCGCTGCGGTCAGCCTTGCACGGAACGGGTTCACGGCGCTATCGCGACGCCGGTTCCACGCCAGTAAACGCTTGGCACATATCGCTTCTGTGGGCGCTTGCCTACACTCGGCGGCCGTGGATCACTCAGGACCGTTCATGTTGGCTCGCATCGCTTCGACCCTGGCCCTTGGCCTCAGCCTGGCCGTGCTGGCCGGGTGCGCGGGCAAACAGGAGGCCGCCGCCCGTCGGCAGGGAGAAGCGGTGCCGGTCACCGCGCAGGTCGTGCAGTCCACGCAGTGGAATGACACGCTGCAGGCACTGGGTACGGCCAAGGCGCGCGAATCGATCAGCGTCACGGCCAAGGTCAGCGAGATCGTCGAGAAGGTGCACTTCGAAAGCGGCCAGCATGTTGCCGCTGGTGCGCCGATCGTGACCCTGCGCGGGCAGGCCCAGGAGGCCGCGCTGGTGCAGGCGCAGGCCACCTTCCATGAGGCCGACCAGCTGTACAGGCGCCAGCGCGAGCTGGCCACGCAGCGGCTGGTGTCCAGCGCCACGCTGGATACGCAGAAATCGATCCGCGATGCCGCCGAGGCGCGTGTGGCGCAGATGCAGTCGGACATCGGTGACCGCCGCGTGCGTGCACCGTTCGCCGGTGTGCTCGGCATCCGCCAGGTCAGCCCGGGCACGTTGCTGACGCCGACCACGGTGATCGCCACGCTCGACGACATCGAACACATGCACATCGATTTCCAGGTGCCGGAAGTGGAACTGGCCGCGCTCGGCGTCGGTGACAAGGTCAGTGCCACCAGCGTGGCGTGGCCAGGCCGTACCTTCGAGGGGGTGGTCAGCACCGTCGACGCACGCATCGATCCGGCCACCCGTGCGGTGACCGTACGGGCCGACTTCGCCAACGGCGACCATGCCCTGCGCCCGGGCATGCTGCTGGACGTGCGCCTGTTCCACCCCGAGCGCCCGGCGCTGGTGATTCCGGAAATCGCCGTGGTCCAGGTCGGTCGCGATACCTTCGTGTACCGCATCACCGCCGACGACAGCGTCGAGCGCGTGGATGTGGTCACCGGCGCGCGCCGTGCCGGCGTGGTCGAGATCAGGCAGGGCCTGGAAGCGGGCCAGCGCATCGTGGTCGATGGCACCGGCAAGCTGCGCCCGGGCCTGAAGGTCGCGGCCAAGGACGCCGCACCGGTCACGGGTGCGAAGCCGGCTGATGCACCGGCACCGGTCGCGGCCGAGGGCCACGGCGGATGAAGCTGTCCGACATCTCCATCCAGCGGCCGGTGTTCGCCGTGGTGATGAGCCTGTTGCTGCTGGTGCTGGGCGTGATGTCCTTCACCCGCCTGACCCTGCGCGAACTGCCTGCCATCGATCCGCCGATCGTTTCGGTATCGGTGGATTACACCGGCGCTTCGGCCGCGGTCATCGAAAGCCGCATTACCCAGGTGCTGGAAGATGCGCTGGCCGGCATCGAAGGCATCGATACGATCAACGCGCGCAGCACCAACGGCCGCTCGCAGGTCAGCATCGAATTCACCTCCAACCGCGATATCGAAGCGGCGGCCAACGATGTGCGCGATGCGGTCAGCCGCGTCGCCGACCGCATGCCGGAGGAAGCGCGTCCGCCGGAGATCGCCAAGGTCGAGAGCGATGCCGACCCGATCATCTGGTTCAACATGGTCTCCTCGACCATGGACACGTTGGAGCTGAGCGACTACGCCGACCGCTACGTGGTCGATCGTTTCTCCAGCCTCGATGGCGTGGCCCAGGTCCGCATCGGCGGCCGCCAGCGCTATGCGATGCGGATCTGGCTGGACCGCGACCAGCTGGCGGCGCGCGGGCTGACCACCGGCGACGTGGAAACCGCGCTGCGCAACGAGAACGTGGAACTGCCGGCCGGCCGCATCGAGTCGACCGACCGCGATTTCACCCTGCGCGTGGAGCGCAACTACATCAAGCCCGAAGACTTCGCGACCATCCCGCTGGGCAAGGGTCGCGATGGTTACGTGGTGCGCATGGGCGATGTGGCGAAGATCGAGCTGGCCTCGGCCGAGCGCCGCGCGTACTACCGCAGCAACGGCGAGCCGGGCATCGGCCTGGGCATCGTCAAGACCTCCACCGCCAACTCGCTGGACGTGGCGCGTACTGCGCGCGCTGAAGCCGAACGGGTCGCGCTGACCCTGCCCAAGGGCACGCAGATCTTCGTTGCCTTCGACAACACCACCTTCATCGAAGCCGCAGTGGACCGCGTCTACGCCACGCTGGTGGAGGCGATGATCCTGGTGCTGGCAGTGATCTGGTTGTTCCTCGGCAGCTTCCGCGCTGCGCTGATTCCGGCGGTGACGGTGCCGGTCTGCCTGGTCGCCGCGTTCATCGCGCTGTATGCGTTCGACTTCTCGATCAACCTGCTGACCCTGCTTGCCCTGGTGCTGTGCATCGGTCTGGTGGTGGACGATGCGATCGTGGTGGTGGAGAACGTGCAGCGCCGCATCGACCTGGGCGAGCCACCGCTGGTCGCCTCCAAGCGCGGTACCACGCAGGTCGCCTTTGCGGTGATTGCCACCACCGCGGTGCTGGTGGCGGTGTTCCTGCCGGTCGGGTTCCTGGAAGGCAACACCGGGCGCCTGTTCCGCGAACTGGCGGTGGCGCTGGCGGCGGCGGTGGCGTTGTCCGCCTTTGTGGCGCTGACGCTGACGCCGATGATGGCCTCCAAATTGCTCAAGCCGCATACCGGGCAGGCACCGCGTGGCCTGCATGGCTTCATCAACCGCAACCTGGAACGCCTGGCCGGGGCCTATGGGCGGGTGCTCGACCACCACGTGGACCGCACCTGGATCTACCTGCTGGTGATGGTGGCCGCACTGGCCGCCAGCTGGGGCCTGCTCAAGCTGCTGCCGTCGGAACTGGCGCCGGCCGAAGACCGCGGTTCGTTCCAGATCATGATCGATGGCCCGGAAGGCGCCGGCTACGACTACACCGTGCAGCAGGTGCAGCAGGTGGAATCGATGCTGGCACCGCATGTTGGCCCGGACAAACCGATCGTGCGCGCCAATCCACGCGTGCCCGGTGGTTGGGGTGCCAGCGAGGAAATGCACACCGGCCGCGTCAGCATCTTCCTGCAGCCGTGGCGCCAGCGCAGCGAAGGCACGCCGGAAGTGGCCAACGAACTGCAGAAGGAACTGGACACCATCCGCGGCGTGCGCGTGCGTACGCAGGTGGGCGGTGGCCTGGTGCGCAGCGGCGGGCAGCCGTTCCAGATCGTGCTGGGCGGCCCGGAATATGCCGAGATCGCGCAGTGGCGCGACCGTATCCTGCTGCGCATGGCCGACAACCCCGGCCTGGTCGGCCCGGACTCGGATTACAAGGAAACGCGGCCGCAGATGCGGGTCAACATCGACCGCCAGCGTGCGGCCGACCTCGGCGTGCCGGTCACCGCGATCGGTTCGGCACTGGAAACCATGATGGGCTCGCGCCGCGTCACCACCTTCGTCGACAACGGCGAAGAGTACGACGTGCTGGTGCAGGCCGGTCGCGATGGCCGTGCCAGCCCGGCCGACCTGGCCGCCATCCGCGTGCGCGCGACGTCCGGCGAACTGGTGCCGCTGTCCAACCTGGTCACGCTGAGTGAGGTGGCCGAGGCCGGCACCCTGAACCGCTTCAACCGCCTGCGCTCGATCACCATCAACGCGGGCCTGGCGCCGGGCTATCCGCTGGGTGAAGCCATTGCCTGGGCGCAGCAGGTCACGCGCGAGGAGCTGCCGCAGTACGCACAGGTGAACTGGAAGGGCGAATCGCGCGAATACCAGAGTGCCGGTGGCGCGGTGCTGCTGACCTTCGCCATGGCGCTGCTGGTGGTCTACCTGGTGCTGGCCGCGCAGTTCGAGAGCTTCATCCACCCGCTCACCATCATGCTGACCGTGCCGCTGGGCGTGCTCGGCGCGCTGGTCGGCCTGTGGGTGAGCGGTGGCACGGTGAACCTGTTCAGCCAGATCGGCATCGTCATGCTGGTCGGCCTGGCCGCGAAGAACGGAATCCTCATCGTCGAATTCGCGAACCAGCTGCGTGACGACGGAAGAACCGTGCGCGAGGCGATCATCGAATCGGCGATGGTGCGCCTGCGCCCGATCCTGATGACCTCGATCGCCACCGTGGTCGGTGCGATTCCGCTGGTGGTGGCCGGTGGCCCCGGTTCGGCCAGCCGTGGCACCATCGGCATCGTGATCATCTTCGGTGTGACCCTCTCGACGTTCCTGTCGCTGTTCGTGGTGCCGGCGTTCTACGCGCGGCTGGCGCCCTACACCCGCTCGCCGGAAGCGGTGAAGCGCGAGTTGGAGAAGCAGGAGGCGGAGTCGCCCTCGGTGGGTGGTCATGCCTGATCCGACCACCGTGCTGCGAGGCGACGGCTTCCAACTGCGCCCCTGGCGCCCGGATGATCTGGAATCGCTGCTGCGCCATGCCAACGACGCCGAGGTATCGCGGGGCCTGCGTGATCGTTTCCCTTACCCGTACACGCGCGAGGATGGCGAGGCCTTCCTCGCCGGTCGCGTGCTGGCCCCTGGCACCCTGAACCTGGCCATCGAGATCGACGGCCAGGCCTGCGGCAGCGTCGGGGCCCAGCAGGGCACTGCCGAGCGCGGGCACATGGCGGAACTGGGCTACTGGCTGGGCCAGGCCTACTGGGGCCAGGGGCTGATGACCCGGGTGGTCGGCCTGTTCGCACCCTGGGTGATGGACGAGCTGCGCCTGTTCAGGCTGCAGGCCGGGGTGGTCGACTTCAACCTCGGCTCGGCCCGGGTGCTGGAAAAGAACGGTTTCCAGGAAGAAGGCGTGGACCGCTGCGCGGTCTACAAGCGCGGGGTGCTGCACGACCTGCGCCGCTTCGCCCGGGTGCGCACGCAGCTGCCCTGAACACGCGGGCCGGCCGCGGTAGAGCCGAGGCCGTGCTCGGCCGCCGTCATCACCACGCCGAGCATGGGCTCGGCTCTACAACACAGCGCTACCGCAGCGGCCTTCGATCAGGGAGAATCGACCGGTCCCCTCCAGCCGACGGGACGTCCTCACAACCCGCCGACTGGAGAGAGCGCGCGTGGAAGCTACCGTACATTTCATCAACAGCATCATCTGGAGCAAGGCACTGATCTTCGCGTGCCTGGGCGCCGGCCTGTTCTTCAGCCTGCGCACGCGCTTCATGCAGATCCGCGGCTTCCTCGAGATGTGCCGCCTCACCGTCAAGGGTGAGAAATCCGACGCCGGTGTGTCGTCCTTCCAGGCCCTGGCCATGTCGATGGCCGGGCGCATGGGTATCGGCAACATCGCCGGCGTGGCCACCGCCATCGCCTTCGGCGGCCCCGGTGCGATCTTCTGGATGTGGGTGATGGGCTTCCTCGGCGCATCCACCTCGTACGTGGAATGTACGCTGGCACAGATCTACAAGACCAAGGACGCCGAAGGCCGTTACCGTGGTGGCCCGGCGTACTACATCGAAAAGGCCATGGGCCTGAAGTGGTACGCGCTGGCCTTCGCCATCGCCACGATCATTGCCGCCGGCTTCCTGATGCCCGGCGTGCAGGCCAATGCCATCGCCGACAGCATCATCAACGCCTGCCGTGGCACCGCACTGTGCGGCCCGCTCGATGGCCAGGCCTTCGGCATGGAGTCGGTGCAGGCGCTGAAGCTGGGCATCGGCATCGTGGTGGCGCTGCTGCTGGGCGTGGTGATCTTCGGTGGCGTCAAGCGCATCGCCAACTTCGCCGAAGTGGTGGTGCCGTTCATGGCAGCCGGCTTCATCCTGATGGCCATTGTCATCATGATCATCAACTACGACCGTGTGCCGGAGATGTTCAACATCATCTTCAGCAGCGCCTTCGGCACCCACGCCGCGTTCGGCGCGATGATGGGCCTGGCGGTGGAGTGGGGCATCAAGCGCGGCATCTACGCCAACGAAGCCGGCCAGGGCTCGGGCCCACACGCGGCAGCCGCCTCGGAAGTCTCGCACCCGGCCAAGCAGGGCTACGTGCAGGCCTTCGCCATCTACTTCGACACCATGATGGTGTGCACCGCCACCGCGTTCCTGATCCTGGCCAGCGGCACCTACAACGTGTACTCGGCGGCAGGTGCCGGTGCCCCGCCGATCTTCCAGGGCCTGGCCGGCATTCCGGAAGGCGCGGGCTACGCCCAGGCGGGTGTGGAAGCCGTGCTGCCGGGCTGGGGTTCGGCGTTCGTGTCCATCGCCATCTTCTTCTTCGCCTTCACCACCATCATGGCGTACTACTACATGGCCGAGACCAATCTCAGCTATGTGAACCACAACAAGAAGCGACCGCTGACCGTGCTGGTGCTGCGCCTGGGCATCATCGGCATGGTGGTGTTCGGCGCGTTCCATAATGCAACCCTGGCCTGGGCGCTGGGTGACATCGGCGTGGGCCTGATGGCCTGGCTGAACATCATCGCCATCCTCATCATCCAGAAGCCGGCCATGCTGGCCCTGCGCGATTACGAGCGGCAGAAGAAGCTGGGCCTGGATCCGATTTTCGACCCCGATGCCCTGGGCATCAAGAACGCCGATTTCTGGCGTCAACGCAAGCTGGAGTTGTCCCGTAGTGAATGATCCCTGGAAGAACGCCCGCCGCCCGTCGTCGCGACCGCCGCGGGCCACCCCGCTGCCACCGCGTGAGGGCGGCACCCCGCCACCGCCGGGGCGTGGCAATGACGAACTGCGCCTGTATGGCTGGAACGCCGTGCAGGCCCTGTTCGCCAAGCGCCCGCAGGCGCTGCGCAAGCTGTACCTGGTGGACGCGCTGATTCCGCGCATGCAGCCGGTGTTGAAGTGGTGCGTGGCCAACCGTGTGGGCTACCGCGTGGTGGAGGAGGGCGACCTCAACAAACTGGCCGCTACCACGCACCACGAAGGCCTGGTGGCCGACGTGCTGCGCGCGCCTGTCGTACCGCTGGCGCAGTGGCTGGAGGATCTGGGCGAAGGCCCGGCGTTGGCGCTGTGGCTGGACGGTGTCGGCAATCCGCACAACTTCGGTGCGATCCTGCGCTCGGCCGCGCACTTTGGCGTCAAGGCGCTGCTGCTGCCGGCGGGCAGCACGCTTGCGCTGTCCGGTGCCGCTGCGCGCGTGGCCGAAGGTGGTGCGGAGTCGGTGCCGCTGGTGCAGTTGCCGGAGACCGCCCAGGCGATGGCGCAGCTGCGTGCGGCCGGCTTCGGGCTGGCTGCGACCCTCGTTGATGGTGGCGACGACGTGTTCCGTGCGTCGCTGCCGGAACGGTTGGTGTACGTGATGGGCGCCGAAGGCGAGGGCATGGACCGCGGCCTGGCCAGTCAGTGTGACCAGCAGCTGTCGATTCCCGGCAGCGGCGCGGTGGAAAGCCTGAACGTGGCCTCGGCAACGGCCGTGCTGCTGGCACAGTGGGCGAGCCGCCGCCACGGATGATCCCGTCGTGCTGATGCTGTGTTGATCTCCTGACCCGGCCCTTGCGGCCGGGTTTTCTTTTGCGCGGCGCAAGAGCGCAAACGATGCACGCGCAGCAAACTGGGTCATCCGCGTCAGCTTGCGTTGCTTCAAACACGCTTGATGGACAGGCAAGCAATTTTAGTATTTGTCTCATTGCTGGGCCGTTTCCTGCATCGCACGGTGGAGTTCCTTCCAACGTCGTACAGGAGTGGTTCCATGCATCGAATCCAACGCCGCACACGTCGCACTTGCCTGGTGCTGGCACTCGCTGCGCTTGCCGCACCATCGCTACAGGCCGCGGAACGCAGTCTCGATGGTGTCAATTTCACCGGCCCGTTGATCACGCCGAATCCGGCCGGCCTGCCGCAGGGCAACTGGTACATCGAGCCCTATCTGGTGCGGGTCGACAGCCGCGACCACTACGACAACAACGGTGATCGTCGCCGCAGTGCCGGGCACAGTGGCGCCTGGGCCACGGTGGTACCGATCATCTATGGCTTCAGTGACCGGGTGATGGGCCAGGTCAATCTGAGTGCCTCGCGCTCCGAATCCGGCAGTGCGCGCAGCAGCGGCTTCCGCGCCGGTGACACCACCGCACGCCTGCAGTACCTGCTGCAGGCGCCGAATGCCGATGGCACCCGTCCGGCCATCTCGGTCGCGCTGGTGCAGCGTTTCAGCACCGGCAGCCATGACCGTATCACCGGCAATCCGCTGGATGCACAGGGCGACGGCGTTCAGCGCACCACCGCGGCGCTGGGCGTGCAGCAGGTGGTGTGGCTGGGCAATGACCGCCCCGTGCGCTGGCGCGCCCAGCTCAGCGCCGGGCCGGCACCGTCGCGCACTGCCATTTCCGGCACCAGCGTGTACGGCACCGATGACAGCTTCCAGGGGCACATTTCGCGCGGCTCGGTACTGGGCCTGTCGGTAGGCGCCGAGTACAGCTTCAATTCGCGCTGGGTGGGGGTGATGGAAATGGCCGCCAGTCGCGAGACCGGCCAGCGTCTGAGCGGCTTCGCACGCAACGGCAGTGGTGCGATCGAGCGGATTGAAGAGCACCGTCCGGCCAGCCGCAACGTCAGCCTGGCGCCGGCGGTGGAGTATCACTTCAGCCCGTCGCTGGGCCTGATCGCCGGCGTCGAATTCACCGTGGCCGGGCGCAACACCGGCCGCATCATCAGCCCCCAGGTCGCCCTGGGCATGTTCTTCTGAGGGGCTGCCGATGAACATCGAATCCATCGTCAACACCATCCTCGGCATCGTCTGGAGCCCGTACCTGGTGGTGCTCTGCCTGCTCGCCGGCCTGTACTTCAGCGTGCGTACCCGCTTCATCCAGTTGCGCGCGCTGCCGGAGATGCTGCGCCTGATGTTCCGGCACGAGCGCTCCGAAGCCGGTGTGTCACCGTTCCAGGCCCTGTCGCTGTCGTTGTCCAGCCGCGTCGGCGTCGGCAACATCGCCGGCGTTGCCATGGCCATCGCCTTTGGTGGCCCGGGCGCGATCTTCTGGATGTGGATCGTCGCCTTCCTCGGCGCCTCCAGCGCCTTCATCGAATCCACGCTGGCACAGATCTACAAGGACCGCGATGCCAAGGGCCAGTACCGCGGTGGCCCCGCGTACTACATCGAGAAAGGCCTGGGCCAGCGCTGGTATGCAGTGCTGTTTGCGCTGGTCACCGTGCTGGCCGGTGCGATGCTGGCCGGCACCCAGTCCAATGCGATCACCAGTGCGGTGAACGAAGCCTGGGACGTGCCGGTGATGACCACCACGGCGGTTCTGCTGGTGGTGCTGGGCGCGATCCTGATCGGCGGTGTGCGCCGCATCGCGCGGGTTGCCGAGTGGGTGGTGCCGTTGATGGCGGTGGCGTATCTGCTGGTGGCGGCACTGGTGATGGTGCTCAATGCAGAGAAAGTGCCGGAGGTGATCATGCTGGTGCTGCGCAGTGCATTCGGTGTGGATGCAGCGTTCGGTGCAATGATCGGCACCGCCATCCAGTGGGGCGTGCGCCGTGGCGTGTTGTCCAACGAGGCCGGCATGGGCAGCGGTGCGCATCCAGCCGCCGCCGCCGAAGTCACCCACCCGGTCAAGCAGGGCCTGGTGCAGTCATTTTCGGTCTACATCGACACGATGGTGGTGTGCAGTGCTACCGCCTTCCTGATTCTGTCCACGGGCCTGTACAACGTCTACGACCCGGCTGTGAACGGCATTCCGGATGAGGCGCGCCTGCTGCTGGGCAATCTGCCTGGCGTCGAAGCCGGGCCGCGCTTCGTGCAGCATGCGGTGGAGTCCGCGCTGCCGGGCTTCGGCCGCTCGTTCGTGGCGCTGGCGATCCTGCCGTTCGCGTTCACCACCATCCTGGCGCTGTACTACATGGCCGAGACCAATATCAGCTACCTGTGCCGTGATCGTCCCGCGCCGTGGGTGATGGGCGGGTTCCAGCTGCTGTTCCTGGCCGCGACCGGCTACTCAGCGGTGAACAGTGCAACGATCGCGTGGTCGCTGGGCGACATCGGCGTCGGACTGATGAGCTGGCTGAACATCATCGCCATCCTGCTGCTGCAGAAGCCAGCGCTGGCGGCGCTGCGCGACTACGAACAGCATCGCCAGGCGGGCAAGGATCCGCTGTTCAACCCGAAGCTGCTGGGTGTGCGCAACACCAGCGTGTGGGAGGGCTGATAGGATCGGGTCAGTTCCCTCGCCACGGCGAGGGCTCTGACCCACGCCATCGCCCGGTGGGTGCGCCACTACTCGGTGGATGCGCCCTTACCCGGTGGGTGCGCCATTACCCGGTGGGTGCGAACCTTGGTTCGCACCGCCCTTCCCGCTGCTTTCGCCGGGCATGAACCCTTTTCAATGCCGAGCGGGAGGTTCCGCGCGCATTGCGATGCGCTCATTGCAATGGCGCCCACAGGTCATGGGGCGCGGCCCGGCGCTACCGCATCACTCGTTCGGCGGCGTGGTCGCCTTGGCCTCGCTGCCGAAGCTGCCATCGGCTTCCGCTGCCAGGTACGCGAACACGGTGTACGCGGCCACGTTCTGCGCCAGCGCCTTCGGGTCGATCTTGTCCAGCGTGTCGTCGGCGGTGTGGTGCAGGTGGAAGTAGTCCGAGCCGTCCTGCGCCAGCCATGCCCACGCGCCACCCTTGGCGGCCAACGGGCCGACGTCCGGGCCCGGGCCACCCTTGTCGGCCTGGTACTCGATGCCCAGCGGCTTCATCACTTCGGCAATCTGCTTCGTCGCTTCGCGCGAGCCTTCCGGGTTCGGCGAACCGGTATTGAAGGCATAGATGCGGCCGGCACCGAAGTCACTCTCGGCCGCCAGCTGGTGCAGGGCCACGTCCTTGGCATGCGCCTCGGCGTAGGCCTTGCCGCCGTAGAGACCCTGCTCCTCGTTGGCGAACGCGATCACACGGATGGTGCGCTTCGGCGCCTGCTTCAGCTGGCCGATCAGGTGGCCGGCGGCCATGGTGATGCCCACGCCCGCGCCGTCATCCACCGCGCCGGTGCCCAGATCCCATGAATCCAGGTGACCGCCGATCACCACCACTTCCTTCGGCAGGCTGCGGCCGGTGATCTCACCGATCACGTTGTACGAGGTGGCGGTGCCATCCCAACCGCAGTCCAGCGCCACCTTCACCGTGGTGCTGCCGCGGGCCAGCAGGCGGGCCAGCTGGTCGGCGTCAGGCACCGACAGTGCTGCAGACGGCACCGGGGTCAGGCCGTCGTCGAAGCGGGTGATGCCGGTGTGCGGCACGCGATGCGAGTCGGTACCGGCCGAGCGCATCAGGAAACCGACCGCGCCCTTGCGAATTGCTTCGGACGGGCCCTTGCTGCGGATCGCGCCACCACGGCCATAGTCGCGGCCATCGCGGAACGGCAGCATCTGGTAATCGACGAACGCGATCTTGCCCTTCAGCGAACCGGCCGGTGCGGCCTGCAGTGCGGCCAGGTCGGCGAAGCGGACCACTTCGGCTTCAACGGTGCCGCCCGGGCTGCCACCCAGCGCCGTGATCTGCAGCGGCTGCGGGTTCCTGCCGGTCACCGCGGCGTGTTCACTGCGGCGCTCCCACTTCGGGAACGTCACCGGTTCCTTCCACACCTTGTCGAAGCCGAGGGCCTTGAACTTGGCTTCGGCCCAGGCCACGGCGCGGGCGTCGGCCTCGCTGCCGGCGATGCGCGGGCCGATTTCGGTGGTGAGCGATTCAACCACTTTCCAGCCGGTGTCATCGGCCAGCGCCTGGTCGCGCAGCTGCGCAGCGGTGGACAGCGACGCCGGGGGCAGGGTGGTGGTGTGCGGCGCCGCGAAGGCCGGGGCGGCCAGCAGGGCGAGGGAGGATGCGATGGCAAGGACGCGGCGACGCATGGACAGCTCCGGGAAGGGACCAAGCCTTGGAGCTTAACAGTCGTTCAGCCCGGCGCATGGGCGGGAGGTCATGGCTGGCGCGAACGCTGTTTTCCGCCATGACCGGCAAAGCGAAAGCCCCGCCGGGGCGGGGCTTTCGTGCAGTCGCGGTAGGGCCGGCCGCTGGCCGGCACCCGCATGTTCCGATGTTGCCGGCCAGCGGCCGGCACTACCGTTCTGCGGCCTTACTTCTTCAGGCTGTCGCGGATCTCGCGCAGCAGCACCACTTCCTCGGCCGGTGCGGCCGGGGCGGCTTCCTGCTTGCGCGACAGGCGGTTGATCGTCTTGACCACCAGGAAGATGGCGAAGGCCACGATCACGAACTGGATCAGCGTATTGATGAAGTCGCCGTAGCCGATCACCACGGCCGGGATTTCCTTGCCGTCGGCACCGATGCTGGCCGGTGACAACGTCCACGCCAGCTGCGAGAAATCCACCTTGCCGATCAGCATGCCCAGCGGCGGCATGATGATCTTCTCGACCAGTGCGGTCACGATCTTGCCGAAGGCCGCGCCGATCACCACGCCGACGGCGAGGTCGATGACGTTGCCGCGCATCGCGAATTCCTTGAACTCGGTGAGCATTCCCATTGTTGTTTTTCTCCGGTGGGGGAAGTGGACAGCGCGCAGGGTAGCGCAGGTGATGTCAGCCGGCGATCACGCCGTGGCGCTCGGCCACGTTTTCCAGGCGGGCACTGAAGCGGTCGCCGGGCTTCAGCGCGGCCACTCCGGACGGGGTACCCATGAACACCAGGTCGCCGGCGCGCAGCTGCCACAGCTTGGACAGCTCGTGCAGGATCTCGGGCACATTCCAGATCATCTGGTCCAGCAGCGCCTGTTGGCGCACTTCGCCGTTGACCTCCAGCGACAGGTTCAGCGCGGCCAGGTCGCCGACTTCCTCGGCGTGGACGATTTCACTGATCGGCGCGGAAGCATCGAAGCCCTTGGCCGCATCCCACGGGTGGCCCTTGTCCTTGGCGGCGGCCTGCAGGTCGCGGCGGGTCAGGTCCAGTCCGACGGCATAGCCGTAGACCAGAGCGTCGGCATCGGTCACCGCCAGCTCGCCGGCGGGCGCATCGCGGCCGATCGCCACCACCAGCTCCACTTCGTGGTGCAGGTTGGCGGTTGCCGGGGGATAGGGAATGGCATCGTCGTGGCCGACCACGATCGCATCGGCCGGCTTGCTGAAGAACATCGGACGGCCGCGATCGTCGGCCGCCGGCACTGCTGCGCCCATTTCGCGGGCATGGTCGGCGAAGTTGCGGCCGACGCAGTAGATACGGTGCACGGGGAAGCTGCCGCCACCGGCTACCGGCACACGCGGCAGGGCTACGGCAGGGATCACATCGGAGACATCGGACATGCGGGCATCCAGGAAGGGCGTGCCCGCAGTCTAGAACGCATGGCGCCCGCCGTCAGCGGGCGCGGAGGCCGTGGATCAACGCGAGGCCGGCAGCACCGGCTTGCGCACCACGCGGTACTCGCCTTCGACCACGGTCGGATCGACCGGACGGGCAACGCCCGGCTTGCGCGAGGCCAGCAGCTTCCACGCCAGGCCGACCAGGATCATCGCCGCACCGACGAACACGCCGATGAACACCATCGCCGCCAGGATCGCCAGGCCAAGCAGGCCCACGGCAACGCGCACCAGCGGGTGACGCGGCTTGCGCGGCGCGAACAGGGTGCGGAACTGGTTGAAGGCGGATGCGCGATTGAACATGGCGGCTCGATAGGCTGGGATCAGCGAAACCAGAGTATCGGGAGGTGCCACTGTCATTGAGTGAAAAACTCGTTAAATATAGCCTGTGCTTATTACGAATCAATGACTTGTGTTCATGTTGCAGCCAGTCACCTGAGCGGGCGTGCGACAATGCGCGTTTACTGTCCGAGCCTTCGCCATGACTGCCGCCGCTGCCCTGATCGCCCTTGATGCCATTGCCGATGGCGCGTTTGCCGAGGTCGAAGCGGTGGTTGATGGCGATGCCGAATCGCTGGTGCTGTACCGCGACGGCGCGCAGGTGCGGGCATTCCTGAACATCTGCCCGCACGCCGGCCGTCGCCTGGACTGGGCGCCGGGCCAGTTCCTGAAGAGCCGCGAAGGCCACCTGGTGTGCGCCGCCCACGGCGCCTCGTTCGCGCTGGACAGCGGCGATTGCATCGCCGGTCCCTGCAAGGGCGACCGCCTGCGCGCCGTGCCGGTGGATGTGCGCGACGGGCAAATCTACCTGGCCTGACCTATCGGTGTGCGGACCAACGGTCCGCACCCACCGGATCAACAGATATCCAGAGATCCATCCACGCATGGCGTGGATCTACCGTGTCGACCAAGGTCGACATCTACCAAAGCAGTGCAGGACGCCGTTCCGACAGATCGCAGAAATCTGTCGAAGGCGGGGTGGGTCCGGTTGCGGGGGCGTGAGCCGCATGGGCCCGAGGCATGCCTCGGGCAGGTTGGGCAGGACGCCCAACCCCGGTCTTGCCGTGTGCGCAGGAAAGCGCACACGAACAAGCGGCGACCGAGCTTACATGGGTGAGGGCGCTTTGCTTGCGAAGCACTGCTTCGCAAGCGCCCGAACGCACAGCCGCCAGCGGCTGGGCCGGGCCCCGGAGGGGGACTTGCAGCGTCCCCCGCAACCGGACCCACCCCGCCATCCCACGAAATGCACGCTTTTGCTGTTGAGGTTGCCGGCCAGCGGCCGGCACTACCGGGGTGCAGGGCGCAGCCCTGCCAACAAACCCCAACCTCAGAACATCAGGTTGATCATCAGCACCACCACGCAGGTGTAGATCAGCGACAGCGGGCCGCCGACCCGCCACATCTCGCGCGGGGTGTAGTTGGCCGGGCCGGTGATCATCGAAATCACCGGGTTGGAGGCCGTCATCAGGTTGTTGGACGCCGACAGCGCCACGATCAGCGCGAACGCCGTCGGGTTGCCGCCCGCCGCCAGCGCAAGGTTCACCGCAATGGGCACCATCACGATGGTGGCGCCCACATGGCTGATGACCAGCGAGAACGCCGTGGTCAGCAGCGCCAGCGCCACCTCCAGTACCCATACCGGAATACCGGTGGGTAGCTTGTCGATGGTATGGCCGGCCACCCATGCCGCCGCGCCACTGGAATCCATCGCCCAGCCGAGCGGGATCAGCCCGGCCATCATGAACACCGTCTTCCAGTTGATCGAGGCGTAGGCCTCGTCCATGCGCAGCACGCCGGTCAGCAGCATGCCGGCCACGCCGGTCATCAGCGTCAGCGCCACCGGCAGCTTGCTGGTCAGCGCGATCAGGATGGTCAACGCGAAGATCGCCATGGCGATCTTGAACTTGTGCGGGCGCTGCTCGCCGGTCGGGTAGTCGGTCACCACCACGAAGTCACGGCTGCGGGCGGCCTGCGCCAGGTCGGTCCAGATGCTGTGGAAGACCAGCATATCGCCGGCGCGCAGCTGCACGTCGCGCACGTCCTCGCGGATCACCTGCTTGTCGCGGTTGATCGCCAGCAGGCTGATGCCGCGCTCCTTGCGCAGGCGCAGATCGGCCGCGCTCTTGCCGATCACGTTCGAGGTCGGCGGCACCACGGCCTCGGAAATGCCGGCGCGGCTGGGGTTGAACAGGTCGCCCAGGTGCTTCAGCCGCGAAGACATGCGCAGGAACTGGTTCTGCGCGAAATCGTTGATCTGCTCGCGCGGGCCCATCGCGCCGAGCACGCTGCCGACCCAGATGCGCATCTCCGCCGGTGGCGCCAGGCGGGTGTCATTGCCGGTTTTCAGGGCCAGCAGCAGCGGGGCATCGTGCAGGTTCTCGGCCTCGCCCAGGGTCATGCCCACCAGCGGGCTTTCGGCACTGACCACCAGCTCGAACACATCGCCTTCGATGCCATAGGTCTTGGCGAAGTAGCTCTCGGTGCGCGCGGGCGTGACCCCGTCGTTGACCAGGTTCTCTTCTTCGATCAGCTTGCGGTCGCCGTAGTAGCGGAAATACAGCAGCGAAGCGATCAGCAGCGCCACGCCGATCGGCAGCGGCGCGAACATGCGCAGCGGCTCGATCGTGGCCAGGCCGGAAGGCAGGTTGTTGTTGGCCGAGGCCAGCAGATCGTTCAGCAGGATCAACGGTGAATTGCCGACCATGGTCAGCGCACCACCCATCACGATTGCCGCCGAAATGGGCAGCAGCAGGCGCTGCAGGGTCAACCCGGTGCGCGCGGCCAGTCGCGAGGCGACCGGCAGGTACAGCGCCATCACCGACGGGTTCTGCATGAAAGAGGAATTCAGGCCGGCAATGGCCGTGGTCATCATCAGCAGCCGCTGCTCGACGCCATGGCCGCGCCGCAACAGCCAGGCGGCCAGCCGGTTCAGCGCCCCGGTGCGGTCCAGGCCCGCACCGAGGATGGTGGTGGCGATGATGCTCATCACCGCGTTACCGGAGAAGCCGCCGAAGATTTCCTCCGGCGCGATCAGCCCGGTGACACCGAGCACCACCAGGACCACCAGCGCGACCACGTCGGCGCGGATGCGCTCGAACAGGAACATCGCCATCGTGAAGCCGACCAGCCCGAGCACGAGCTTCATGTCGTTGGTCAGCGTCAGCGCGGTATCCATGTGGGGCGCGGTGTCCTCAGGCGATCGTCAGGTGCGGTCGTACAGCAGGTCCCAGACGCCGTGGCCGAGCTTCTGGCCGCGGGTCTCGAAGTGGGTCTGCGGCCGCCAGTCCGGGCGCGGCACGCTGCCACGCGGGCCGGCGCGGTTGACCAGGCCAGCGGTGGCGTCGAGCACGTCCCACATCTGCTCGGCGTAGTCTTCCCAGTCGGTGGCGCAGTGCAGGCGGCCGCCCGGGCGCAGCTTGCGCACCAGCAGCTCGGCAAATGCAGGCTGCAGCAGGCGGCGCTTGTTGTGGCGCTTCTTGTGCCACGGGTCCGGGAAGTAGATGCGCACTTCATCCAGCGCGCCATCGGCAATCTCGTTCTGCAGCACTTCCACCGCATCGTGGTGGTACAGGCGCACGTGGTCGGCGTTGTCGTCGGCCAGCGCGTTCAGCAGCCGGCCCACGCCGGGCGCGTGCACCTCGATGCCGATGTAGTCACGCGACGGATCATGCTGGGCGGCGAAGCGCAGCGCGGCACCGTTGCCGAAGCCGATTTCCAGCACCTTGTGCGCCGGGCGGCCGAAGGTGGCGTCCAGATCACGCGGCTGGCCGTTGTAGTCGATGCCGAAGCGCGGCCAGCGTTCGTCGAACGCGCGCTGCTGGGCGGGGGTGAAGCGGCCCTGGCGCAACACGAAGCTGCGTACCTCGCGGCGGCCCTCGCTCACGGTGAAGGGCTTGGGCGGGGCCTTGGAACCGGCGCTGTCGAAAGGATTGGTCATCAGCCGATCAGCCCATCCACCGGGGAGGAGGCGCTGGCGTAGCGCTTGCGCGGAATGCGCCCGGCCAGGAAGGCTTCGCGGCCGGCCTCGACCGCCTTGCGCATCGCACTGGCCATCAGCACCGGGCTGCGCGCACCGGCAATGGCGGTGTTCATCAGCACGCCGTCGCAGCCCAGCTCCATCGCGATCGCCGCATCCGACGCGGTGCCCACGCCGGCGTCGACGATGATCGGCACCTTGGCGTCTTCGATGATCTGCAGCAGGTTGTACTTGTTCTGGATGCCCAGGCCCGAACCGATCGGCGCAGCCAGCGGCATCACCGCAGCGCAGCCGATCTCTTCCAGGCGCTTGGCCAGGATCGGGTCGTCGGAGGTGTAGACCATCACCTCGAAGCCGTCCTTGACCAGCTGTTCGGCGGCCTTGAGGGTCTGCACCACGTCCGGGTACAGCGACTTCTGGTCGCCCAGCACTTCCAGCTTGGTCAGGTTGTGGCCGTCCAGCAGTTCGCGCGCCAGCCGGCAGGTGCGCACCGCGTCTTCGGCGGTGTAGCAGCCGGCGGTGTTGGGCAGGATGGTGTAGCGCTCCGGCGGCAGCACGTCGAGCAGGTTCGGCTCGCCCGGGTTCTGCCCGATGTTGGTGCGGCGGATGGCCACGGTGACGATCTGGGCGCCTGCAGCCTCGGTGGCCAGGCGGGTTTCTTCCAGATCCTTGAACTTGCCGGTGCCGGTGAGCAGCCGCGAGCCATAGGTCTTGCCGGCGATCACCAGCGAATCGGGGGAGACATGAACGTTCATGGCGCGATTATCGCTTATCCGCCTGAAGATGGGATCACGCAATGGCGTGCAGGCCGTGGATGGGTAGGGTTAGTGCCGGCCGCTGGCCGGCAGATGCAGGGTGCCTGACAACGTCGGATTGCCGGCCAGTGGCCGGCACTACCCGGGATGGCCTCAGCCCCCGCCCAGCGCGTGCACGATCTCCACCACGTCGCCTTCGGCCAGGAGATGCTCGCCATGGCGGCTGCGGCTGACGATCTCGCCGTTGACCTCCACCGCCACCCGGCGCTGCAGCAGCTGCTCGGCCTCAAGCAGGTCGTGGAGGGTCGCCGAGGCGGGCAGGGTGCGGGGTTCGCCGTTGAGCTGGATGTTCATCCCTGCATTGTCGCTGATAGCCCGTCGGGATCGGAACGTTTGTAATTTGAACCGGGCGCCAGCTCCGGCACAGCAGGTTTCGGCGTGGTCAGGCGACAATCCATGCGGCGGCGCAGCGTGAGCAAACGGCGGCGCGGTGAAACCATTGACCGTGCGCCGGCGTACGTGCGCCGGATTCCAACTTGTTTACCCCACAGGAGTTCCTAGATGCAGCTCAGCAAACACCCGATCCGCTCCCTCATGGCGGCTGCGATCGCACTGGCCGCGCTGCCGGCCATGGCAGGCGAAAATCCGTACTCCAAGGCGGTGTTCTTCGGTGACAGCCTCACCGACGCCGGCTACTTCCGCCCGCTGCTGCCCGAGGCCACGCAGGGGCTCTCCGGCCAGTTCACCACCAACCCGGGCTGGGTGTGGTCGCAGCAGGTCGCCAATTACTACGGCCTCAACAAGGACCCCAACGGCAACGGCCAGAACGGCGACAACTACGCTGTCGGCGGCGCCCGCGTGTCGGTCGAAGGCAGTGGTGCCCTCGGCGCGATCCCTTCGTTGAAGTCGCAGGCGGCCCGCTACCTGGCGGCAAACGGTGGCAAGGCTGACCGTAACGCCCTGTATACCGTCTGGGGTGGCGCAAACGACCTGTTTGCCGCCGCCGGCGCTGCCGGTGCGGGTGCGCCGCCGGCCCAGGTGCAGGGCATCATCGGTGCGGCGGTCACCGACCAGATCGCGCTGGTCGGTGCCCTGAAGCAGGCCGGTGCCCAGTACGTGCTGGTGCCGAACCTGCCGGACGTGGGCATCACCCCGCAGTTCCGCGGCCCCAATGCAGCGGCTGCCACCGCCATGTCGGTCGGCTACAACAAGGCGCTGTATGGCGGCCTGAAGCAGGCGGGCATCGAGTTCATTCCGCTCGATACCTTCAGCATCCTGCGTGAAGTGACCGCCAACCCGGGCATGTACGGTTTCACCAACGTCACCGGCACCGCCTGCAAGATCAACCCGGCCAACACCACGGGCAGCATCATCGGCTGCAACCCGACCACCTACGTCAGCCCCGATGCGTACCAGACCTATCTGTTCGCTGATGGCGTGCATCCGACCGTTACCGGTCACCAGCTGCTGGGCCAGTACGCCGTCTCGGTGCTGGAGGCTCCGCGCCTGCAGCAGGTGCTGAGCCACTCGGCACAGACCGTCGGCCGTTCGCGTGCCGACCAGGTCAGCAACCACCTCGGCGCCCGTCCGGCCGATGGCCTGTCGTGGTGGGGTGGCGTGCGCGGTGACCTGCAGCGCTATGACCACGCCGACCTGTACGACGGCGTGGCGCCGGCCGGCCTGTTCGGTGTCGACTGGGCACGCAACGGTGTGGTGGTCGGCGGCTTCGCCGGCTTCGGTCGCATGAGTGCCGACTTCGGCAACAGCCGTGGCGACTTCACCCAGAAGGACACCACCGCCGGCCTGTTCGCTGCCTGGTATGGCGACCGCGTCTGGGTCAACGGCCAGGTCAGCTACACTTGGTTGTCGTATGACGTGAACCGCAAGGTCCAGCTGGGCCCGGCTACCCGCGAACACGGTGGCTCGCCGGACGGCAGCAACCTGACCGCTGCACTGAATGCCGGTTACGAGTTCGGCACCGAAGGTGGCTTCCGCCACGGCCCGATCGCTGCGGTGATCTGGCAGAAGGTCAAGATCGATGGTTACAGCGAAAGCGCTGCTGCGGGCACGCTGGCCACCGCCCTGGGCTACGACCGCCAGAACGTCGACTCGACCGTCGGCCGCATCGGCTGGCAGGCCCGCTTCGATGGCGGCACCGTCAAGCCGTACGTGCAGGTGACCTACGACCACGAGTTCGAGGACACCAAGCAGGCCAGCGCGTGGCTGCAGACCCTGCCGGAACTTGGCAGCTACCGCGTGCCGGGCCTGGACTTCGACAAGAACTACGCCACCGCTGTTCTGGGTGCGCGCATGGACCTGTTCGGCCTGCAGGGCAACGTTGGCCTGAGCACCACGGCCGCGCAGAAGCGTGCCCGTGACGCGACGATCTTCGCCACCGTGGGTGGCAGCTTCTGATGAATGCAACATCCCGGGCACCGCAAGGTGCCTGGGATGCCTGCACGGCAGCGCCGGGCCATGCCCGGCGGGTGCGGCGGCCACCATTGCGCAACACCGGCCGCTCCGCATAGACTTTCACCCGCAATGCGGGCGTAGCTCAATGGTAGAGCTGTAGCTTCCCAAGCTACTGACGTGGGTTCGATTCCCATCGCCCGCTCCATGTCTCCAGGGTATTCACCCCAGGCAGACGCGGCGCAATCGTTGAACCACACCCCAGTCCAGCGTGTGGCAACGGAGCCGGAACCTCATTCTTCAATGCGTCGGGCTGTGGCTCTTCCGAACCACAGCCCGGGTGGCTTATGCGCCCGCTTGCGCAGCCGCGTCCTTGGCCGCAGCAGTCACAGAGCTCCCGAAACCGGTATAGGTCGATCCGTTGCAGTGCAGGTATGCGCGGAAGACGACGCCATTCAACTCGGCGTTGTCAAAATAGCAGTGGGTACCGGTCTTGGATGATTTCTTCACAAGCCGCATTGCCATTGCGTTTGAATCGTCGACGCTGGAGCCAAGACCGGCAACGCTCCAGGACTGGCCCGGGCGGTTGCAGGTGTAGGGATACTTATAGCCATGCGCCGACCCATAGTAGTAGTCGACATTGCACCAGGCCTGCGTCGCCGCCAGGTTGATGGCCAGCTCAAGCACGTTCTGTCCCGCAGTGGTGGTCGTCATGCCGTAGGCGGAAAGCGGAGAGGAACTGCATTCCGCTTTGATGCCAACACCCGGTGCCGGGATGCTGACATAGGGATCGCGTGCGAAGACACTGCAGACGGGTCCTTCCTCGGCGACGGCAAGGAAGCCATTGGCGTTGGCCGTCGCAGCATCGATATTGCTGCCAACGCCCGCGACCGTACCATTCGTGCCGCAGCGCCGGATCACCACCCCTCCGCCGTTCGGCAGCATGTCCATGCCGGGGTCGCAGATGCCAGGCCCGATCGAGGATGCCCCTGCCGGTCCGGTGTAATCACGTTCGGCGTTTGCGGCCATCGGGGCCTGCGCGGAAAGCAGTGCCAGCATCAGCGGAAAAGAAATCGCAGCCATTCAAAACCTCGAATCCATGAGTGAGTCGTGACGCTAGCAGAGGCGCCATTCTGGAAAACTGGAACTCGACCAATCCGCCACTGCTGCAAGCCAGTGATCCGATTCAGAATGCCCACGCCTATGGAAATGTGCGGCAGTTCGCGCTGCGTCTCCGGCTGCGCGGCTGCCGCGGCGGGCTCCTGCAACCTCCGCTGTCTGCCGGGTCCGCCGGGCCGCAGGGTTCAGTTGGTGCTGGGCTTGGGGATGCTAAAAGATCGTTAACCCTTGCCTCCCATCGTCCGCTGCCCGGAGCGCGAATGATCCCCGCACTTTTGCCCCTCAGGCGTTGCTTTGATTTTTCAGGGCGATCCAACCGGAAGGAGTTCTGGTCGTACTCCCTGTCTGCTGCACTTGTGGTGGCAGTGGGCTACACCTTGATGGACGGCGGATACTGGCTGACGGGCACCGTGCTGCTCGACGGGGAGGCCTTCGAGCCATTCCGGACGCTGGGGTGGGTCATGACGGTCTGCGCGGTCATCGTCCTCCTTCCGCCCATGCTGGCCCTGGCCGTTCGACGACTGCACGACATCGACGAGTCCGGCTGGTACGTCGTGATCGCCTTCATCCCGTTGGGCGTATTCGTCCTCTTCCCGGTCATGCTTCTGCCGGGCAACGAGGAAGAGAATCGATTCGGCGGTGTTTCCGGCCTGCCAGGTGCCTGACTCAACGCCGGGCGAAGTCCACCAGGTCGGAAGGGTAGTGGGGGCAGGTGCGTAGCGTGGCGTCGTCACCGCCATACAGCACCACCAGCGCAGCCACTTCAAATGCCCAGTAGCCCCACGCGTTCGGCCCGATCAGGCGCCGGGTCCGCTTCTGAGCCTTTGGCGGCAGCAGGAAGAAATCGCGGTACTGCACCTGCAGGTAGCCGGCCAGCAGTGAAGGGTCGAACGCTTCACCGTCGCGCAGCGGCGCGAACAGCTCGGCGAACGGTCGCGGATGAAAGACCTCATCACTGGCTTCCACCAGGCCCAGCGCCGGCGCGCTGAGGTAGTCCAGCACGCGGTCGGTGTCGAAACAGAGCACCTTCTCCACCAGCGCCGGCAGGCGTTCCTGCGCATCCAGCAGCACGCCCAGTGACAACAGCTGCAGTGCGTACTCGTAGTGCTGCGTTGTACGTGATTGCAACGACGCAGCCAGCGCGATGTCGTGGCCTTGCTGTTGCAGGCTGTTCCGGGCAAGGGCCAGCAGATGCGCATGTTCGAGCCAGAGATCTGCTACGTCGGCATGCATCTGCTGCAATGCCGCGGGGGCGAAGCCGCGGTCGATGCCTTTCAGCAGCAGGTTGCTGCCGGTCTGTGCAACCGTCTCCCAGCCGTAGGCATGTTCCAGGGCCGCATGTCCCTGCAGCGTTTCCTCCGCAGATTCACCGCCATT
Source organism: Stenotrophomonas sp. SMYL86 (assembly GCF_036320025.1). Lineage (NCBI taxonomy): Bacteria > Pseudomonadati > Pseudomonadota > Gammaproteobacteria > Lysobacterales > Lysobacteraceae > Stenotrophomonas > Stenotrophomonas sp. SMYL86. Next base: position 25,916 of record NZ_JAWIRU010000025.1, read on the forward strand.
GCGCGCATGGCGTGCAAGCAAGGCCATGCCTGCGTTCCAGTCCGCCTGCCAATCCGGCAGGCGAAGCGTGCGGCGCGGCTGGCCCGGGGCCTTGGCCAGTGCTCTCCATCGCGGCAGCATGTCCTGCAGCAGATTCCGGTGATTCACGGCAGTCATCGATTCCATCATCAGCGAGAGTCTAGCGGCATTGCCGGCTCGAACCCCATTGCCTGGCACAGCGTTGAAGGTTTGAATGGTGCACAGTCGCCGCCACCCAGCCTGCATGACCGTTGATCGAATCGCCCTCCGCCGTTTCACCCAGTGGCTGCCGTTCCTGATATGGGTAGCGATCTGCGTGGTGTGGTGGTCGCCTTGGGGCGTGGTCGTTGGCCTGGCCGCATGTCTTGCCCTGGGCGGCGTGCTGCAGCACTTCGATCTGGTCGGCGATGCCGTAGGGGGCGCACTGCTGCGCTCGCGGGCGAAGCTGCCCTTCGCCACCCGGCCGCCCACGCATGATGTGCTGTTGGACTGGGGCGAGCTGGGCATGGGCGGGCCGGCCTACGGCACTCTGATGCTGCGCGATGGCGCCATTGTCGAGGGCGTATCCACCGCAGGCAGCCACGATGCCAGCGGCGAGTGGCTGGCGCTGGCGGGCAGCGCGCTGCGTGTGGCCGGTGGCTACAGTGATCGCAGCGAAGCGGTGATCGTCTACGACGAAGCGGACAAGAGGGTGATGCACCTGCTGGCGATTGTTCCCAGCCTGTTCTGGCAGGAGCTGCACGAGCGCCGGCAGCTTGGCGGGGATGCCGAAGCCGCGATGTGGTTGCGGGATATTCCCAGTCGATCGACCACGCTGCGCCCCTGCCGGGGTCTATGGCTGGAACAGGAGCATCCGGCGCTGGCCGCCGGGGTGCCGCAGGTGTTGCGGCATGTCCTGCCTGATGCCCGGGTGCTGCAGGCCATCCCGCTGCTTCCCGACGACCTGCGCCTGACTGCGCATCCGACCTTGTTCGCGCGCATCTGCCCGTACGCGCTCTGTCTTGATGGCGAGCCCAGTGACCGTCACGCCTGCGATCTGGAGACGGTCATTGCCAGCCCGTCCGGACGATGCGTGGTGGTGGCGGGCAGCGTGCTTGATGGGGATCTGCGTCCCATCGAGGGCGTATGGCTCGTCCACTGGCAGGGGCGTTGGCAGGCCATTGGCCGCCGTGCGATGGGCGGCAGCGGCAAGACCCGGAGTGGGGCCTGGATCGATGTGATCGCGGTCGGCGATGACGGAACGCTTCGCTGCGAAGCCTATGAGGAACACTGGACGTTCGAGGCGATCACACGCGTCCCCACGCCACACACGGCATTGGCGCTGCCTGTGGAATGGCGGGAAACCGCATTGGCCGTGCGTGTCCGCGATGGGGGCTTCTCGCTGCGCCTGCCCCGCGCGGATCAGCGGCCCTCAGTCACAGGTTAGACTGCGTCGAATCAAACAAGGAGGTTCCGGCATGCGTCGTCGATGCAGGCCGGGAAAGCGCTGGAAAAGCTGAAGAAATGGGCTGCGGGCAGTACCGGGTGCGGATGACCGGCCTTCCGTATGGCTCATGCGTCTGCCGCCTGCACCTGTTGCGCATACTCCTCGGTAAACAGCCCTGACAATGCCCGGCGCTGCTCTGCATCGATGGCGCGCGAGGCGTTGGTTGTGTAGTCGAAATGCACCATCACGCAGCGCCCGCTGGCCACCAGGGCCTCGAACTGGAACGCCTGCTGCACGATCGACAGCGAGGAGCGGCCGATGTTTTCGATGCGGGTCTCGATGCGCACTTCGTGTCCCGGCTGTATCTGCTGCAGGAAGTCGATCTCGTAGCGGCGCAGGATCAGCGTCAGGTCGCGCATGCTGGCCTCGCGGCTGAAATGGCGGAAGATCTCCTGGCGACCTTCCTCGAACCAGACGGGCAGGGCGGTGTTGGTGACGTGGCCGAGTACATCCACTTCGGAGAAACGCGGAAGGATCGTCAACGGCATGAAGTCTCCGGGGTGTAGTGGGTGGGGTCTCCGGCGACGGTGCTGCCATCGCCGGAGACAGTGCGGCGACTACCGGCTGTCAGTCTGAGTAGAAGCCGTTGCCGAGGGTGCCGGGCAGGCCGGGTTCCGGCCACGGCATCAGTGACGTGCAGGCGTCATACAGCGTGCAGAAGTCCTGCCGCAGTTGTGCAGGCACCCAGCTGCCATAGGAAACGTCGGTCGAGTCGCCCTGGCAGGCGTAGGAAACATCGATCCAGCGGGTATTAGCGTGTGAGGCAACGCCCTGGTGCTGTGTCTTGCCCGTGCAGTAGCGCAGGCCCTGGCCGATCAGGGTGTTGTTGGCATCGAAGTAGAGTCGGGAGACTGCGTGGGTTGGCGCAGCCTGTACGTGTGCGGCGCTCCCCATCAGGCCAAACAGCAACAACAGCGGAATTCCCATTCGCATCTGTGGTTCTCCTTGGGTTGTGTAAGCCGGCCGTGTCCTGTCCTGTAGCCGGCAACAGCCATCTTCGCACAGCCCCGGCAGGCACGCAGATGCGGCGGTCTGCAGGGCATCATCCGCCCGCCACACGCCCGCGCTATGCTGCGCGCCTGCCGTCCGATCCTGCCGCGATGAAGCTCGCCCTCCTGTCCCGCAACAGCTCCCTGTACTCCACCCGCCGGCTGGTCGAGGCGGCGCGCGCGCGCGGCCACACCGTTCGCATCCTCGACCCGCTGCGCTGCTACATGCGCATCGCCGCCGATGGTTTTTCGATGCACTACAAGGGCCGGCCGATGACCGGCGTGGACATGGTCATCCCGCGCATCGGCGCTTCGATCACCCGCTATGGCACCGCCGTGCTGCGCCAGTTCGAGCTGATGGGCGCGCGCACTCCCAACCCGTCCGATGCGATCCTGCGTTCGCGCGACAAGCTGCGCGCGCACCAGCTGCTGGCAGCCAAGGGCATCGACATGCCGGTCACCGTGTTCGGCGACAACCCCGATGACACCGTCGACCTGTTGTCGATGCTCGGCCCGCCGCCGCACGTGGTGAAGCTCAACGAGGGCACCCAGGGACGGGGCGTGATCCTCACCGAGAAGGCCAGCGCTTCGCGTGGCATCGTCGAGGCCCTGCGGGGCCTGTACGCCAACTTCCTGATGCAGGAGTTCATCGGCGAAGCCAAGGGCGCCGACCTGCGCTGCTTCGTGGTCGGTGACCAGGTGGTGGCGTCGATGCAGCGCCAGGCGCCGGAGGGTGACTTCCGCTCCAACCTGCATGCCGGCGGCACCGCGGTGGCGGCCAAGGCCAGCCGCGCCGAACAGCAGGTGGCGGTGCGTTCGGCCAAGGCGCTGGGCTTGTCGGTCTGTGGCGTGGACCTGATCCGCTCCGCGCGTGGCCCGCTGGTGCTGGAGGTCAACTCCACGCCAGGGCTGGAGGGCATCGAAGCCGCCTGCGGGGTGGATGTGGCCACGCGCATCATCGAGCACGTCGAGAAGATCAAAAAGCCATGATTAATCAATGGCTTGAAATTCTCATGGGCAAATGAGGCCAGCTTTAACGCGCCTTTAATCGGCGCCGGCGTAGCCTTCAGCGAACCGCAGCTCTGCCTCTCAGCAGGATCGGTATCGGGATACGACTTCAGACCCAGGCGGGGCACCGCCTGGGTCTTTTTTATGCCGCCGGAAGTCCCTTGTGGAGGCAGCGTGACGGCCGTAGAGTGGCGCCCATCGTTCCTGGATGGATCCGGAGGCTGGCGATGTACCGCATCACGATGATCGCGTTGTTGCTGGGGCTGTCTGGCGCTGTCTCCGCCAAGCCGGAGAAGACCGCCATACAGATGGACGGGCAGGCACCGGTGGCCGAGCAGGTCCGGCGGGTTGAGAAGGCCCTCGACGACGGCGAGTACAGCGAGATTTCCGCCGATGACCGCGCCCAGGTGCAGCAGGCACTGGCGCGCATCACCCAGCGCATGGGCGACCACCGCACGCTTCAGGAGCTCCCGCCGCAGGTCCAGGCGGAGGTGTTCAACGACCAGGAGCGTATCAATACCGTTCTTGTCCGCGCCCACGAGGACAGCCGCCAGATCTGCCAGCACACCCGCACCACCGGCAGCAACATGCCTAAAAGCCGCTGCCTGACCGTGGCCGAGCGCCGCCGGATCGAAGAAAAGGGCAAGGCCCTGCTCAACGACCAGCGCACCTTCAACAACTTCAACCCCGCCACCAACCACTAGGCCGTCCGGTGCCCCCGCGCATGGCACTTGCTGGCGTGAAGGTGGTGCGAATACAGTCAACACTCAACTCAAACAAGGATTCGTTTGTCATGAAGTCCCTCCTGTTGTCGGCGGTCCTGATCTCGGGCCTGACCCTGGCCACCGCCGCCTCTGCATCGAACCAGTCCGGTGAGGTCTTTGTCCCCGGCAAGCCGCTGCAGCAGCAGATCGAGCGCATCGAAATCGAACTCAACGATGGCGAGACCTACAGCGAACTGAAGCAGACCGACCGCAGCCGTGTACGCGAGGCGCTGGTGCGCATGCGTACGGCCGTCGAGCAGCATCCTGACCGCGATTCCATGCCTGAACAGGTACGAACCGATGTCTTCAACGACCAGCAGATCGTGAACACGGTTTTGACACAGGCACGTGAAGATAGTCGTCTAATATGCCAACGTGAAAAGGCCACGGGTTCGAACCGGTCCACGACGCAGTGCACTACCGTTGCCGAGCGCGCCCGGCGGAAGGACAAGGCACAGCGTGATATGGGCCAGGCCCAGCGCATCGGCAAATTCGTAAATTAGAGGTGACAGTGAGAATCCTGGTAATCGAAGACAACAGCGACATTGCGGCCAACCTGGGCGACTACCTGGAGGACCGGGGCCACACCGTGGACTTCGCGGCTGACGGGGTTACCGGTCTGCACCTGGCCGTGGTGCACGAGTTCGACGCGATCGTGCTGGATCTCAATCTGCCAGGCATGGACGGCATCGAGGTCTGCCGCAAGTTGCGCAATGAAGCGCGCAAGCAGACCCCGGTACTGATGCTCACCGCCCGCGATTCGCTGGACAACAAGCTGGCCGGCTTCGATTCCGGCGCGGACGACTACCTGATCAAGCCGTTCGCGCTGCAGGAAGTGGAAGTGCGTCTGAACGCCCTGTCGCGACGCGGCAAGGGCGTGCAGACCCGCGTGCTGGAAACCGGCGATCTGGAATACAACCTGGATACGCTGGAAGTGCGCCGCCAGGGCAAGCTGCTGCAGCTCAACCCGACCGCACTGAAGATCCTGCAGGCGCTGATGGAAGCGGCCCCGGCCGTGGTGACCCGCCAGGAGCTGGAAACCCGTGTGTGGGGTGAAGAACTGCCCGATTCGGATTCCCTGCGCGTGCACATCCATGGCCTGCGCGCGGTGGTCGACAAGCCGTTTGAAGTGCCGCTGATCCAGACCCGCCATGGCATCGGATACCGCATCGCCACCCCGGAAGCCTGATTCGGTGGCAACCAAGGGGGAGCGCCGGCGCACGCCTTATCGGCGGCGCCTGCGCAGCCGCATCATCGTTTCGTTCGTGTTGTTGGGCTTCTGCCTGACGACACTGTTTGCGTTCGCCACCAACTGGGCCCGCCTGCGCGTGGAAAACCAGCTGGTGGAAGAGCTGATGAACCGCAACATCGACGAGTATGCGCGCCGCTATTACGAGCACCCCGGGCATAACCCGGACGCACCGGTGCTGCAGATCAAGGCCTATGCCTATTCGAAGGACAAGTTCGACCGGGTGCGCGAAGAGCGCGCGCAGTGGGCGGGCTTTTCCGATGGCATCCACAGCGTCAGCGGCGATGAGCACGGCGAGCCGTACTCCTACAAGCTGGCCGTACGCAAGACGCCCGACGCCTGGTTCTTCCTCGCCTATGACATGACCGACAGCGTGCGCGGCGGCAAGCAGCTCAACCGCGCGCTGGTGCTGTCGGTGCTGGTGTTCAGCGTGCTGTCGCTGGTGCTGGGCTGGTGGTCGGCCTCGAAGGTGATGAAGCCGGTGTCGGATCTGGCCGCGAGGCTGCGTGCCTATCGCGGCGGCACCAGTGATCCCGAGCCGTTGGCGCCACGCTTCCCCGACGACGAAGTGGGGCAGCTGGCGCAGGCGCTGGACGACTATTCCTCGCGGCTGACCGAAGTGGTGCAGCGCGACCGTGAATTCAATGCAGACGTCAGCCATGAGCTGCGTACGCCGCTGGCAGTGATCCGTGGCGCCACCGAGCTGCTGCTGACCCGGCCCGGCCTGGACGAGAAGGTGCTGCAGCGCCTGCAGCGCATCCAGCGCGCCGAACAGCAGTGCAGTGATCTGATCGGCGCGCTGTTGCTGCTGTCGCGCAACGAGCGCGGGCAGGGCACCAGCAACGTCGCCCGCGTGGCCGAGCAACTGCTGGACGCACACCGTGCGCAGCTGGGTGGCAAGCCGCTGGAGCTGCTGCTGGAAGGTGAGCGCAATCTGGTGATCGACGCACCCGAGGCGGCGCTGTCGGTGGCACTGGGCAACCTGATCGGCAACGCCGTGAAGTACTCGCAGGACGGCGAGGTACGCGTGTTCGTCGGCACCAACTCGGTGTCGGTAACCGACAGTGGCCCGGGCCTGAGCGAGGAAGACGCGGCCAAGCTGTTCCAGCGTGGCTACCGCGGCACGCATGCTGGCCACTCGCAGGGCGGCGGCATCGGCCTGTCGATCGTCAGCCGCCTGTGCGACCTGTACGGCTGGCAGGTAAGCGTGCGCCCCGGCGGCCAGCGTGGCGTGATTGCCACCCTGACGTTCTCGCCGAAGCCGTTGTAAGCGGTAGGTGCCGACCTTGGTCGGCACAAACCCTGCCGACCTTGCATCGCGCCCTGTGTCGCTTGTGCCACCACCGTGATCGCTGCCGCGCCCCGCGCGTGTAGATCCACGCCATGCGTGGATGCGCTTGGGTAGTGCCGGCCGCTGGCCGGCAACCAGGCCTCAACCCCCGGCCAACCCCAGATACCGCGCATGCAGCTGTTCCACCTGCACCTGCAGGTCCTCCGGCTGCCCATCATTGACCACCACGTCATCGGCCAGCGCCAACCGCTGTGCGCGGCTGGCCTGCGCAGCAATCATCCGGTCGGCCAGCGCGGCATCAATGCCATCGCGCTGCATCAGCCGCGCATGCTGCACGGCTTCGGGCGCATCCACCAGCAATACCCGGTCCAGCCACGGGTAGGCTTTCTGCCCGCCCACCTCGGTCAGCAGCGGAATCGCGGCAATCGCATAGGGGCTCTCAGCCTGCTCGCACTGCTGTTGCATCAGCCGACGGATGGCCGGGTGGGTGATGGCTTCCAGCGCCGTCCGCTCGGCCGGATCGGCAAACACGTGGGCGCGCAGGCGCCCCCGGTCCAGGCTGCCATCGGCCAGCAGCATGTCGGCGCCGAAACGCTCGGCGATACGGGCCAGCGCCGGGCTGCCGGCAGCCACCACGGCCCGTGCGGCCAGATCGGCGTCGGCCACCACGATCCCCAGCGCCTCAAAGCGCCGGGTCACCTCGCTCTTGCCGGAGGCGATGCCTCCGGTCAGGCCAACCACATAGCGGCTCATGGGGACTCCCCTCAGCGCAGCCCGCTCATCACCAGGTACTGCTCCACCAGTGGCGCACCCCACATGAAGTACAGCCAGCCGGCGATGGCCAGGTACGGCCCGAACGGGATGGGCGTGGCGCGGTCACGGCCGCGGCTGTACAGCCAGATCGAACCGATGATGGCGCCCAGCACCGACGACAGCAGGATGATCGGCAGGATGCCCTTCAGCCCGCACCAGGCGCCCAGGGCCGCCAGCAGCTTGAAGTCGCCGTGGCCCATGCCTTCCTTGCCGGTCAGCTGCTTGAACAGCCACCAGACCGTCCACAGCGACAGGTAACCCACCGCCGCGCCCACCAGTGCGGGCTTGGCTGGCATGTAGAGGTTGTCGATGCTGCCTATCAGCCCCAGCCACATCAGCGGCAGGGTCAACTGGTCGGGCAGCAGCTGCGTTCGCAGGTCGATGCCGGACAGGGCGATCAGGAAGCAGGTCAGCACGATGGCACCGAAGCCCTGCCAGCCGAAGCCGAACTGCCAGACGCAGGCCAGCACCAGCACCGAGGTCAGCGCCTCCACCAGCGGGTACTGCAGCGAGATCGGCGCCTTGCAGTGGCGGCACTTGCCGCCCTGGATGATCCAGCTGAACAGCGGGATGTTCTCGTACCAGCTCAGCTTGTGCTTGCAGTGCGGGCAATGCGACGGCTCCACCACGATCCCCGGTGGGGGTGGTTCATAGAAGTCCGGTTCCTCCAGGACTTCGCGCGCATCGCGCTTCCACTGCCACTCCAGCCGCTTGGGCAGCCGCAGGATGACCACGTTCAGGAAACTGCCCAGCAGCAGTCCCAGGGCGGCCGCGGCGGGGTAGCCGAGGCCGGGGTGCTGGTCGAGAAATGCCATTGATACCTTTAGCCGACGACGGCGCCGAGTTTGAAGATGGGCAGGTACATTGCGATGACCAAGCCACCGACAATGGTACCAATGAACACCATGATCATCGGTTCCAGCAGGCTGCTCAAGGCATCCACGGCATTGTTCACTTCCTGCTCGTAGTATTCAGCCACCTTGAACAACATGGCGTCCAGGGCGCCCGCCTCTTCGCCGATGCCGGTCATCTGGATGACCATGTGCGGGAACAGGTTCAGCTGCTTCATGGCCATGTTGACCGGGTAGCCGACCGAGACGTCGTCGCGCATGCGCAGGACGGCTTCGCCATAGACCTTGTTGCCGGTGGCGCCAGCCACGATGCCCAGCGCCTCCACCAGCGGCACGCCGGCCTTGAAGGTCACAGCCGTGGTGCGGGCGAAACGGGCAATCGAGCTGTTATGCATGATCTGGCCGATCACCGGCACCTTCAGCACCAGCCGGTCGACCGTGTGCTGCATCTTCTCCGAACGCCGGTAGGTCATGGCGATGGCCACCACCGCTCCGATCACGACGATGGCTATCAGCCACCACCACGACACCATGAAGCGGGACAGGTTGACCACCATCTGGGTGAAGGCCGGCAGGTCGGCACCGAAGCTCTTGAAGACCTCCTCGAACTGCGGCACCACCCAGACCAGCAGGATGGTGCTGACCAGGAAGGCCACCACCAGCACCATGGCCGGGTAGAACAGGGCCTTCTTGATCTTGCCCTTCAGTGCTTCGATGTTCTCCTTGTAGGAAGCGATCGTGTCCAGCACCGTTTCCAGCACACCGGCGCTTTCACCGGCGCGGACCAGATTGCGGTAGAGCTCGTCGAACTGGACAGGGTGACGGCTAATCGCCTCGTTCAACGAAGAACCGCCCTCGATGTCGGCGCGAATCCCGTCCACCATCTTCTTCATGCGCGGGTTCTTGTGCCCGCTGCCGATGATCTCCAGTGCCGAGACGATCGGAACACCGGATTTCATCATCGTAGCCATCTGCCGGCTGAAGAACGCAATGTCCTTAGCGCCCACGGGCTTGCCGGCCGCGCCGAACAGTGGCTTCGGCTTCGGCTTGACCTGGCCGGGATTGATCCCCTGCTTGCGAAGTTCGGCGCGCAGCAGATTGGCGTTCTTCGCCAACTGCTCGCCCTTCATCTTGATCCCCCGCTTGTCGGTCCCCTCCCAGACAAACGGCTGCAGCTCCATGGTGCTACGCGCCACGGGCTCTTTCTTGATCGCACTGCGACTGACAGACATGTTGGCTCCCCAAGGCCCGCCATCCCCAGGCGGGCATCCTGACCGGCGATGGTAGCCGGTTCAGGGCCGTCCGGGGAGTCTGCTGGCGTGACGCCGCGCAGGGTTTTCGACCTGGCGAGACGAAAGGTGACGTACCGCGTCACATTGCCGCGTCCATCGCAGATTCGCTTCTGGGGGGTTCCCATCCGCGAAATTGCTGCCATCATTGGCGCGGGGAAATCGGGGAGACGCTGCCATGGGAGATTGGCACGTAACCTGCGTTGATCCACCCGCGGGGACGGGCAGCCTGCTCATCCGGTCATCTGGCCGGCCGGCAGCCACCCCCGACATCAACCACCACTTATCTTGGGGATGTACCACCATGAAGAACCAGAAGGGCTTCACCCTGATCGAACTGATGATCGTTGTTGCGATCATCGCCATCCTGGCCGCCATTGCGCTGCCGGCATACTCGAACTACACCAAGAAGGCCAAGGTTTCGGAAGTGATCCTGGCTGCTTCTTCACTGCGTACCGACGTGTCGGAATACGTGGCCAGCAACAACGCATTGCCGCCATCGACTTGGAAGCCGGACTTCCAGGCAACCAAGTACGTCAGCAAGCTGGAGTGGGATGGCAAGGCGATCGTCGCCACCGCACAGGCGATTGGCGATAAGTTGATCGATGGTGAGAACATTACACTGACCCCCGCAGGTGACGGTAAGAATGGCGTCGTCCCGAGCTGGACTTGTGGCGGCTCGATTGATGCCAAGTACCGTCCGGGTTCCTGCCAGGGCGCTGCTTCGTCCAGCAGCGGCACCAGCGGTGGCACCAGCGGCGGCTGATAACAGCTGATTGCTCGGGTTTCATGCAAACGGGGGGCCATCGGCTCCCCGTTTCCGTTTTGGGGAGGCGGAGTGAACGTTCGTCCTGAATCTGCAGTTCGGGCGCGTGTCGGTGGCTGGGGAGCCGCTGGTGCGGTGTTGGGTCTGGTTTCTGCATGGTGGGCCGGTGCCGGTACCGCCGTGCAATGGATCGCCTTGTTGGCTGGCGCTGCCTTGCCGATGTGGTGCCTCGAATGGAGAAAAGGATCAACGACGGAAGGGGGGGCGGATCGCAAGGGGGCCTTGCTGGGTGTGGCGGTGATCACGGCACTACAGGCAGTGTTTCTCTCTCTCCAGCTATCCATCGGCGGCGATCAGGGGGCCGCGGTTGCGTTCGCATTGCCGCTGCTGCCTGTGGCAGGTCTTGCGCTGTTGATAGTTGCGGCTCTGTGCCCGCAGGTGCTGGGTGAGACGGTTCCAGCTACCGGGCGCGTGTTTGTTCAGTTGGCAGCGCTGCGATGTCCTGACGCGGCTGGGCTGACGGCATTGCTGGGCTGGTGCGTGAAGTGTTTTTTCCTGCCACTTATGCTGGGCTGGTCCTGGTCATGGTTGGCAGGGCTCGAGTATCGCCTCCCTGAAGAACGCCATCTGCACTTGTATATCGTCGGCATGACGTTGTTGTACGCAGTGGACACTGCATTTGGTGTGATTGGCTATGTTTCAACGGCCAGATGTCTGGGAGGAGAGATCCGGTCCGTGGACAGGACTCTTCTTGGCTGGGGGGCAGCGCTGGCGTGCTACCCGCCGTTAAGTGTGCTTGTACTCGATACTTGGCTGATCTCCCGCAACGCTCATCATTGGCGGCAGTGGCTTGATGATGGCAGTGCCGTGTCGATCCTGTGGGGTGGGTCCATTTTGCTCTTGACCGCCATCTACACTTGGTCAACCGTGGCGTTTGGTCTTCGCTTCTCGAACCTGACCCACCGTGGTGTCATCACCCATGGACCCTATCGTTGGAGCAAGCACCCTGCCTACATAAGCAAAAACCTGTCCTGGTGGCTTATTTCTGTCCCGTTTTTGACAACGGCAGGGGTGAGGACGGCGATTGTTTCCTGTTTGGCGATGCTGGCAGTCAATGCCGTCTACTGGCTGCGGGCGCGCACCGAGGAGCGGCATCTACGCAACGACCCCGTTTATCGCGAATACTCAGCGTGGATCGCACGGGAAGGATTGCTTGCGTGGTGCCGTCGTCGTGGTCGATAAGAAAGCGTCGGGGTGGGTTTTCTGCTTGGCAGCGCTTCTACTGGCGATGGTGGGCTGTCGTGAGGCAAGCGATGAGACGTGCCTGCAATCTGCGTTGAGGCAACCTGAACTAACCGGAGGCCGAGTCGTACTGGGTGAGCGATCAGGCCATCGCTTGTTTGTTGATCTGCGAGATGGGTCGATTGCCCGTTCTCCGCGTCCATTGAGGATGGCCAGCCTGACCAAACCGATGGTGGCGGGAGAGATTCGAAGACGGGTCAATGCCGGCGTACTTTCGTTGGATGCACCGGTGTCTGGCTTGTTGCCCGGGCACACATTTGCCGCACCTACGGGTGCTATAACGCTGCGCCAGCTACTTCAGCACCAGGGTGGGTTCGATCGCTCGCATCTGGACCCGGTACTGATAGATGGACGGAAAGCCTGCCTGGCGGGTGTGGAGTATGTGGCCGGAAGACCGCCGGAGCAGCACCCGGGGCGATCCATCCTCTACAGCAATGTGGGCTATTGCCTACTCGGGGAGATTTTGCTGCGCGATCCACGAGGATTGCCGGGGTCGCTTCAGCAGGCGCTACAGAATCCATTGGGCGGGGCAGGAGGTTGGAGGACATCGCTGGGCGAAACCTACGATGCCTTGCGGAGAACACTTCCAGTCCAAGATCTGCCAAGCCTGATTACCTTGCCTGACGGTAGCTATTACGGCTATGGATGGAAGCACTGGCCCGCGAAGAGCGGGTCGCCCGCTTGGACGCACTTCGGGCGCTTGCCTGGGATGGTGTCGATTGCTGCGACCGACGGTCATGATCGTCTGCTGGTCGCCCACTTTAGCGGTGATCCTGCCGACCCGGAGAGGGCGAGCCAACAGGCAGTCAGGCAGCTATGGCGATGCGTTGAATAGCTGGAGATTCGAAAGTGATCACACCTATGTTGCCCATCCGGGACTTGCACGTTGTGCAGCGTTGGTGTCTTGTTAACGATTGACCGTGCGACTGGGGAGCCGCAATGAACCGTATATCCAACAGCCATGGCCCATGGCTGCTGCTGATCTTCATCCTGTCCGGGTTCGCCGGGCTGATCTACCAGTCCATTTGGACTCAGTACCTAGGGCTGTTCCTCGGGCATTCCTCGCATGCGCAGTCGCTGGTGCTGATCCTGTTCATGGGCGGCATGGCACTGGGCGCGTGGCTGGTCAGCCAGCGCAGCGCGCTGCTGCGCCGGCCCCTGCTGGCCTATGCGGTCATTGAACTGGTGATCGGTGTACTCGGCATCGGCTTCGATGGGCTGTTCCAGAGCGTGACCGGCTGGGCCTATACCTACCTGATGCCCGGGATGGAGGGGGCTTCCTCAACGGCGCTACGCTGGGCGTTGGCCACCGCGCTGGTGCTACCGCAGTGCGTCCTGCTTGGAGCGACCTTCCCGCTGATGAGCGCCGGTTACATGCGCCTACAGCCGATGGCGCAGGGTGAAGTGCTCGCCGGTCTGTACTTCTCCAACAGTCTGGGCGCGGCGGCCGGTGCGCTGGCGGCCACCTACCTGCTGCTTCCCGCGGTTGGTCTGCCCGGTACCGTACTCACTGCGGGCCTGCTCAACATCGTCGTCGCCATCGTCGTCTATCCCCTGGCCCGTGACCCCAGCGCCCCGGCCGTGATCGCCAGCCCGGCGCCCATACCGGCATCCGACGGGGCGCGCCGCAGTGTGGTGCCGGTGTTGCTGGTGCTACTGGTGGCCGCCGGCACAGGTGCATCGTCGTTCGTCTATGAGATCACCTGGGTGCGCATGTTGTCGCTGGCGCTGGGCACCACGCTGCATTCCTTCGAACTGATGCTGGCCGCCTTCATCTTCGGTATCGCCTTCGGCGGGCTGTGGCTGCGCCGCCGTGCCGACCGCATGCAATCACCACTGCGGGTGGCTGGCTGGGTGCAGGTCTGGATGGGGCTGGCCGCGCTGGCCTCGATGTTCGTGTATGCCCAGGCCTTTGACTGGGTGGGTTGGTTGATGCGGGTCATCGTGCGCAGCGCCGACGGATACGTGCTGTACAACCTGGCCAGCGCGGTGATTGCCGCGCTGGTGATGTTCCCGGCCGCATTCTTCGCTGGCATGACGCTGCCGCTGCTGACCCTGGCCCTGTTGCGCAGCGGCCACGGAGAACGCTCGATCGGCCAAGCCTATGCCTTCAACACACTGGGCGCGATCGTGGGCGTACTGGCCGCCACCCATCTGTTGATGCCGTTGCTGGGGCTGAAGTACGCCTTGCTGTTGGCTGCAGTAGTGGACATCGTGCTGGGCTTGGTACTGCTACAACGGGTTCAGAGTGTTGCAGTCAGTTGGCTGCGTTCGCCCGTGCTCCAGGCCGGCGCACTAGGTGCTCTGGGCATGGTGGCGACAATTGTGCTGGTGCGTTTCGATCCGTTGGTGCTGAATTCGTCGGTTTACAGACATGGCAATGCTCGTCTGGCCGACACGGCAACAATGCTGTTTTCTCGTGATGGACAGACTGCAACCGTCGCGGTTTACGAGAACGCCACAGCCGATGGCAGCATGCGAGCCATCGCTACCAACGGGAAGGTGGATGCTGGAATGGCTGTATCGATGCAGCAGTCGCCTACCGGCGACGAGTCGACGATGATCCTGCTGGCAGCACTGCCCCTAGCGCTGCACGACGGCTACCAGCGTGTCGGCGTGATTGGCTTCGGCTCGGGACTCAGCACGCACACGTTGCTGGGTGATCGCCGTGTTGGCCGAGTGGATACGGTGGAGATCGAGCCCGCTATGGTTGAGGGCGCACGCCTGTTCGGCGAACGTGTTGAGCGAGCCTTCAAGGACCCACGCTCGCATGTTGTGATCGACGACGCCAAGTCTTATTTCGCCGCGAGCCCGCGCAAATACGACCTAATCATCTCTGAACCCTCCAATCCGTGGGTGGGCGGTACCGCCGCACTGTTCAGTGACGAGTTCTATGCATTCGTGCCGCAGCAGCTCAACGAAGGTGGCGTGTTCGTGCAGTGGCTACAGATGTATGAGATCACGCCCGAGCTGGTCAGTTCGGTGCTGGCAGGCATGCTGGAGCAGTTTTCCGATGCGCGCGCCTACCTGGCCAACCGCGGCGACCTCATCCTCGTAGCAACGCCGAAGGGCAAGTTGCCGCCGATGAACGACAGTCTGTTCCAGCAACCGGCATTGCGCGAAGAGTTGGCGCGGATCGGCGTGCATTCGCTGATCGATCTGCAGGACGCGCTATCGATGGACGCCGCCGCGCTCAGAGCGTTTGTCCCTCTGTACCCAGCCGCGCGCAATTCTGACTACTTCCCTACATTAAAGCTGAAAGCGCCAGTGGCGCGCTTCCAGAGCGCGTTCACCCGAGATTTTCAAGAGGTGATGGCGACGCCGTGGCCGATCGTTGCTCGACCGGAAGTGCCGAATGCTGGCAGAAAGATGGAAGCTTTCGCCCAGCCCGCATCGAGTCGTGATGACAAGCGTCCGGCCGCGCGAGCGCTGGCCGCTTTCCTGCAAGGCAATGCTGCGCCTTCGCAGGATGTCATTGCCGCTGACTGGTTGCGTGCCCAGGCGCTGCGTGGGCTTGCGGTTCGCTGCGAGCTGGACAAGACGCCGCTGGAGAGCAGTCAGCTGCTGTTCGCGCTGTTTAGTGATACCTCGCCGTTCCTGATGGCCGAGCAACGTGCGGCGCTGTGGTCACAGCGAGGGTGGATGGACTGCTCGCCGGAGGATGCGACCGTGTCTGCCAGCCTAGCGCTGGTCGCTGCGGCCGCCACCGACGATCACCACACCGTACTAACGGAAGGACGTCGATTGTTGCAGGGCGAGCATGGCCCGGCGCTGCTGGCTGATGCCGGCTCGGGCTATTATCTGTTCGGGGCAATGCAA
Source organism: Stenotrophomonas sp. SMYL86 (assembly GCF_036320025.1). NCBI lineage: Bacteria > Pseudomonadati > Pseudomonadota > Gammaproteobacteria > Lysobacterales > Lysobacteraceae > Stenotrophomonas > Stenotrophomonas sp. SMYL86. Next base: position 41,561 of record NZ_JAWIRU010000025.1, read on the forward strand.
CATGCCGCACGGTCGCTGGGGGATACCGCAGCATCGCGGCAGCTGACGGACCAGTACTGGCAGGCGCTTGCGCCTGACGCTCGACGGAACGGGCCACTGCGCCTGCTGAGCTACCTGGCCTCCACCGGCCCGGTGCCGGCTGCAACCGCTGATTCCCAGCCGTCAGGGCAAGAGTGATACGAGGAAGACCATGAGCGTTGTTTCCCCCCCCAATCTGGTCGGCATCACCGGCCTGGCCCGCCGCTTGGTCCAGGACGGCGCCTTGGACGAGGCCTCCGCCCGCGACGCCATGGCCAAGGCCACGGCCGCCCGCCAGCCGCTGCCCACGTGGTTCGCGCAGAACAAGCTGGTCAGCGCCTCGCAGCTCGCCGCCGCCAACGCGGTCGAGTTCGGCATGCCGCTGTTCGACGTGTCCACCTTCGACGCCAGCCAGAACGCGATGAGCCTGGTCAGCGAGGAACTGCTGCGCAAGCACAACGTGCTGCCGCTGTTCAAGCGCGGTGGCAAGCTGTTCGTGGGTACCAGCAATCCGACCCATGCATTGGACGAGATCAAGTTCCACACCAATCTGGTGGTGGAGCCGATCCTGGTGGATGAAGACCAGATCCGCCGCACGCTGGAGCAGTGGCACGCCAGCCACGACACCATCGGCGATGCGCTGGGCGGCGACGACGAGGGCATGGCCAACCTCGACGTTGGACTGGGCGACGAAGACAACGCGGGGGGCGACTCCGGCATCGACGCCAAGGGCGACGACACCCCGGTGGTGAAGTTCGTCAACAAGGTGCTGGTCGATGCCATCCGCAAGGGCGCATCGGACATCCACTTCGAGCCTTACGAAGACGACTACCGCGTGCGCCTGCGCATCGACGGTCTGCTGAAGATGGTGGCGCGCGCGCCGGTGAAGTTGAACCAGCGCATCGCCGCGCGCCTGAAGGTGATGGCGCAGCTGGACATCGCTGAGAAGCGGGTGCCGCAGGACGGGCGCATCAAGCTGAACCTGTCCAAGACCAAGCAGATCGATTTCCGCGTCAGCACGCTGCCGACCCTGTTCGGTGAAAAGGTGGTGCTGCGTATCCTGGATGGCAGCGCGGCCAAGCTGGGCATCGACAAGCTGGGCTACGAGCCGGACCAGCAGAAGCTGTTCCACGACGCCATCCACAAGCCCTATGGGATGGTGCTGGTGACCGGCCCGACCGGCTCCGGCAAGACGGTGTCGCTGTATACCGCGCTGGGCATCCTGAACGATGAGACGCGCAACATCTCCACCGCCGAAGACCCGGTGGAAATCCGCTTGCCCGGCGTCAACCAGGTGCAGCAGAACAACAAGCGCGGCATGACCTTCGCTGCGGCGCTGCGCTCGTTCCTGCGACAGGATCCGGACATCATCATGGTCGGCGAAATCCGCGACCTGGAGACGGCCGAGATTGCGATCAAGGCGGCGCAGACCGGCCACATGGTGCTGTCCACGCTGCATACCAACGATGCGCCGCAGACCATCGCGCGTCTGATGAACATGGGCATCGCGCCATACAACATCACCAGCTCGGTGACGCTGGTGATCGCGCAGCGCCTGGCACGCCGGTTGTGCGGCAACTGCAAGCGACCGGCGAACCTGCCGGAGCACGCGTTGCTGGCCGAGGGCTTCACTCAGGCGCAGCTGGATGCGGGCATCCAGTTGTACGAGGCGGTGGGCTGCGATGAGTGCACCGAGGGCTACAAGGGCCGAACCGGTATCTACCAGGTGATGCCGATGACCGATGAGATCGCCACGATCGTGCTGGCCGGCGGCAACGCACTGCAGATTGCCGAGGCGGCGCAGCAGATCGGGGTGAATGACCTGCGGCAGTCGGCGTTGAAGAAGGCGGCAGCGGGTGTGACCAGCCTGGCCGAGATCAATCGCGTTACCAAGGATTGAGGTAGATCCACGCCATGCGTGGATGACGCGATGAATGGGGGTTGCCGGCCAGCGGCCGGCACTACCACGTTGGTGGGTAGATCCACGCCATGCGTGAATGACGCGATGCATGGGGGTTGCCGGCCAGCGGCCGGCACTACCGCGTTGGTGGGTAGATCCACGCCATGCGTGGATGACGCGATGCATTGGGTTGCCGGCCAGCGGCCGGCACTACCACGTTGGTGGGTAGAACCAGGCCATGCGCGGATGGCGCGATGCATGAGGTTGCCGGCCAGCGGCCGGCACTACCGCGTTGGTGGGTGTATCCACGGCATGCGTGGATGACGCGATGCATGAGGTTGCCGGCCAGCGGCCGGCACTACCACGTTGGTGGGTAGATCCACGCCATGCGTGGATGACGCGATGCATGGGGGTTGCCGGCCAGCGGCCGGCACTACCGCGTTGGTGGGTGGATCCACGCCATGCGTGGATGGCGCGGCGGCGCACGCCAACCAAGGTTGGCGCCTACCAGGGCCGTTCGGCCCTTACTCCATCCCCAGCTTCTTCAGCTTGTAGCGCAGCGCGCGGAAGGTAATCCCCAGCTGCGCAGCCGTGCGGGTCTTGTTCCAGCGGTTCTCTTCCAGCGCGCGCTGGATGGCGCTGCGCTCCAGCTGCTCGATGTACGAGGGCAGGGCGGCACCGCCCGGCTGCAGGTCTGCCACGGCTTCTGCGGGTGCTGCGCCGCCGGGCGCACGCGGGGCGTGGTGCGGCAGGCGCAGGTCGTCGGCACCGATGCGGTCTTCTTCGGCCAGTGCAAGCGCGCGCTCCAGAATGTTCTCCAGCTCGCGCACATTGCCCGGGAACGCATAGTGGGCCAGTGCTTCCAGCGCCGACGGCGCCAGCAGCGGGGTGGCACGGCCGTGGCTGCGGGCCAGGCGTGCCAGCACGGCGGCTGCCAGCTCCGGCAGGTCCTGGCGGCGCTCGCGCAGCGGCGGCACCTTCAGTTCGATCACGTTGATGCGGTAGTACAGGTCGTGGCGGAAGCGCCCGTCCTCGACCAGTTCGGCCAGGTCACGGTGCGTGGCCGAGAGAATGCGCACGTCCACCGGTTCTTCGTTGGCCGCACCCACCGCACGCACCGACTTTTCCTGGATGGCACGCAACAGCTTCACCTGCATCTGCAGCGGCAGCTCGGCCACTTCGTCCAGGAACAGGGTGCCGCCATGTGCAGCCTGGAACAGGCCCGGCTTGTCGGCATGGGCGCCGCTGAAGCTGCCTTTGCGGTGGCCGAAGAATTCGCTCTCCATCAGCTCGCCGGGAATGGCACCGCAGTTGACCGGCACGAACGGACCAGCCGCACGCGCGCCCTGGGCGTGGATGGTGCGCGCGACCAGTTCCTTGCCCACGCCCGATTCACCGAGGATGTAGACCGGCGCCTGGCTGCGCGCGACCTTGCCGATGGTGGTGCGCAGAACGTCCATGGCCGGCGAAGCGCCGAGCAGGCGTGCAGCCTGTTCGGTGGCGGGGCCGGGCGCAGGGCGTTCGGTGTTGTTGAGTTCCAGCGCGTGCTTGACCAGGCCGCGCAGCACCGAGATGTCCACCGGCTTGCTGACGAAGTCGAAGGCGCCGGCCTTCAGCGCTTCCACGGCCAGGTCCATGCTGCCGAATGCGGTGATCATCGCCACCGGTGTGCGCGGGTAGTGCTGGGCGATCTCGCTGACCAGCTCGATGCCGTTGCCATCCGGAAGGCGCATGTCGGTGATGCACAGGTCGTACGGGTTGCTGGCCAGCAGCTCGCGCGCTTCGGCCAGGTTGGCGGCAGTACTGATGCGCAGCCCCATGCGGCCGAGGGTCAGTACCAGCAGTTCGCGGATGTCGCGTTCATCGTCGACGACGAGGGCGCTGCGGGTTTCGTTCATGGGCGTGAAAGATAAACGAGGGGGCTGGAAGCGACAAATGTTTGACGCACAGATTTGGAATCAGGTGGGCAACAGCGTGTGCGGGCCGGGCAGCACCAGGCGGAAGCACGAGCCTCCTGCCGGCACCGGGATGTAGTCGAGCCGTGCCTGGTTGGCGCGGCACAACTCGCGGGCGATATACAGGCCCAGCCCGGTGCCGTGCTCGGAGGTAGTGAAGAACGGGCGGAACAGCTGTGCGGCCACGCTCTCGGGAATGCCGGGGCCACGGTCCATCACGTCGATCACCGCGCTGCGCTCGTGCTGCGCCACGCGCAGGCGCACGCGCGCCGGTTGCTGGCCGATGCGGCCGTATTTCAGTGCGTTGTGCACCAGCACGGTGAGCACCTGGTACAGGTGTTTGCTGTCGACCTGGGCCATCACCGCCGTGTCGCTGATGATCGGTTCGATGCTGTCGGTCTCCAGCGTCTGGCCCTGCTTGTACTCCAGCACGAAGCGGCGCACGAAGGCGACCAGGTCGACGTTCTCGGGTGTGGCGCGCTCGCGCCGTGCCAGCCCCAGCACGCTCTCGACGATGCCGTTGGTGCGCTGGCATTGCTGGCGGATGATCTGCAGCAGGCGGCGGTCGCTTTCGTTGAAACCGGTGCCTTCCTCCAGCAGCTGCACGGCGTAGTTGATCGCCGCCAGCGGATTGCGGATCTCGTGGGCGAGGCTGGCCGAGAAGCGGCCCATCGCCGACAGGGTGAGCGATTCGGCGCGCCGCGAGACCACGCTGGAGTCGTCCAGGAATACCAGCGCCAGTTCGCTGCCGGCCAGCAGGCGGGCGAAGCGCGGTTGCACTTCCGGCTGGTCGGGGTTGAGCTGCAGCGGCAGTTCGTCCTGCGCCCAGCCGTTGCGCCAGCGCTGCAGGCGGCGCGCCAGTTCCGGCGCAGCACTGGCCAGATCCAGCCGTCCCGTCTCACCGATGCCGTCGTTGTCGCCGAGCAGCATCGAGGCCGCTTCATTGGCCAGGGTGATGCGGTTGTCGGCGTCCACCACCAGCACGCCGGTGCGCATGCGGCGGATGATCAGTTCGTTGATCTGGAACAGGTTGGCCACTTCGTCGCCGCGCTGGTTGGCCAGCTGCTGGTTGCGGCGCGCGCGGTTGCCCACCTGGTAGCTGATGAAGGCCAGCGCCAGGTAGCTGGTGGCGAACATGGCCAGCTCGGCCAGCGTGCGGGTGGGGTCACCGCCTTCGAGCACCTTCCAGAGGTATTCGATGCCGGTGGCCAGGCTGGCAGCAACCGCCAGGCCCAGGCCCCAGCTCAGCGGCAGCAGGGTGGCGGCAGCGGCGATGTTGAACAGCAGCGACATCGAAATGCCGGCGCTGGCACCGGGCAGGGCATGCGCCAGCAGGGTGGCGGCGATGATGTCCACCAGTACGCTGCTGACCACGATCGGGCGCAGCCAGCGTTCGTTGCGGCCGATCGCCAGGGCCAGCAGCGACAGCAGCAGATAGATCGCCGCGACGGTATCGGCCAGACGCGGGTGATGGGCCTCGCCGACCATGCCGGACAGGGGGCTGTAGAGCAGGCCGGCGATGACCGCGGCGATCAGCACCCGGTACAGCGCGAAGAAGTACAGCTCACGCCGCGGAATCGATTCGATGCGGTCGATCAATGAAGCACTGGGTGACACGCCGGAACTCCCCTTCTGGCTGCCTGGGTCTGGAATCTGCGGCGGCCCTGCCTGGCATCCCCTGAAGCCGGGTGGGTTCGTCGCTTCTATGTGGCCCGCGGTGGAAGCTGCCGGGCAAGCCCGACACCACACACCTTGGTTGACCAGTATAGGGCCCCCGGCAGGACGCCGCCGGAGCCGCCCGGATCGCGCATTTGGCCTGCCGTGGATACCGGTGGCCAACGCCGGCCCGGGCGCAACTGCCTGAATGGCGGTGAAAATCTGGCCGGGTGTGGCGTTTTGTACAGACTTCTTTGCGCCCCGGCGCCGGCTCGGCCACAATAGTGGGCCCGCCGCGGTCCATGCCGGCGCCCCGCCGGGGCCCTGAGGAATTGCGTGCGGTCGTTCCTATTCCCACGGTGACGCATGAATTTCCACGAATACCAGTCAAAACAACTGCTTGCCGAGTACGGCATCCCGGTCCCGGCCGGCAAGGTCGCTGCGACCCCGGACGAAGCGGTTGCCGCTGCCAACTCCCTGGGCCAGGGCCCCTGGATGGTCAAGGCGCAGATCCACGCTGGCGGCCGCGGCAAGGCTGGCGGCGTCAAGTTCTGCAAGACCACCGACGACGTGAAGGCCGCTGCGGCCAAGATGCTCGGCACCAAGATGGCCACCTACCAGACCGCTGGCGTTGAACTGCCGGTCAACCTGGTGCTGGTGACCACCGCCGGCGAGATCGTCAAGGAACTGTACCTGTCGGTGCTGGTCGACCGTGGCACCAAGACCATCACCTACATCGCCTCTTCGGAAGGCGGCGTGGAGATCGAGCAGGTCGCCGCTGAAACCCCGGAGCTGATCCACTCGCTGAACGTCGACTTCGTCGAAGGCGTGCAGGGTTACCACGGCCGTGATTTCGGCTTCAAGCTGGGCCTGACCGCCAAGCAGGCCGGCCAGTTCGCCAGCATCATGGTGAACCTGTACCGCCTGTTCAACGAAAAGGACCTGGCGCTGGTTGAAATCAACCCGCTGGCCATCCTGGACGACGGCAACCTGTACGCGCTGGACGGCAAGTTCGACAGCGACGACAACGCCGCGTTCCGCCAGAAGGCCCTGGTCGCCATGCGCGACAAGACCCAGGAAGATCCGACCGAAGTGATCGCTTCGGAGCTGGACATCAACTACGTCACCATGGACGGCAACATCGGCTGCATGGTCAACGGCGCAGGCCTGGCCATGGCCACCATGGACGTCATCAAGCTCAACGGCGGCGAGCCGGCGAACTTCCTGGACGTGGGCGGCGGCGCCAACAAGCAGCGCGTCATCGAAGCGTTCAAGCTGATCCTGTCCTCGGACAAGGTTGAAGGCATCTTCGTCAACATCTTCGGCGGCATCGTCCGCTGCGACATGATTGCCGAAGGCATCATCGCCGCCGTGAAGGAAGTGGGCGTCAAGGTTCCGGTCGTGGTGCGCCTGGAAGGCACCAACGTGGAAGAAGGCAAGCAGCTGCTGCGTGACAGCGGCATGGCCATCATCCCGGCTGACAACATCAACGATGGCGCCAAGAAGATCGTTGAAGCTGTCAAGAACGCTGCCTGATTCGACACCAAGGAATTCCCATGTCTGTTTTGATTAACAAGAACACCAAGGTGATCGTGCAGGGCTTCACCGGCCAGCAGGGCACCTTCCACGCCACTCAGATGATCGAGTACGGCACCCAGGTTGTTGGCGGCGTGACCCCGGGCAAGGGTGGCACCACCCACATCGACCTGCCGGTCTTCAACACCGTTGCCGACGCCGTGCAGAGCACCGGCGCCAACGCTTCGGTCATCTACGTGCCGCCGCCGTACGCGGCCGACGCGATCCTGGAAGCCGCTGCTGCCGGCATCAAGGTCATCGTCTGCATCACCGAAGGCATCCCGGTGCTGGACATGCTGCGCGTCAAGAACGTGCTGACCCGTTCGCATCCGGACACCGTGCTGATCGGGCCGAACTGCCCGGGCGTCATCACCCCGGGTGAGTGCAAGATCGGCATCATGCCGGGCCACATCCACCAGCCGGGCAAGATCGGCATCGTGTCGCGTTCGGGCACCCTGACCTATGAAGCGGTCAAGCAGACCACTGAAGTCGGCCTGGGCCAGTCCACCTGCATCGGCATCGGTGGTGACCCGATCAACGGCCTGAACTTCGTCGACTGCCTGAAGCTGTTCAACGAAGACCCGCAGACCGAAGGCATCATCATGGTTGGCGAAATCGGCGGTGACGCTGAAGAAGCCGGCGCCGAGTACATCAAGAACCACGTGAAGAAGCCGGTCGTCGGTTTCATCGCCGGTGCGTCGGCTCCGGCCGGCAAGCGCATGGGCCACGCCGGTGCGATCGCCTCGGGCGGCAAGGGCACTGCTGAAGGCAAGTTCGCCGCCATGGAAGCTGCCGGTGTTGTCACCGTCCGCTCGCCGGGCGACCTGGGCGCTGCCATCGCCAAGCTGGTGAAATAAGACCGCTTGTGTAGAGTCGAGCCATGCTCGACTGACGCTCTTGCTTCAAACAGAAAGGCCGCCTCCGGGCGGCCTTTCTGCGTCTGGTGCCCTGACCATCCCGGTAACCCCATCCACGCATGGCGTGGATCTACTGAGCCGGGGCTGTCCACGCAGTGAGCGCGCCCGGCGCGCGCATGGCGCAGCGCTACAATGGGCACATTGCAACCACAGGCTGGATTCCCATGGCTTCGATCCGCATCGCGATGGCGCAGTTCGACTTCCCGGTCGGCGATGTCGCCGGCAACACCGAGCGCATCATCGAGATGATCGGCCAGGCGCGCGACGAGTACGGCGCCGAGCTGGTGATGTTCCCCGAGCTGGCGGTGAGTGGCTATCCGCCGGAAGACCTGCTGCTGCGCCCGGGCTTCCTGTACGAGTGCGAGCAGGCGATGGCCCGCATCGCTGCTGCCTGCCGTGGCATCACCGCCGTGGTCGGTTGGCCGCAGGCGGCCGGTGCGGTGGTCTACAACGCCGCCAGCGTGCTGCGCGATGGCCTGGTCGAGCAGACCTACCGCAAGCGCGAGCTGCCCAACTATGCGGTGTTCGACGAGCGCCGTTACTTCGATGTCGATCCGGATGGCGGCAGCTGCGTGTTCGAGGTCAACGGCATTCCGGTCGGCCTGCTGATCTGCGAGGACCTGTGGTTCGCCGAGCCGCTGGCCGACACCGTGCGCGCCGGTGCGCAGCTGGTGGTGGTGCCGAATGCCTCGCCCTACGAGCGTGGCAAGCATGCCCAGCGCGATGCGGTGCTGGCCGCACGCACCCGTGAGAGCGGGGCGGCGATCGCCTACCTCAACGTGGTCGGTGGCCAGGACGCGCTGGTGTTCGACGGCGCCTCGGTGGTGGCCGATGGCGACGGTACCGTGCACCCGGCCGCCGCCGCCTTCGTCGACCAGTGGCTGGTGGTGGAGTACGACGGTGAAAGCCGCCGCTTCATGCCGCACGTGTGGATGGACGATGGCGACGAGAGCATGGACGCGCTGGCCTGGCGCGCAGTGACCCGTGGCATCCAGGACTACTGCCGCAAGAACGGCTTCAAGAAGGTGTGGCTGGGCCTGTCCGGCGGCATCGATTCGGCGCTGGTGCTGGCCATGGCCGTGGACGCGATGGGCGCGGAAAACGTCACCGCGGTGCGGTTGCCGTCGCGCTATACCGCGGGTCTGTCCAACGACCTGGCCGCCGAACAGTGCCAGGCACTGGGCGTGAAGCTGGAGGCGGTATCGATCGAGCCGGCGTTCAAGGGCCTGATGGAATCGCTGGCGCCGATGTTCGAAGGCACTGCGCCGGACGTGACCGAAGAGAACCTGCAGTCGCGCAGCCGTGGCGTGATCCTGATGGCGCTGGCCAACAAGTTCGGTGGCCTGCTGCTGACCACCGGCAACAAAAGCGAATACGCGGTGGGTTACGCCACCATCTACGGCGACATGTGCGGTGGCTATGCGCCGCTGAAGGACCTGTACAAGACCGAAGTGTTCGGGCTGTCGAAGTGGCGCAACACCGTGGGCGGCGCGCCGGTGATCCCGCCGGCCGTGATCAGCCGCCCGCCGTCGGCCGAGCTGCGCGAGAACCAGCTGGACCAGGATTCGCTGCCGGCCTATGACGTGCTGGACGGCATCCTGTATCGCTACATCGACCAGGAGCAGTCGCGCACGGAGATCGTTGCGGCCGGTTACGACGCTGCCGTGGTCGACCGGGTGCTGCGCCTGGTGCGCATCAGCGAGTGGAAGCGGCACCAGGCCGCGCCGGGGCCGAAGGTCTCGCGCCGGGCATTTGGCCGCGAGCGTCGTTACCCGATCAGCAACGGCTACAAGGGCTGAAGCTGCGGTTGGCGGGTAGTGCCGGCCGCTGGCCGGCAACCCGCATACCGCGTATCCACGCATGGCGTGGATCTACTGCGTCCGGTAGTGCCGGCCGCTGGCCGGCAACCCGTATACCGCGCATCCACGCATGGCGTGGATCTACTGCGTCCGGTAGTGCCGGCCGCTGGCCGGCAACCCCGCATACCGCGTATCCACGCATGGCGTGGATCAACTGCGTTCGGTAGTGCCGGCCGCTGGCCGGCAACCCGTATACCGCGCATCCACGCATGGCGTGGATCTACTGCGTTCGGTAGTGCCGGCCGCTGGCGGGCAACCCGTATACCGCGCATCCACGCATGGCGTGGATCTACTGCGTTCGGTAGTGCCGGCCGCTGGCCGGCAACCCGTATACCGCGCATCCACGCATGGCGTGGCTCTACTCCGTTCGGTAGTGCCGGCCGCTGGCCGGCAACCCGCATACCGCGTATCCACGCATGGCGTGGCTCTACTGCGTTCGGTAGTGCCGGCCGCTGGCCGGCAACCCCGCATACCGCGCATCCACGCATGGCGTGGATCTACTGCGTCCGGTAGTGCCGGCCGCTGGCCGGCAACCCCGCATACCGCGCATCCACGCATGGCGTGGCTCTACTGCGTTCGGTAGTGCCGGCCGCGGGGCGGGCACCCCGCGGAGCGCGAGGGCCCGCCGGGGGGGGGGGGACGGGTTCGGTAGTGCCGGCCGCTGGCCGGCAACCCGCATACCGCGCATCCACGCATGACGTGGATCTACTGGGCGTCCTCAAGCAGCTGTTCGAGGCTGGCGGTTTCCGCAGCGTCGTTGAAGCGTCCGTCCCCCAGCCGTGCCCGCACAAACGCCAGGCCATCCGCCGCCGCCGCGTCCAGCGTGCCGCGGTGGTCGACCGGGTAACGCCGGAACGCGACTGGCTCGCCTCGCAGGGCCAGGCCTGCGGCATACAGCAGGGTGGTCAGATAGGGCACATCGCGGTCCTCGCTGCCGTGGCCGAGCATCAGCGGTTGGCTGAAGCCGCGGCGCGGTACGCCGAGATAGTCGTACAGCACCGCCCAGATGCCCGGCACGCTGGTCAGCGGTGCAGTGAACATGCTGCCGGTATCCGCACCGTCCAGCGTGGTGGCCAGTTCGCCCAGGCACTGCTCGCGTGCCACTGCCACGCGGGCGCGACCGGTGTCGCTGAGGACGCGGTCGATCTGTGGCGCAACCTGCAACAGACCGTCGAGCAGATACGCGTGATACGCGTTGAGCGCGCCAGGATTGGCGGTGCGGTTGTCCGGCTTCATCACCAGCGCGGTCAGCTCGACGGCGGTGGGCGTGCCGGTGGTGAAGCTGCCGCGGTAGTGCAGGGAAGGGCCGCCATAGGTGGGCGCCAGATGCCCGGCTGTGAGGGCTGCAGCGCCACCCTGTGAATGACCAACAGAGACCCAGCGCGGCGACAGCGCTGCGTTGCCCAGGTACTGGCGGCTGGCCTTGACCAGGTCGATGGCATTGCGCGCGGCCGTGCGGACGTGCAGATAGGCATGCTCGCCGGGGCTGCCGAGCCCCTGGTAGTCCGCGGCGACCACCGCATAGCCCTGGGCCAGGAACTGATCGAGGAAGCGCCCGTCGCGTTCGGGTTGGTAGGGGCCGGACACCGAGGGCGCGCAGCGATCGGCGATGCCCTGGGTGCCATGTGCCCAGGACACCACCGGCCAGCCGCCCGCTGGAGCCGCGCCGGCGGGCAGGTACAGCAGGCCGGTGCCTTCGGCCAGCTGGCCGCGAAGATCCGGGGTGCGGTAGTGGAGCTTGTAGGCCTGCGCAGCCTTGGACGGCACCCATGACGCGCGATAGGGGGCAGCAGACAGCAGATCGCCCGGTGCACCCGGTGCGGCAGCCAGGGGGCCCGAGGACAGCGCCAGCACGGCGGTGGCGAGGAGGCAGGCGAGGGGGCGGAAACGGCGGGGCGGTAGGGTCATGGGGCGCTCCTTCACGGCCGGGATGGCCGTTGCGCCGCAGTGTGGAGGGCGTCGCCGGAGCGGGATGCGACCGGCGTCGCATCCGCCGGGAATTCGTAGAATTCCTAGTGTCGTGGTCGATGGGCGTACGAACCATCCACGCATGGCGTGGATCTACCGACAAAGAAAAGGCCCCTTTCGGGGCCCTCTCTTACTTCTTTTCCAGTCGCGCGTTGCGCTGGCCGGTGCTGGCGGATTTCTCGCCGGCGAACGGGTTCAGCTTGCGGATCATCCACGGGTACTTCGGCCACTTGCCTTCCAGCCACGGGTGGTCCGGCTGGTTCAGCTGCAGGACGCGGCGGGCATCGTCGGCCAGGGTCTTGTTGCCCAGGTGGGTGTAGGAATCGGCCAGCACAGCCACGGCGTCGTACTGGAAGGCGCTCTGCGGGTAGGTTTCCAGCAGGTAGTTGGCGCGGCCGGCGGCCGAGACCCAGGCGCCGCGGCGCATGTAGTACAGGGCGTTGTCCAGCTCATGCTGGGCGAACACGTCACGCAGCTCCAGCATGCGCTGGCGCGCATCGGCGGCGTAGCGGCTGTTCGGGTAGCGGTCCACCACGATGTTGAAGTCCGAATACGCCTGGTGCGGCGTAGACAGGTCGCGGCGGCTGGCATCCAGCGACCATACGCGGCGCAGGAAAACCGTACTGCGATTGGAGTTGGCCAGGCCGCGCAGGTAGTACAGGTACGCGATGTTGCGATGGGTCGGGTAGGTACGGATGAAGCGGTCGATGCTGGACACCGCGTCATCGTGCTTGCCGGCCTTGTACTGGGCGTAGGCGGTCTCGATCATCGCCTGCTCGGTGTACGGACCGTACGGATACTGGGCCACCAGGCGGCGGAAGCTGGCTTCGGCGCCGCTCCAGTTGCCACCCTGCATCAGCTTGTGGCTCTTCTCGTACAACTGTTCGACCGGCGTCCCTTCATCGGGGCGATCGCCCTTCTTGGCACCACGGTGGCAGCCGGTGGCGGCGATGACCAGCACCAGCAGCAGGGCGGTGAGGCGGACGGGCGCGGAGAGCATGGCGGAGCGTCGGATCATGGGGTCGAGGCGGGACGCGGCTGGAATACGAAGGGTCGATGATAGCCTAGTGTCCTGTCCAGCGACTGAAACCGGCCGCCGGGACCCCAAAATTTCAAAGAATGCCCCCTGCCATGTCTGAACAACCCTCTGAATCGGCCCGCCAGGCCATCGTCCCCGACACCGCTGCCGGCCGTCGTTTCGACGCCGTGGTGGCCGAACTGTTCCCCGAATACTCGCGTTCGCGCCTGACCGAGTGGATCAAGGCCGGTGAGGTGCTGCTGGACGGCGCCCAGGTGCGCCCGCGCGATCCGCTGCGCGGCGGCGAGCTCGTGACCCTCAATGTGGTGCTCGAGACCCAGACCGACGCCCAGCCGGAGGACATCCCGCTGGACGTGCTGTTCGAGGACGAGCACCTGCTGGTGATCAACAAGCCGGTCGGCCTGGTGGTGCACCCGGGCGCGGGCAACCACAGCGGTACCCTGGTGAATGCCCTGCTGTTCCGCGACCCGTCGGTGGCGGTGCTGCCGCGCGCCGGCATCGTGCACCGCCTGGACAAGGACACCAGCGGCGTGATGGTGGTGGCCAAGACCCTGGAAGCGCAGACCGCACTGGTCGAGCAGCTGGCCGCGCGCGACGTGCACCGCCAGTACCTGGCCATCGTGATGGGTGCGCTGGTGGCCGGCGGTACCGCCGATGCCCCGATCGACCGCCACCCACGCGACCGCCTGAAGATGGCCGTGCGCGAGGACGGCAAGGAAGCGATCACCCATTACCGACTGCGCGAGCGCTTCCGTGCGCACACCGCGCTGGAGTGCCGCTTGGAAACCGGCCGTACCCATCAGATCCGCGTGCACATGGCGCATGTGCGCCATCCGATCATCGGTGACCCGCTGTACGGCGGTGCGCTGAAGCTGCCCAAGGGCGCCAGCGATGAGCTGGTAGCCGCGCTGCGCGGCTTCAAGCGCCAGGCCCTGCACGCCGAGACCCTGGAGTTCACGCACCCGATCACCGGTGAGCCGGTGCGCAACACCGCGCCGGTGCCGGACGACATGCTGCACCTGATGAAGGTGCTGCGCGAAGACAGCGAAGCCTTCGCCGCACGCGAGCGGGACCGCTGGTGATGGCCGCCGCGTTGCCTTTGCTGCAGGCGGACTGGCCGGCGCCTCCGGGCGTCCATGCGCTGACCACGCGTCGGCACGGTGCGGGCATTTCGCCGGCGCCGTTCGCGCAGTTCAACCTGGGCAACCGGCACGCGGCCGATGGTGATACCCCTGCCAACGTGGAGCACAACCGCCAGCTGCTGCAGCAGGGGCTGGCGCTGCCCTCGGCACCGCACTGGCTGCGCCAGGTGCACAGCAGCACGGTGCTGCGCTTCACAACGCCGCCGGTGCCTGGCGCAAGCGAACCGGTGGCCGACGCTGCGGTGACCTCGGTGCCCGGCGTGGTGCTGGCGATCCTGACCGCCGACTGCCTGCCGGTGGTGTTTGCCGCGGCCGATGGCAGCGAAGTGGGCGCCGCTCACGCCGGATGGCGCGGGCTGGCCGACGGCATGCTGGAGGCCACCGTGGCCGCCATGCAGACCCCGCCCGCGCAGCTTCGCGCGTGGCTGGGCCCGGCGGCCGGGCCGGCCGACTACGAGATCGGCGAAGAGGTCTTCCACGCCTTCGTCGGCCATGATCCGGCGGCTGAGGCGGCGTTTGTGGCGACACGCCAGGGGCACTGGAAGGTGGACCTGTTCGCCCTGGCACGTCAGCGCCTGCAGGCGGCGGGCATGGACCCGGCGCAGGTGTATGGCGGCACGGTGTCGACGATGGCCGATCCCGACCTGTATTCGCACCGGCGCGACCGTCGCACCGGGCGCATGGCGACCCTGGCCTGGATCGCGCCCTGACCACGCCGTTGTTCGCGAGCGTGCTGGGGCCCGCCTTCGCCACCTTGGCCGCGCCGGTGCAGGCGCTGCATGCCGCGCCGTTGCCTTGCCGCTACGTGGGGCAGGCGCGCATCGTGAGAGGGCGACACTGGCTGGTGCCGCTGCTGGCCGCGTTGGCGCAGTTGCCGAAGGACGGCGACGCGCTGCCCACCGAAGTGGCGTTCAGTGCACACGGGCAGGGCGAGCAGTGGGCGAGGCGGTTTGGCCGCTGGCCGATGGTGTCGCGGCTGTGGGCGCACGAAGGGTATCTGCGCGAGCAGTTGGGCGCGGTGCGCTTCGAATTTGATCTGCAGGCCCGCGAGGGTGGCATCGACTGGTCGGTGCGGCGGGTCTGGGCGTTCGGGCTGCTGCCGCTGCCGAGGCGCTGGTTTGGTGGTGTGCGTTGCCGCGAAGCCTGGCAGGGTGCGCGTTACACTTTCCTGGTCGATGTGACCTTGCCCTGGGCCGGAGCCCTGATCCGCTATGAAGGCTGGCTCGAACCGCAGTGATTCCGCCGCCGAGGCCGGCAGCGCGGTGATCGTGTTCGATGGCGTGTGCGCGCTGTGCAACCGCTGGGTGCGCTTCCTGCTGCGTTTCGACCGCAAGGGCCGCTACCGCTTTGCGGCGATGCAGGGCGCGCAGGGCAGTGCGATGTTGCGCGCGCATGGGCTGGACCCGCAGGACCCGATGTCGTTCCTGCTGCTGGACGAACAGGGCGCCTGGACCGATACCGATGCGATCCTTCGCGTGCTGGCGGGGCTGGGCAGCGTCTGGCGTCTGACCGGTGCATTGCGCGTGCTGCCGCGCAGTTGGCGTGATGCCGCGTACCGCGCGCTGGCCCGCAACCGCTACCGCTGGTTCGGGCGGCATGACGCCTGTTACCTGCCCGCACCGGAGCAGGCCGCGCGGTTCCTGGATTGAAGAAAAAAGGGGACGGAGGGGATTAAGTCGTTTGTGCACAAACGACTTAATCCCCTCCGTCCCCTTTTTCCCTCAACCTTCCAGCGCGTCCAGATAGCTGCGGCGCCAGTGGTTGATGTCGTAGGTGCGCAGGTGCTCCATCATCGCGTGCCAGCGTTCCTTGCGCCTGCGCAGCGACATCGTTGCCGCGGTGGCGATGGCGTCGGCCACGCCGTCCAGATCATGCGGGTTCACCAGCAGCGCCTGCTTGAGTTCGTCGGCGGCGCCGGCCAGCAGCGACAGCACCAGCACGCCGGGGTCTTCCGGGTCCTGCGACGCCACGTACTCCTTGGCTACCAGGTTCATGCCATCGCGCAGCGGCGTGACCAGGCCTACTGCCGCCGCCCGGTAGAAGCCGGTCAGCGTGGCATGGGTGAAGTTCTGGTTGACGTAGCGCAGCGGCGTCCAGTCCGGTTCGGCGTGGCCACCGTTGATGTGCCCGGCGATCTGTTCCAGCTGGCTGCGCAGCTGCCGGTACTCGGTGACATCGCCGCGCGAGACCGGGGCGATCTGCAGGTAGGTCAGCGAGCCGCGCTGATCCGGATGGCGCTCCAGATAGCGCTCGAAGCCGAGGAAGCGTTCGGGCAGGCCCTTGGAATAGTCCAGGCGATCCACGCCGATCGCCAGCTGGCGGTCACGCAGGCTGTTGCGCAGGTTCTTCACAGCGGCCTTGGTGGCGGCGGTGCCGGCCTGTCGCGCGATCAGCTCGGTGTCGATGCCGATCGGGAACGCCGCCGCACGGAAGCGGCGCCCGCCCGGTGCTTCCAGCTCGCCGTTGTCGAGCACGCGGCCGCCGCCGAACAGGCGCAGGTAGGTCTGGAAGCGATCGGCGTCGCGCTGGGTCTGGAAGCCGACCAGATCGTAGGCGTACAGCGCGGAGAACAACCGAAGGTGGTCGGGCATGGCCTGCAGCAGGTCGGCCGACGGCATCGGGATGTGCAGGAAGAAGCCGATGCGGCAGCCGATGCCACGCTCGCGCAGCAGCGCACCAAGCGGGATCAGGTGGTAGTCGTGGATCCAGACGATGTCGTCCTCGCGCAGCAGCGGCGCGAGCTTGTCAGCGAACAGCGCGTTGACCTTATGGTAGGTCTCGCGGGTGCCCCGGTCGTAGTCGACCAGATCCAGGCGGAAGTGCAGCAACGGCCAGAGGGTGCGATTGGCGAAACCGTTGTAGTAGCCATCCACCTCGCGCTTGCTCAGGTCCAGGGTGACGAATTCGATGTCACCGTCCTTCTGTGTGTGCAGCGTGCCGCTGCCGTCGCGCACGCTCTTGCCGCTCCAGCCGAACCACATGCCGCCACGTTCCTTCAGCGCGGCCAGCAGGCCCACCGCCAGCCCACCGGCGCGGTTCTCGCCCGGTACGGCCACGCGGTTTGAAACCACCACCAGACGACTCACGATGCCTCCTGCCAGGACCGCGACAGGCGCATCGCGGCGGTGATCAGGCCGACGTGCGAATAGGTCTGCGGGAAATTGCCCCAGGCCTCGCCGCTGTCGAAGGCCAGATCCTCCGACAGCAGGCCAAGATGGTTGCGCTGCTTCAACAGCAGTTCGAACATCCCGCGTGCTTCGTCCATGCGCCCGATCGCCGCCAGCGCATCGATGTACCAGAAGGTGCAGATGGTGAAGCTGGTTTCCGGTTCGCCGAAGTCATCCGGCGCGACATAGCGGTACAGCGAGTTGCCATGCTTGAGGTCGCGGCCGATGGCGTCGACGGTGGCGATGAAGCGCGCATCCATCGCGTCGATGAAGCCGATGTCGGCCAGCAGCAGCAACGAGGCGTCCAGCCGATGACCACCGAAGGTGTCGGTGAAGTGGCCCAGCTCCTCGCTCCAGGACTCGGCCATGATGCGCGCATGGATGGTGTCGGCACGCTCGCGCCAGTAATGGGCGCGGTCATCGCGCTTCAGGCGCACGGCGATCTTGCACAGGCGGTCACATGCCGCCCAGCACATCGCGCTGGTGTAGGTGTGCACTTCGGTGCGGCCGCGGAACTCCCACAGGCCGGCGTCGGGTACGTCGTGCAGGGCGAACGCCTGTTCACCCAAGGGTTCCAGGCGGGCGAAGGTGTGCGCATCGCCCGGGTCCTGCAGGCGGCGGTCGAAGAACAACTGGGTGGACGCCAGCACCACGCTGCCGTAGACATCGTGCTGGCGCTGCACCCAGGCCAGGTTGCCGCGCCGCACCGGGCCCATGCCACGGTAGCCGGACAGGCTGGTTACTTCGTCCTCGTCCAGCTTGGCCTCGAAGCCAATGCCATACAGCGGCTGCAACGTGCCGTCGGTGGTGGCCAGGTTGAAGATATAGCCGAGGAACTGTTCCATCGTGCGCGTTGCGCCGAGGCGGTTCAGTGCGCGCACCACGAACGCGGCATCGCGCAGCCAGCAGTAACGGTAGTCCCAGTTGCGCACGCTGCCGGGCGCTTCCGGAATGGAGGTGGTCATTGCCGCGATGATCGCGCCGCTGTCCTCGTACTGGCACAGCTTCAGGGTGATCGCACTGCGGATCACCGCGTCCTGCCATTCCAGTGGAATGGACAGGTAGCGCACCCATTCGCGCCAGTAGTCGCGGGTGCGCTGGAAGGCTTCCTGCACATAGCCACTGATCGAGCGGTTGAGCGATTCATCCACGCCCAGGATCAGGTGGATGGGATGGTTGAGCACGAACGGCAGGCCATCGCGGATGAAGCGCACCGGCACGTCGGTGGTCAGCCGCAGCACGTGTTCGGGCAGGATCCAGCGCACGTGGTTGCTGCCCCAGGTGGACTCGGGCACGCGTGCGCCCCAGTCGGCCAGTGGCCGTGCGTGCACGGTGATGCGTGGGCTGCCGGCCAGTGGTCGTACCTGGCGGATCAGGCTGACCGGCCGGTAGAAACGGTCGTTCTGGCGCCAGCGCGGGGCGAAATCAAGGATTTCCAGTTCACCACCGTGCGCGTCGCGCAGCACGGTACGTAGGATCGCGGTGTTGGTCAGGTATTCCTGCTCGCTGCTCGCGAAGTCCTCCAGCTCGATGGCGAAGTCGCCACCGGTCTGCTGGTTGGGGCCGAGCAGGGCACAGAAGGTGGGGTCGCCGTCGAAGGTGGGCAGGCAGCTCCAGACAACGCGGGCATGTTTGTCGACCAGGGCGCCGAAGCTGCCGTTGCCGACCACGCCCAGATCAAGATCGGGTTGGGTCATCACGCGGTACATCTCGGTTGCGGCCGTGGGGTGGCCGGGTCAATAGGCATTCTCACGCAGCCAGGCGTGCACGCTGCGTATGTCGGGCAGCGCGAACACCGCCTTGCTGGGTTCACGTTCGCCCACCAGCACGCTCCAGCCATGCTGGCCATTGGCGGCGTCGAAGCCGAACTCATCGGTCAGGTCATCGCCGAGGAACACCGGCAGGCGGCCGCGGAACGGCAGGTACTGCATCATCCGGCGCACGGCACGGCCCTTGTCGGTGCCGACCGGAACGAACTCGACCACATGGTCACCGGGCTGCAGGCGATAGCTGGCACGGCCACGCACGTGGCGGTCGGCGAAGGCGCGCACATCACTTGCCGCGTGCGGCGCACCGCGCCAATGCAGCGCCAGGCCGACGCCCTTGTCTTCCACCAGCACGCCGGGATGGCCATGGGCGAAGCGCATCGCCTGCTGGTGCAGCGCGTGCAGCCACTCGGCGGTGTCGTCGTCGTGTTCGTCGCGCAGCACACGACCGTCTTCGCCGCGCAGTTCGTGGCCATGCAGGCCGGCGGCGGGCAATTTCAGGGGAGCGAACAGTTGATCCAGCTGCTCAAGCGGGCGACCACTGACCAGTGCCACGGCACCTTCCAGGCGGTCGCTGATGCGGCCGATGGCTTCACGCACATCCGGCAGCAACTGCACGGCATCCGGGCGTGCAGCGAATTCGATCAGGGTGCCGTCGACATCGAGGAACAACGCGCAGGCGTCATCCAGCAATGGCGGTGGCGGACGCAGGGGGAGCGGTTCAGCCATGACGCCCAGCTTGCCAGCGCGGGCGTGTACGTGGGGTCGAGGGCAGGCTACGGATCTGGTAGTGCCGGCAGCTGGCCGGCACCGTCATGGTCCCTGGATGCACCCTGAGGTTGCCGGCCAGCGGCCGGCACTACCGGACTGA
>NZ_JAWIRU010000025.1:61403-67560 GCF_036320025.1 Stenotrophomonas sp. SMYL86
CGGGCGCGCCCGGCCGCGCCCGGCCCCCGGCCGGGCCCCTGGAGGCACCGCGCGGTGCCCGCCCCGCGCCCGCCACTACCGGACTGATGAATCAGAACGTATAGCGGACGCGGCCGTAGTAATACGCGCCATTGCTGCCGATTGGCGACAGCACGTCGTACGGCAGGTTGCCGAAGTAGTGGATATCGCTGTTGGATCGATCCGGGTAGTTGTCGGTCAGGTTCTGGCCGCCGATGGCCACGCTCCACTGCGGAGTGATGCGGTACTCGACTTCGGCATCCAACTGCCATTCGGCCTGGTAGGTCTGGCGCGGGATGTAGCCGTCACCGAAGTTGAACACGCGTGTGGCGCTGCCATAGCGGTTCACGCGGGTGCTCAGCGACCAGTGGTCGTTGCTCCATGCGGCCGAGAAGCTGCCGCGCGTGCGCGGCGTGGCATCGGTAAGGGTGTTGGTTTCTTCGATGCCGAACAGCACGTAGTCCGGGTTCAGCGCACGCAGCTGTGCCGGCGTGGCCAGCACGTTCTTCAGCGTGGTCTTGGTGTAGGCATAGGTGCCGGTCAGCAGCAGCTGGCCGTCGCCCAGCGACTGGCGCCAGTTGCTGACCAGCTCGGCGCCGCGGGTGCGGGTATCGGCGGCATTGACGAAGAAGCTGGCGCTCTGCAGGCCGCTGACGCCGTAGTTGGCGGCCACGTAGTCGGTCAGTGCATCGCCAGTGATGCTCTCCGACAGCGCGATGCGGTCGTCGATGTCGATCTGGAAGAAGTCCAGCGACAGGTCGAAGTGCTCACCGATGCGGCTGGTGAAGCCCAGCGAGGTATTGATCGACTTTTCCGGCTTCAGGTTCTGCGCACCCAGGCCACGGGCGATCGGATTGTTGACCGACAACAGGCGGCCCTGTACCAGCTGGCCGCCAGCGTTGTAGCCGGTCGAGGTGGATTCGTAGCCGATCTGCGCCAGCGACGGTGCGCGGAAGTTGTTGGAGATGGCGCCGCGCAACGCGAACGCCGGGGTGAATTCATAGCGCAGGCCGAGCTTGCCGGTCAGTTCACCGCCGAAATCGTCGTTGTGCTCGTAGCGTGCGGCCAGATCGGTGGAGAACTTCTCGCCGAACTGGCTGGACAGGCTGGCGTAGGCGCTGGCCACGTCGCGCGACAGGCGCGCCGCATCCTGCGGGGTCAGGCCGCCACCGGCCTGCGAGCCGGTCGGGCGATCGGTGTAAGGGCCGGCGGCGTAGCTGGCCGGGTCGCCGGGACGGGTCTGGTAGCGCTCGTGCCGTGCTTCCACGCCCAGGCCCAGGGTGTGGCTGATGCTGTCGCTCTGGGTGAACACACGACTCAGATCGAGGTTGCCCACGGTCTGTGCGTATTCGTAGTCGGCGGTCTTGAAGCGGGTCGGGCTGGTCGGGCCCAGCGACGCGTTGAGCGAATCACGCAGGCGGTAGGTGAAGTCGTTCTGGCCGTAATCCAGGCTGCCGTCGTAGCTCCATTCACCCCACTGGCCGCGCACGCCGGCCACGGCCTGCACGTCGCGGTTCTCGCCTTCGGAGATCGGCCGGTAACCGTTCGGATAGATCTGCTTCCAGTTGGCATCGCCATCGGGGTAGCGGAAGTAGTTCGCGCCTTCGGTATCACGCTGGTTGAAGGTGCCGAACGCGTAGAACGTCGACGTCTGGCCCACCGGGATCTCAGTGTTCAGCCACAGGTTGATGTCCTTGCTCTTGCCATCGCCCAGCACGTAGTTGCGCTTGCCCTGCAGCGCCAGGTTGTCCGGCGTCTGGTCCCACGGCGGAATCTGGTCGAAGCCGGCGCGGTTGGTGCCGTTGCGGTGCTTGTACTCCAGGCCGACACGCAGGAAGCCGCCGTCCTCACCCAGCGAGGTGCCGACCTTGGCGCTGATGTTGCCGGTCTGGCCGTCGGTGAGGGTGCGGCCGATCGGCTTGAGGTCGGTGTGGTTGGCGCCGTAGCTGGCCTCGATCTCGCCACCGTCGCCGCCGTTGTCGAGGATCACGTTGATCACGCCGGCCACGGCGTCAGAGCCGTACAGCGCACCGGCGCCGTCGCGCAGCACTTCGATGCGCTTGATCGCGCTGACCGGGATCGAATTGAAGTCGACCGGCGTGGTGCCCTTGCCGATCTTGCTGTCGGTGTTCACCAGCGCGGTGTGGTGGCGGCGCTTGCCATTGACCAGCACCAGCACCTGGTCCGGCGACAGGCCACGCAGCTGTGCGGCGCGCACGTGGTCGGCGCCGCCGGAGTTGGACTGGCGCGGGAAGTTGAACGACGGCAGCAGGGCCTGCAGCGCACTGCCCAGCTCACCGTTGACCACGCCCGCCTTGCGGATGTCCTCGGCGGTGAGCACGTCCACCGGCGAGGTGGATTCGAGCACGGTGCGGTCGGCGGCACGGGTGCCGGTGACGATCACGGTGTCGAGGTTGGTAGCGTCCTGGGCCAGAGCCGGGACGGCGGTGGAGGAAAGCGCGAGGGCGATGGCGAGGCCGAGCGGCGACGCGGGCAGGCGGATGGACATGGGGGCTCCAGCAACAACGACGACGGGGAAGGGGGAGATAGTTTCACTTACATCCATCCGGATGAAGCGATATATTATCTTCGCGTGATGGCCGGTGCCGATGCAAGTCCCTGCCGGTCCGGCATGAGTTGATGCCCCGTTGGCATCAGCACGCCGGACCGGTGGCGCTGTACGCTGCCGGCTCGCCTTGTCCCCCTTCCCCGGAGCTGTACCGATGAAACACCTTGGCCTCGTCTTCGCCGTGCTGCTGGCCACCAGTGGCTGCGCCAGCCTGTCCTCTCAGGCGCCCAGCGCCTATGCCACGGCCACCACCGCCGAACTGAAGGGTGATGCCGCACGCCCGTCCGCCGGCCACGGCTGGGTGCGCAGTGAGCTGTACTTCGGCGTGGGCGAGGAGCAGGGCGCCGGCAACCGTCCGCAGGCCGACACCATCAGCGAGACGCAGTGGCGCACCTTCCTGGACAAGGAAGTGACCCCGCGCTTCCCGGATGGACTGACCGTGTTCGATGCCTATGGCCAATGGCTGTTCCGCGGTGATGCCGCGCCCAACCGCCTGCGCACCAAGGTGCTGGTGGTGCTGCACGAGGACACCCCGCAGCGCCGTGCCGATATCGAAGCCATCCGCCTGGCGTGGAAGCAGCAGACCAAGCATCAATCGGTGCTGTGGTCGCGGCAGCCGGTCGAGGTATCGTTCTGAGTTGAAGGTGCCGCCGCGGTGCCGCAGGGAGCAATGATGAACTACAGGGAATGCCTGCTGGGCCTGGTATTGGCAGGTGTGCTGGCACCGTCGGCGCAGGCAAGTGGGGACGAGGGCGAAACGCTACGCTTCCAGGTGGCCGCGCATGTGCAGGCGCATGCCGATCCCCAGCAGGACGGCAGCATCGCGGTGCAGCTGTCACCGTCAGGCAAGCGCCAGACGCTGGCGGGTGCGGCGGATGCCGATGGCAATTCGCGCTGGTCGCTGGAAGACGTCGATTTCGATGGATACCCGGAACTGGTCGCGCGTGCATCGGTGGGCATGGTCAACGAGGCGGTGGCGGTGTACCGCTTCGACCCGGCCAGTGCCGGGTTCCGCGCGCTGCAGGCCGACACCCACGGCAAGGACAGTTGCGGTGACCTGATGGGGTTGAGCGTGGATGCTGCCACTCGAACCCTGACCAGCAGCTGCCGCAGTGGCCCGATGTGGTACGCCGACCAGTACCGGTTTGCAGGTGCGAAGCTCTATCTCTACCGCAGCGAAAGCGTGCTGATGCTGGGCGACACGGTGAACGCCGCGTTGCAATGGGAACAGAGCGACGAGCAGGGCCCGTTGGCGGTCTGGCGTACCTATGATCCCGCCGGTCGTGTGCTGGAGACCGCCATCGCCGATGGCCTGGGCGCACCGCCCGACGGTCCGCTGCGTGGCCAGCAGGCCACCGTGGTGCCAGCGCGCCTGTTCCTGTTCGATCGGCCCGGCGCATCCAGTACGAAGCGTTACCTGGTACAGGGCGACCACGTGGAGATGCTGGATGAGCAGGATGGCTGGATGAAGCTGCGGTTTCTCAATCCAAAAAGCGGCGCGGTGGTGGGCTGGATCAACGTCAACGATTGAAGAAAAAAGGGGACGGAGGGAATTAAGTCGTTTGCGGCACATACGACTTGATTCCCTCCGTCCCCTTTTTTTGCGGAAGCATCACTTCATCAGGTCTAGCCTCGGATGTTCCCCCGTTCGAGGATGTATCCGATGAGCAAGCGCGTGGCCGAAATCGTGGTGGACGCCCTGCAGCAGGCCGGTGTCCGCCGTTGCTACGGCATCGTGGGCGATACGCTCAATCATGTGACCGATGCGATGCATGGCAGTGACATCGCCTGGGTGCACGTACGGCATGAGGAAGTGGCCGCATTCGCCGCCGGTGCCGATTCGCTGGTGAGCGGCGAGCTTACCGCCTGTGCCGGTTCGTGCGGGCCCGGCAGCCTGCATTTCATCAATGGCGTGTTCGAGAGCAACCGCAACCGCGCGCCGATGGTGCTGATCGCCAGCCAGGTGGTGACCAGTGAGCTGGGCATGGAATTCCCGCAGGAAGTGGACTTCAAGGCGGTGTACGCCAGTTGTTCGGTGTTCTGCGAGCAGGTGCACAGTGCCGAACAGGCGCGACGTGTGGTCACGCTGGCCTGCCAGGCGGCGATCAGCCGCCGTGGCGTGGCGGTGGTGATCCTGCCCGCCGATATCAGCCAGGCCGAGGTGAAGCACGATGTGCCGTTCTCCGTGCATTACACCCAACCGGTGCTGCGCCCGTCGGATGCCGAGCTGCAGCGCATCGCTGAACTGTTGGGGCAGGGCAAGCGCATTGGCATCTATGCCGGCGCCGGCTGCCAGGGTGCACACGTGCAGCTGTTGGAACTTGCGCGCAGGTTGCAGGCACCGGTTGCGCACACCTCGCGTGCCAAGGACTTCGTCGAGCCGGACAACCCGTACAACATGGGCATGACTGGCATCTTCGGCATCGAATCCGGCTTCCACACGCTGATGGAGTGCGACACGCTGCTGCTGCTCGGCGCCGACTTCGCCTGGGGCCAGTTCTACCCGGACAAGGCCACGATCATCCAGGTCGACCGCGATGGCAGCCACCTGGGTCGCCGCCATCCGGTGAATCTGGGTGTGGTCGGTGATATCGCGCCGACGCTGGACGCCTTGCTGCCGATGCTGCCGCCGCGCGAGGACAGCAGTTTCCTGGACGAGTGCATCGAGCGCCGTGACAAGGCACTGAAGAAGCGCGAGAAGGAAGAGCAGCCCGGTGAGGGCGAGCTGATCCATCCGCAGCACCTGACCGCGCTGCTGTCGAAGTACGCCACCGATGATGCACTGTTCACCGCCGACGGAGGCTCGCCGATGGTGTGGGTGTTGCGCCACATCCGTGTCAACGGCCGCCGCCGCACGCTGACCAGCCTGCTGCACGGCACGATGGCCAATGCGATGCCACAGGCACTGGGCCTGCAGAAGGCGTTCCCGGGCCGGCAGGTGATCTCGCTGTCCGGCGATGGTGGCCTGGCGATGCTGCTGGGGGATCTGTTGACGGCCGTGCAGGAAAACCTGCCGATCAAGGTGGTGGTGTTCAACAACGGCTCGCTGAATTTCGTCGAGCTGGAGCAGAAGGTGGAGGGGCTGCTGGACAACTACACCGACCTGAAGAACCCGGACTTCGGCCGCCTGGCCGAGGTGATCGGCTTCCACGGCCGCACGGTGACCCGCAGCGAGGATCTTGAGGAAGCTGTGCTGGACTTCCTGTCCCAGCGGGGCCCGGCGCTGCTGGACGTGCACACCAGCCGCGCCGAGCTGGTGATGCCGCCGCAGATCGAGGCCAAGCAGGTGGCCGGTACGGCGCTGTATGCGGCCAAGGCGGTGTTGAACGGCCGCTTCGACGACGTGAAGCATCTGCTGGTGGACAACTTCCTGAAGAAGTAGGGGGTTGGTTGATGCAGGGCTGCGCCCTGCACCCGCGGTAGTGCCGGCCGCTGGCCGGCAACACCAACAGCAGGAGCAGGTTTCTGAGGGATGGCGGGGTGGGTCCGGTTGCGGGGGACGCTGCAAGTACATCCATGTAAGCTCGGTCGCGCCATCCATGGCGCTCACGCCCCCGCAACCGGACCCAC
>NZ_JAWIRU010000026.1:0-63499 GCF_036320025.1 Stenotrophomonas sp. SMYL86
TGGCCCTGGACAGGACCGTTGGCGCCCTGGATGGCGCCATCGAGCACCATGGAGGGGCTTTTGCGTGTCCTGGCCAGGGCCACCCGCCGCCTCCCGCCCGTACCAGGCAGGCGCCAAGCCCTGCCCCCGCATGACCGCAATGCCGTCACACGTTAAACTCCCGCCGTGAATACTCCCACCTACACCGCCCAGCAACTCGCCGAGCAGTTCGGCCTGCAGGTCCATGGCGACCCCGCCACCGCCATCCATGGCGTGGCCACCCTCGCCCATGCCGGTCCTGGCCAGCTGACCTTCCTCGCCAACCCGCGCTACCGCGCCCAGCTGGCCGACAGCCAGGCCTCGCTGGTAGTCCTGCGTGCCGACGACGCCGAGGCCGCCCCCGGCGCCGCGCTTGTGGCCAAGGACCCGTACACCACCTTCGCCAAGATCGCCGCGCTGTTCGACATCGCGCCGACGCGCCCGCCGGGCATCCACCCCAGCGCCGTCATCGATCCCAGCGCGCAGGTCGCCGCCAGCGCGCATATCGGCCCGTTCGTCTCCGTCGGCGCACGCAGCGTGGTCGGCGAAAACTGCATCATCGGCACCGGCAGCGTGATCGGCGAAGACTGCAGCCTGGACAACGGCTGCGAACTGATCGCGCGGGTCACCCTGGTCACCCGGGTCAAGCTCGGCAAGCGGGTTCGTGTGCATCCCGGTGCCGTGCTCGGCGCCGATGGCTTCGGCCTGGCCATGGACGCCGGCAAGTGGATCAAGGTGCCGCAGCTCGGCGGCGTGCGCATCGGCGATGACTGCGAGATCGGCGCCAACACCTGCGTCGACCGCGGTGCGCTGGAAGACACCGTGCTGGACGAAGACGTGCGCCTGGACAACCTGGTGCAGATCGCGCACAACGTGCAGATCGGTGCGCACTCGGCCATCGCCGGCTGCACCGGCATCGCCGGCAGCGCCAAGATCGGCCGCTACTGCCTGCTCGGCGGCCACGTTGGCGTGGTCGGCCACCTCGAGATCTGCGACAAGGTCGTGATCACCGGCAAGTCGGTGGTCCGCAATTCCATCCATGAGCCGGGCGAGTACTCGTCCGGCACCCCGTTGACCGACAACCGCACGTGGCGCAAGAACGCCGCGCGCTTCAAGCAGCTGGACGCATTGGCTCGCCGCGTCCTGGCTGCTGGCAAGGAGAAAGAATGAACGACACGCTGCAGCTTCCGATCGACGTCTGCCAGATCCAGGAACTGCTCCCGCACCGCTACCCGTTCCTGCTGGTGGACCGGGTGCTTGAGCTCGACATCGACGCCAAGCGCATCCTTGCGCAGAAGAACGTCAGCATCAACGAGCCGTTCTTCCAGGGCCACTTCCCGGGCCGCCCGATCATGCCCGGCGTACTGATCATCGAAGCGCTGGCGCAGGCCGGTGGCGTGATGACCCAGCTCACGCTCGGCCGTGACTCGCAGTCCAAGCTGTTCTACATGGTCAAGGTGGAAAACGCCCGCTTCAACAAGCAGGTCGTTCCCGGCGACGTGCTGATGCTGGATGTGCAGATGAAGCGCCTGATCCGCAACATGGGCTGGTACTACGGCGAAGCCAAGGTCAACGGTGAAGTCGTTGCCTCGGCCGAAGTCATGTGCGCCGGCGCCAAGGGCTGATCCACTGGAGGCAGGAATGACTGACAACGCACCGCGGATCCACCCGACCGCCGTCATCGATCCGGCCGCGCGCCTGGCCGATGACGTCCAGGTGGGCGCGTTCACCCTGATCGGTGCCGATGTGGAAATCGGTGCCGGCACGGTGATCGGCCCCCACTGCAGCATCCACGGCCCGACGAAGATCGGCCGCGACAACCGCTTCATCGGCCACGCAGCCGTCGGTGGCGAACCGCAGGACAAGAAGTATGCAGGGGAGCGCACCGAGCTGGTGATCGGCGACCGCAATGTGTTCCGCGAGTTCGTCACGCTGAACCGTGGCACCGGCGGCGGCGGCGGCATCACCACCATCGGCGACGACAACTGGATGCTGGCCTACACGCACGTGGCGCATGACTGCCATGTCGGCAACTTCTGCGTGTTCTCCAACAACACCACCCTGGCCGGCCACGTGACCGTGGGTGACTACGTGATCATCAGCGGCTTCGCCGGGGCCCACCAGTTCTGCCGCATCGGTGCGCATGCCTTCCTCGGCATGGGCGCGCTGACCAATGGCGATGTTCCGCCGTTCACCATGGTCGGCACCGATTCGTTGGGCCGCCCGCGCGGCATCAACAGCGAAGGGCTGAAGCGCCGCGGCTTCGACGCCGAGCGCATTTCCGCCATCAAGCGTGCCTACCGCACGCTGTACGTGGCGGGCCTGCCACTGGCCGAAGCCAAGGTGCAGCTGACCGAACAGGCGCGCGACAGCGATGACGTGAAGGCCATGCTGGACTTCATCGAGCACGCCGAGAGGCCCTTGCTGCGATGAGCAGCACGACCGGCCAGGCGCCGGCCGGCGCCGCCGTGATTCCGCTGGCCTCGATGGCCGGCAGCGTCCCCGCGCAGCGGGTGCTCAGCGAGCGCCCGTTGCGGATCGCGCTGGTGGCCGGTGAGGCCTCCGGTGATCTGCTGGGTGCGGGACTGGTGCGCGAACTGAAGGCACGCTTTCCAAATGCCGAATTCGCCGGCATCGGTGGCGATGCCATGCGCAGCGCCGGCTGCCTGACCTGGCACGATGCCAGCGAGCTGGCGGTGATGGGCCTGACCGAAGTACTGCGCCACCTGCCACGCCTGCTCAAGCTTCGTTCCGCCTTCCGCCAGCGTGCGCTGGAATGGCAGCCGGACGTGTTCATCGGCATCGACGCGCCCGACTTCAACCTGGGCATCGAACGCTGGCTGAAGCAGCGCGGCGTGCGCACCGTGCATTACGTGAGCCCCTCGGTCTGGGCCTGGCGCGAGAAGCGCGCCGAGAAGATCGGCAGCAGCGCCGACCTGGTGCTGTGCCTGTTCCCGATGGAACCGCCCATCTATGCCAAGCACGGCATCGACGCGCGTTTCGTTGGCCATCCGATGGCCGATGACATCCCCCTGCAGGGCAACCGCGAGGAAGCGCGCGCCGCGCTTGGCCTGCCGACGTCGGCCAAGGTGCTGGCGGTGTTGCCAGGCAGCCGCCTGGGCGAAATCTCGCGCCTCGGTGAACCCTTCTTCGAAGCCGCCTGGCAGGTCTCCGAGCGCATCCCCGGCCTGCACGTGGTGGTGCCTGCCGCCAACCCCGCATGCAAGCGGCTGATCGAAGAGCAGCTGTCGCGCTCGGCGCTGCCGGTCGCGTACTCGCATGTGCTCGACGGCCAGGCGCGCAACGCCATGATCGCGGCCGACGTGGTGGTGCTGGCGTCCGGTACCGCGACCCTGGAGGCGATGCTGGTGAAGCGTCCTATGGTGGTCGGCTACCGTGTCAACGAGCTGACCTACCGTCTGGTCAAGGCATTCGGCCTGATCAAGGTCGACCGCTTCGCCCTGCCCAACATCCTGGCCGGCCAGGACCTGGCACCGGAGCTGATGCAGCATGACTGCACGCCGGACAAGCTGGCTGCGGCCATCCAGCAATGGTTCGACCACCCGCAGCGGGTGACCGACCTGCAGGACACCTATGCCCGCCTGCATGAGCGCCTGCGCCGCAATGCGTCGGCACGTGCCGCCGACGCCGTCGGCGAGCTGCTGATGCGCGACCAGGCCCAGGCATGAGCCGCCGCCATGCCGCAGCGGCCAGCCTGACCCTGTTCGATGGCGCGGCGGTGGTCGAGCCGGAGCGCCTGGTCGCCGGCGTCGACGAAGCCGGTCGTGGCCCGCTGGCCGGGCCGGTCGCGGTGGCGGCCGTGGTGTTCGACCCGGCACGGCCGCGCATCAACGGCCTGGACGATTCCAAGCAGCTGACCGCGGCGCGCCGCGAGCAGCTGCATGACCGCATCATCGAGCGCGCCCTGGCCTGGCATGTGGTGCTGGTGGACGTGGACACCATCGACCGTCTGAACATCTACCAGGCCACCCTGCAGGGCATGCGCGACGTGGTCGCAGCGGTCGCCCACGTGGCCGGCTTCGCGCGCATCGATGGCAACGTGGTGCCCAAGGGGCTGGTACTGCCGGCGCAGGCGCTGGTCGGCGGCGATGGCATCGACCGCGCGATCATGGCCGCCTCGATCCTGGCCAAGGTCTCGCGCGACCGCTACATGCAGGAGGTGCATGCCCGCCACCCGCAGTACGGCTTCGAGCAGCACAAGGGCTACGGCACCCCGGCCCACCTGGCCGCCCTGCGCGAGCACGGCCCCTGCGTGGAGCACCGGCGCAGCTTCGCCCCGGTGCGCGAGTGCCTGGAAACAGCGCCAGCCCCCGCGATCACAGCCATCGCTTGAACAACGGCTGCCGGGTATCGTCCGGCGCTTTCACGGCAATGTGAACGCCTCCGCTGGCGCCGGGCCATGCCCGGCGACATTCGCGCAATCGGCGCACCGTCAAGTCCTTGTCGCTTCCCCCTGCCCTCGCTACCCTGACCGGGCACTCCAGCGCATCCCGACCCCGGCGACGATCTTCCGTCAGCACCCGGGGCCCGCGCGCTCCAACCTGGTCCGGCATGTCCAACTCCCGCTTCGTACATCTCCACGTCCACACCGAGTTCTCGCTGGCGGACTCGACCATCCGCGTGCCGGCCAAGCCCGACCAGGCGGACCCGAAGAAGGCCAAGCAGGCCAACCTGCTGTCGCGCTCGGTCGAGCTCGGCCTGCCCGCGCTGGCGGTGACCGACCTCAACAACCTGTTCGCGCTGGTCAAGTTCTACAAGGCCGCCGAAGGCGTGGGCATCAAGCCGATCGCCGGCGCCGACGTGCTGATCGCCGAGGAAGGCCAGGACCCGTGGCGGATGACCCTGCTGTGCCGCGACCGTGAGGGCTACCTGAGCCTGTCGCGCCTGCTGACCCGCGCCTGGATGGAAGGCCATCGCCCGGAAGGCGGCGTGGCAATCCACCCGGACTGGCTGAAGGCCGGCAACGCCAACCTGTTCGCACTCGCTGGCCGGCAGAGCCTGGCCGGGCGCCTGGCGTTGGACGGCAAACATGAACTGGCCGAGCAGCAGCTGGCCGACTGGCAACGCGTGTTCGGCGACGGCCTGCACCTGGAGCTGACCCGCACCGGCCGCGAGGGCGAAGAAACCTTCAACCAGTTCGCGCTGATGGCCGCCGGCCAGCGTGGCCTGCCGGTGGTGGCCAGCAACGACGTACGCTTCCTGTCGCCGACGGATTTCAGCGCGCACGAAGCGCGCGTGTGCATTTCCACCGGCCGCGTGCTGGACGACCCCAAGCGCCCGCGCGAATACAGCGACCAGCAGTACCTGAAGTCTGCCGAGGAGATGTGCGCGCTGTTCGCCGACATCCCCGATGCGATCGACAACACGCTGGCGCTGGCCGAGCGCTGCAACATCGAGATGCGGCTGGGCACCTACTTCCTGCCCAACTACCCGGTGCCGGACGACGAGACCCTGGACACCTGGATCCAGAAGATGTCGCGCGATGGCCTGGAAGAGCGCCTGGAGAAGAATCCACTGGCGCCGGGCAAGACCCGCGAAGAGTATTTCGAGCGCCTGGAGTTCGAGCTCAACACCATCATCAAGATGGGCTTCCCGGGCTACTTCCTGATCGTGGCCGACTTCATCCAGTGGGGCAAGAACCAGGGCATTCCGATCGGCCCGGGCCGTGGTTCGGGTGCCGGTTCGCTGGTGGCGTGGGCGCTGAAGATCACCGATCTGGACCCGCTGCCGTACAACCTGCTGTTCGAGCGATTCCTCAATCCCGAACGCGTGTCGATGCCCGACTTCGACATCGACTTCTGCATGGACCGCCGCGACGAGGTGATCGACTACGTTGCGCGCAAGTACGGGCGCGAGCGCGTCAGCCAGATCATCACCTACGGAACCATGGCCGCCAAGGCGGTGGTGCGCGACTCCGGCCGCGTGCTCGGTTTCCCGTACGGCCTGGTCGACGGCGTCTCCAAGCTGATCCCGAACATCCTCGGCATCCACCTGAAGGATGCGCTGGGCAAGGGCAAGGAAGGCCCGAGCTCGGAAATGGCGTCGGCCGAACTGATCCAGCGCTACGAGACCGAGGACGATGTCCGCGACCTGATCGATCTGGCGCTGCAGCTGGAAGACCTGACCCGCAACGCCGGCAAGCACGCCGGTGGCGTGGTGATCGGGCCCGAGCCGCTGAGCGAGTTCTGCCCGCTGTACGCCGAACACGACGAGAACGGCCTCGGCAAGAACCCGGTCACCCAGTTCGACAAGAACGACGTGGAAGAAGTCGGCCTGGTGAAGTTCGACTTCCTGGGCCTGCGCACGCTGACCATCATCGACTGGGCGGTGAAGGCGATCAACAAGCGCCATGAGCGCGCCGGCATCCCGCCGGTGGACATCGCCGCGATCCCGCTGGACGACACGCCCACCTACAAGGACATCTTCGCCAACGGCAACACCGGCGCGGTGTTCCAGTTCGAATCCTCGGGCATGCGCCGCCTGCTGAAGGACGCGCGCCCCGACCGTTTCGAAGACCTGATCGCGCTGGTGTCGCTGTACCGCCCCGGCCCGATGGACCTGATTCCCTCCTTCAACGCGCGTAAGCACGGCCAGGAAGAAATCATCTATCCCGATCCGCGCACCGAAGCGATCCTGAAGGACACCTACGGCATCATGGTGTACCAGGAGCAGGTGATGCAGATGGCGCAGATCGTCGGCGGCTACTCGCTGGGCGGCGCCGACCTGCTGCGCCGCGCGATGGGCAAGAAGGTGCCGGCCGAAATGGCCAAGCACCGCGAGATCTTCCGCGAAGGCGCGGCCAAGGACGGCGTGGACGAGGCCAAGGCCGACGCGATCTTCGACCTGATGGAGAAGTTCGCCGGCTACGGCTTCAACAAGTCGCACGCCGCTGCCTACGCGCTGGTCAGCTACCAGACCGCATGGCTGAAGCGCCATTACCCGGCCGAGTTCATGGCGGCCACGCTGTCCTCGGACCTGGACAACACCGAGAAGGTGGTCGGCTTCCTCGACGAGGTGCGCAACCTCGGCCTGACCGTGCTGCCGCCGAAGGTGAACCACTCCGCCTTCATGTTCGAAGCCGTGACCCCGGACACCATCCAGTACGGGCTTGGCGCGATCAAGGGCGTCGGCCAGGGTGCCTGCGAGGCCGTCGTGGACGAGCGCCTGAAGGGTGGCGACTACAAGGACCTGCTCGACTTCTGCACCCGCGTCGGATCGGCCAAGCTCAACCGGCGCACGCTGGAAGCGATGATCAACTGCGGCGCACTGGATGAGCTCGGGCATAACCGCGCCTCGCTGATGCTGCAGCTGCCGGAAGTGATCAAGGCCACCGACCAGATGGCGCGCGAACGTGCGTCCGGGCAGAACTCGCTGTTCGGCGGCCCCGACCCGAGCGCGACCACGATCCAGCTGGACCTGCCCGAAGCCGAGGAATGGCCGCTGCTGCAGCGCCTCAACGGCGAGCGCGACACGCTGGGCTTCTATCTCAGTGGCCACCCGTTCGATCCATGGCGCGACGATGTACGCGATCTGGTCGGCAACGACCTGGGCTCGGTGGAGAAGATCTGGAGCGCCAACAGCGGTGGCGGTGGCGGCGGCGAAAAGCGCTGGCGCCCGGAAGTACAGACCGTGCTGGCCGGCCAGGTGGTCGGCGTGCGCCGCAAGGGTGAGAGCCAGATCTTCATCCAGCTCGAGGACGGCCGTGGCCGCGTCGAGTGCAGCGCGTTCTCCGACGCGATGGCCGAGTTCGGCCACCTGATGACCAAGGACCGCATCCTGGTGGTCAAGGGTGGCCTGCGCGAGGACGAATTCAACGGTGGCTTCGCGCTGCGCATCCGCCAGTGCTGGGACTTCGACGAAGTCTGCGCCAACTACGCCACCCGGCTCTCGCTGCGCCTTGACCTGCGCCAGCAGCGCCCGGTCTGGGAGCGCATCGACGCCCTGCTCGACCGCCATCGCCCCGGCCGCACGCCGCTGCGCCTGGACCTGCTGCTGAAGGGTCCGCAGGGCGGTGTCGCCGGCATGCTCGATGTGTCCGGGCAGAGCGCGGTACGCATCGATTCCAAGCTGATGGAGGCGCTGCGCGCCGACCCCGCCGTGCGCACCCTGAAGGTGCGCTACAGCCCGCCGTGGGCCAGCTGAAGCTGGCTCCCTGGTTTTGCTGATACCCCTGCTTTCCCGTTCCATGTATCAAGGACGATTGCCGATGAAGACCCTGCTGTTCCCGTTCGCCGCCGCGCTGGCCCTGGCCGCCTGTTCGCCCTCGAAGGTCGAGTTCCAGATCGACAACCCGACCGACACGCCGCTGGCACTGAGCATCGATGGCAAGGACCTGCCGGTGGCCGCACAGGGCTCGCGCCCGGTCTCGCTCGCTGTCGGCGAGCATCGCCTGCATACCGACAAGCTCGGTGACGTGCGCTTCATCGTCTACGTCGACGGTCGTGGTGGCCTGATCAACCCGACCCTGAGCGAGTACGTGGTCGCCCGCGAGATCTATGTCACCGACGAGAGCAAGCTGAAGAACTTCGGCACCGGCAAGGCCGGCATCGAGCTGGGCGGCGTCGACTTCGAAGGCCCGTTCGAAAAGAGCCACGAACTGTTCATCGACAAGACCTGGACCTACGGCGTGCACGAGCCCTTCCCGAAGGAAAAGGTGGTGGCCCACGTCGACGCCAGCGGTGGCCAGATCGTGGCCAAGGTGTTCACTGCGCCGGACTTCATCGCTTACGTGGAAGAAGGCATGGGCGAGCCCGGTGCGTTCAAGCGCGAGCAGCCGGCCGGCTACGTGGCCCCGGCGTTCAGCCTGGAACCGGCCCCGGCCACCCTTCCGGCGCTGGTGCCGGCCTTCGAGGCGCATGCCGTGCCGCTGCGTGAGGTCTATGCGCGCTGGCTGAAGGCCACCACCGCCGATGAACAGAAGGCCCTGCGCAAGCAGGACTTCGCCGCGCAGATGGCCTTCACCTCGGCCACCGCCCCCCTGGGCAGCGGGCTGGGCCGGGAGGCCAACGAGGCCTACAACGACTTCGTTTCCCAGCGCAGCCAGCTGATGGGCCGCAGCGCCCTGGTAGTGCCCTGAGCTGACTGGCGCCCCCTGCCCGGCTGCGCTACCGTCGCCTTCCAGACGAAGGCGTACGGGTGGTTTGCACGCATTCGGCTAGAATTCCCCTCTTCTTTACACGACGGCTTCCGATGAATCCGAACTACCTCGACTTCGAGCAACCCATCGCCGACCTGGAAGCCAAGATCCAGGAACTGCGCAACGCCAGTGCCGGGCCGGCGGTCAATGTCGAGGCGGAAGTGCACGCGCTGCAGGACAAGCTGCGCCTGCGCACCGCGCAGATCTTCCGCAACCTGACCTCGTGGCAGGTACTGCAGCTGGCCCGTCACCCGTCGCGCCCGTACACCGCCGACTACCTCCGCGTCATGTTCGATGAGTTCCAGGAGCTGGCCGGCGACCGTGCCTTCGCCGACGACAAGGCGATCATGGGCGGCCTGGCCCGCATCAACGGCCGTTCGGTGATGGTGATCGGCCACCAGAAGGGCCGCGACACCAAGGAAAAGATCAAGCGCAACTTCGGCATGCCCAAGCCGGAGGGCTACCGCAAGGCCCTGCGCCTGATGAAGATGGCCGAGCGCTTCGGCCTGCCGGTGCTGACCCTGATCGACACCGCCGGCGCCTGGCCGGGCATCGATGCCGAATCGCGTGGCCAGTCCGAAGCGATCGCACGCAACCTGATCGAGATGGCCGAACTGAAGGTGCCGATCATCTGCACCGTGATCGGTGAAGGTGGCTCCGGCGGCGCGCTGGCGCTGGGCGTGGGCGACCGCACCGTGATGCTGGAGTACTCGGTGTACTCGACCATCACCCCGGAAGGCTGCGCCTCGATCCTGTGGAAGGATGCCGGCAAGGCCAAGGATGCCGCCGAACAGCTGGGCCTGACCGCCCCGCGCCTGAAGAGCCTGGGCCTGGTCGACAAGGTCGTGCGCGAGCCGACCGGTGGCGCCCACCGCAACCCGACGCAGATGGCCAAGCGCCTGAAGGCGGTGCTGCTGAACGAACTGGACGCGCTGGACAAGCTGTCCACCGAGCAGCTGCTGGAACAGCGCTACGCCCGCCTGCGCAGCTACGGCACGTACGAAGCTGCCTAAGCCCGGTAGTGCCGGCCGCTGGCCGGCAACACGCAGGTGATTGCAGAAACGAAAGAGCCGGGCAATCGCCCGGCTCTTTCGTTTGCGCCCTGGCGGCATTCACGCATGGCGTGGATCTACCGGGTGCAGATGACCCCGCGTCAGAACGGCTTGGCCAGCACCAGCCACACGATCGGAATGAAGGCCAGCAACGGGATCTCGTTGATCCAGCGCAGCGCGCGCGACGACGGCAGCGCCCTGCCCTTGGCGACGCCCTTGAGCAGGCGCCCGATCCAGCTGAAGTACACCAGCAGCAGCACCACCAGCCCCAGCTTGGCATGCAGCCAACCGGCGCCGCCCGAGGCAACCATCGTCGGGAAATCCGGAATGACCTTGTAGCCCAGCCACAGCACCAGACCCAGCAGGAATGCCAACCCGAACATCGAGTGGCCGAAACGGTACAGGCGCAGGCCCATCAGCTGCAGGCGCTCGGTCACCGCCGGCTGGCCTGCGGTCTCGGCCAGATTCACCAGGATGCGCGGCAGGTAGAACACCGTGGCCATCCACGCCACCACGAACACGATGTGGAAGGTCTTGACCCAGTAATAGCTCTGCATGCGCTCGCTCCGGCGGCTGGCGTAGGTTGGCGGCCATTCTCGCATGCCGTGGCAAGGCCGCCGCAGGCACGCACGCCGCGACACATCGACGCATGGCACGCCGCAACGCCGTACGATAAGCGCCGTTTTCCCCGATCGTGCACCGCCCCATGGACAAGACCTACGACGCCGCCTACTTCCAACGCTGGTACCGACGTGCCGACATCGGTGGCAGCGCCCGCCTGGCACGCAAGGTGGCATTGGCTGTGGCCAGCGCCGAGTACTACCTGGAGCGACCGATCCGCAGCGTGCTGGACATCGGATGCGGCGAAGGCGCCTGGCGCGCGCCGCTGCTGAAGCTGCGTCCGAAGGTCGAATACCTCGGCTTCGACAGCAGCGAGTACGCTGTGCGCCGCTACGGCCGCACCCGCAACCTGCACCTGGCCCGCTTCGGTGATTTCGCCTGGCTGCGGCCCTGCGCCCCGGTCGACCTGCTGATCTGCTCGGACGTGATGCACTATGTGCCCGACCGTGAGCTGCGTGCCGGACTGGCCGGCGTGGCGGAGCTGACCGGCGGCGTGGCCTTCCTGGAGACCTTCGCCGCCGAGGACGCGTTCGAGGGCGACCACGAGGGTTTCCAGGCCCGCCCGGCGCGCTGGTACCGGCGGACGCTGGCCCGGCACGGCCTGCAGCCGGTAGGGTCGCATTGCTGGCTCGGTCCCGCCCTGGCAGGCGATGCGGCCGCGCTGGAACGGATGTGAATCCGGATTCATTATTTTCAGCCAACTTAACCTGCGGGACACCCGGATGGGATATGCTGCGCGGCAACATATGACCATACATATTCGGTCGTCATGCTCTATCAACTGCACGAACTGACCCGCAACCTGCTCGCCCCCTGGGTGCACCAGGCCCAGGCCAACGCCAGGTTCTTCGCCAACCAGGGCCACTGGTGGTCGCAGATGCCCGGTGCTGATCGCCTGGCGGCGGTCAATGAACTCTTCCATCGCATCGGCAAGGATTACGAGAAGCCCGAGTGGGGCATCAACGAAATCGACGTCGAGGGCGAGCGCGTGCCGATCGTCGTGCACGAGGAAGTGAGCAAGCCGTTCTGCAAGCTGCTGCGCTTCAAGCGCCACAGCAATGAAGCCGACCAGCTGCACACCATGCTCAACCAGCCGTTCGTGCTGGTGGTGGCGCCGCTGTCCGGCCACCACGCCACGCTGCTGCGCGACACCGTGCGCACGCTGCTGCGCGACCACCGCGTGTATGTGACCGACTGGGTCGACGCGCGCATGGTGCCGGCCAGCGAAGGCGAGTTCGGCCTGGACGACTACATCGCCTACATCCAGGAGTTCATCCGCCACCTCGGCGTGGAGCGCCTGCACGTGGTCAGCGTGTGCCAGCCGACCGTGCCGGTGCTGGCGGCAGTTTCGCTGATGGCCAGCCGTGGCGAGCCGACGCCGCGCACGCTGGTGATGATGGGTGGCCCGATCGATGCACGCTGCAGCCCGACCGCAGTGAACAACCTGGCCACGCAGAACCCGCTGTCGTGGTTCGAGAACAACGTCATCCACACCGTGCCGGCCAGCTATCCCGGCGCCGGCCGTCGCGTGTACCCGGGCTTCCTGCAGCACGCCGGTTTCCTGTCGATGAACCCGAGCCGCCACTTCAGCTCGCACTGGGACTTCTACACCGACCTGGTCAAGGGCGACCTGGAAGACGCCGACGCGCACCGTCGTTTCTACGACGAGTACAACGCGGTGCTGGACATGCCGGCCAAGTACTACCTGGATACCATTTCCGTGGTGTTCCAGGACTTCCTGCTGCCGCGTGGCGAGTGGGTGGTCAACGGCGAGAAGGTCGATCCGTCGGCGATCCGCGACACCGCGCTGCTGAGCATCGAAGGCGAGCTGGACGACATCGCCGGCCTCGGCCAGACCGAAGCCGCGCAGGCGCTGTGCACCGGCATCGACGCTGGCCGCCGTGAGCATTTCATTGTCGAAGGTGCCGGCCACTACGGCATCTTCAGCGGCCGTCGCTGGCGCGAAGTGGTGTACCCGAAGGTGCGCGATTTCTTCGCCGCGCATGCCGAAGCACCGGCGGCGAAGGTCACGAAGAAGAAGAGCAACGTCACCCCGTTACGGCGAAAGGCGGGGTAACTCGCCCAGGGTGGGTGCCGACCTTGGTCGGTATGCCCTGGTAGATGCCAACCTTGGTTGGCGCTCTACCCTGAATCCCGGTATCTGAAGGATCGTGCCAACCAAGGTTGGCACCTACCGGAGCGTCCGCACCCGCTTACAGCCGCACGAGCAGGTTCTTGGCGATCAGCCCATGCAGCTTGCCGATGCCGCGTGCCAGGTGCATCGTCAGCAGCAACAGCAGCGCGCCCGCCGCGGCAACCGCGATCGCCACCAGCGGCGAGGCCGCCATCGGCAGTACGTTCACGTCGTTGATGTACACGCCGGGGATGTCGCCACTGAAGATCGCCGCGACCGGCGCCCAGATCAGGCTCAGCGACAGCGACAGCAGCGTCACCGCGATGGTGAAGTAGATGACGCCCAGCGGCAGCATCAGCACGAAGTACAGCAGCGTCAGCCAGGTGCGGCCATCGGTGAACATGTCGCCGATGCGCTGCAGCCAGGTGCGGCTGCGGTCGGTGTAACGCGGACGACGTGGCATGCGCTCGCCCAGCAGCGCTTCCACCAGCCGCCCTTCCAGCAGCGCCAGCCCGCGCACCGAACCGAAGAACAGCACGGTCAGCGGGATGCCGATGATCAGGATCAGCAGGCCCAGCGACAGCGACAGGCCAGTCACCACCCAGGTGAAGAAGAAGATGCCGGTGGCCAGCGACAGCAGCATGTAGAACAGCGCACCGTAGGTATGCGGATCCGTCACCACGCCGAAGAAGCGCGCCAGCAGCGAACGCGGCACCGGTACCGGCGGGGGTGCGGCCGGCTCGACGCCACTGGCTTCCGCCGCCGCACGCAGCACCGGTGCGGTATCCGCACGCGGTGTACGCAGCGCGCGATTCACCGTCACTTCGGTCTCGCGGTAGATTTCGGCTACCTCGTCCGGCGCACCGTAGCTGCCGGCAACGTCGGCGATCACCTCGGCCTCGCTGCGGCCGGGCTGCGCCGCCAGCTCCGAGCGCAGGTATTCCTCGGCGTCGTACAGCGCGTCCTGCACCATCGCCGGGTCGGCGCCTTCCAATGACGCGCGCAGCTGCGCCAGGTACTGCGGGATGGTCGTGGGCAGGGCTCGGCCTGCCAGGCTCGGGTCGTTCATTGCGGTACCCCCTCCAACACGGAATCGACGGAATCGCGTGTGGCCTGCCAGGCTTGGCGCCATTGCGCCAGCACCTCGCGGCCACGTTCATTGATGCGGTAGTAGCGCCGCGGCGGCCCGCTGCTGGACGGCTCCACATGGCTTTCCAGCAGGCCGGCGCCCTCCAGATTGCGCAGCACCGGGTACAGCGCGCTCTGCTTGCCGCTCAGCACGCCCTCGCCCACCCGCTCCAGCTCCTTGGCGATCAGGTAGCCGTACAGCGGCTCCCCAGCCCGGGCCAGCACCGCCAGCAGGGCCAGCGACACCGTTCCAGCGCTGAGTTCCTTCTGGAACTTCTTCAGCTGGACATCGTCCTCGGACATGACCGGCCCTCCACTACGTTGAAGTCCACAGTAGTGCGAAGTTCGGTATAGCGAATGTGTCGTTAGTCACTCTGCCGGTTGGCGTGGCCGGGCCGCTCGCGCAGAATCGAAGCCTCGTTCATGTTCCGGGGATCCCATGCCGCACCGTCGTCGCCTTGCCCTGACCGCCCTCGCCCTGTCCTGCCTGCTGCCCGCCCTGGCCAGTTCGGCCACGCCCTACCGCAGCCCGCAGCAGATTCTTGATGCTTCGGCGGCCAGCGACTGGCGCACGCCCGACCCGGCCAACCTGCTGTACATGGACCTGCCGACCGGTCGGGTGATCATCGAGCTGGCGCCGCAGTTCGCCCCACGCCATGTGGCCAACATCCAGATTTTCGCCCACGAGCACTTCTGGAACGGCACCAGCATCTACCGTTCGCAGGACAACTTCGTGGTGCAGTTCGGCGATGCCGACGCCGATGACGCGGCCAAGGCAAAGCCGTTCGGCAGTGCCGCGCGCAAGCTGCCGGCCGAGTTCGAACGTGCCAGTGCCGGCCTGAAGGTCAGCGTGCTGCCGGACCGCGATGGCTGGGCCGCGCAGACCGGTTTCGTCGACGGCTTCCCGGTCGGCCAGGACCCGCAGGCCGGCAAGGCCTGGCTGGCGCATTGCTACGGCATGCTCGGCGCTGGCCGCAGCAACGAGGAAGACAGCAGCATCGGTGCCGAACTGTACGTGGTGACCGGCCAGTC
The DNA here is from genome assembly GCF_036320025.1 of Stenotrophomonas sp. SMYL86. Lineage (NCBI taxonomy): Bacteria > Pseudomonadati > Pseudomonadota > Gammaproteobacteria > Lysobacterales > Lysobacteraceae > Stenotrophomonas > Stenotrophomonas sp. SMYL86. Next base: position 15,143 of record NZ_JAWIRU010000026.1, read on the forward strand.
GCCGCGCCAGCTGGACCGCAACATCACCCTGGTCGGCCGCGTGCTGAAGGGCATGGAGCTGCTCAGCGCGACCCCGCGCGGCCCGGCGCCGATGGGCTTCTACACCGACCCGAAGCTGCGCACGCCGATCGTGTCGATCCGTCGTGCCAGCGACGTGCCGGCAGCCGAGCGCACGCCGATCCAGGTGCTGCGCACCGATTCGAAGACCTTCGCCGATACGGTGGAAGCGCGGCGGAATCGCGTGGATGATTTCTACAAGCGCCCGGCGGGGCATATCGACCTGTGCAATATTCCGGTGCCGGTGAAGTAACGCCGTCGCGGGTTCTGCGCGTGGCGCGTGCTGAAGGTGCTTCATCGTTCATGGGCGTTACTTTTCTTTTCGCGCGAAAAGAAAAGTAACCAAAAGAAACGCGCCGCCAGGTCGCGAGCCGCCGTGCTTCGCACGCCGGTCCCCTGCGCTTCTCGGTGAATCAGGGGACGGCGCCGAACTCGCTGCGCTCAAACATCGGCGCCTCTTCGCCCCTGATTCCCCTGCGATGCTCGGCTCGCTCAAGGCGGACTGGAAGGTCAAGATCAACCGCAAAAGCATCCACGCATGGCGTGGATCTACTGGGTGCAGCTGTGGCCTTTGATCTGGATCCGCCTTGAGCGAGCCGAGCACCGCAGGTCCGGCGAGGGCGAAGAGGCGCGGGTGTCTGAGCGCAGCGAGTTCCCGCGCCGTCCCTCGACGGGCCGAGGAGCGCAGGGCACCGATGCGCAACGCGCATCGGCTCGTGACCGGCGGAACGTTTCTTTTGGTTACTTTTCTTTGCGTACAAAGAAAAGTAACGCCCATGAACAATGAAGCACCTTCAGCACGCGCCACGCGCAAGACGCCAACGCATCAGCCCTTCTGACTCACCGCCACACTACCCAGAATCAACGCACCCGCAATCAGCATCTGCAGCGTCACCGGCTCACCCAGGAACAACCACGCGAACGCAGCGCCGAACAGCGGAATCAGATAGGTCACGGTCGACGCACGCGACGGGCCGATACGGCCGATCAAACGATAGAACATCAGGAACGCCAGCCCGGTGCAGGCCACGCCAAGCGCGATCGCTGCGCCCCAGGCCTTGGCCGAAATCGCCGCCTGCGGCCAATGGCTGACCGCCATCGGCAGCATCCACAGCGAGGCACACGACAGCGTTGCCGCCGCCGCGGCCGCCGACGGCAGGCCGGTCATGTGCCGCTTCACCAGGTTCACGCCCAGGCCGTACAGCAACGAAGCCGCCGCACCGGCCAGCACCGCGGTGCCGATGCTCAGGCCGGAGACCTTGGCCGTGGCCAGCACCACCACGCCGGCGAAGCCGACCAGCAGCGCGCCCGCACGGCGCATGCCGATCTTCTCGCCGAAGAACAGGAACGCGATCAGCGCGGCGAACAGCACCGTCATCGCATTGCAGATCGCACCGATCGCGGCCGGCGCCTGTTCGGCGGCATAGGCGAACAGCACGAACGGCAGCGCCGAGTTGATCAGGCCGATCGGCGCCAGCCACAGCCAGCGACGCGGCGGGAACTGCGCGCGGGCGCGCCACAGGAACGGCAGCAGCACCAGCGCGCCCAGCACCAGCCGCACCTCGACCAGGGCGAACGGGCCGAACGACGGCACCGCTACCCGCATGAACAGGAACGAGCAGCCCCAGATGGCGCCCAGCAGGGTCAATTCCAGCGGTGTGCGCCAGTCGCGCTCGGCCGCCTGTGGGACCGCATTCATGCCCTGCCTCCGTCCATCGTCTGTTCCTCGCCAAGGCCGACAGGATCGGGCGAAGACGCCTGCCGCACAAGCGCGTAGTATCGCTGCCAGCCACAAATATGGTTTGAGGCTGGACATGCAGCTACGCCCTTCCCTGCTCCCCGCACTGGCCGTGTTCGCGGTTGCAGCGCGCCACCAGAACTTCGCCCAGGCCGCGCAGGAGCTGCACCTGACCGCCAGCGCGGTCAGCCATCACGTGCGCCGCCTGGAGGAGGTGCTGGAGACCCGGCTGTTCCTGCGCCATGCCCGCGGCGTGCGCCTGACCGCCGAGGGCCGGCAGCTGGCCGACGCCGCCAGCGCCGCCTTCTCCGATGTCGCGGCCGTCGCCCACCATCTGCACCCGGATGCGAACAGCGTGCCGTTGCGGATCACCACGCTGCGTTCACTGTCGTACTGCTGGCTGCTGCCGCGGTTGCCGCGTTTCACCCAGGCCCATCCGCACATCCGCATCGAGCTGCATACCGGCAGCGGCCTGGACCGCTACGACGACAACGGGCCGGAAGTCGGCATCCGCTACGGGCTGGGCCAATGGCCGGGCCTGCGTGCACAGCACCTGATGGATGACTACCTGTTCCCGGTGGCCTCGCCGGCGCTGGCCGGGGTTGAAACGCTGGTCGAACCGGCGCGCATCGCCGACCTGCCGCTGCTGACCGATCTGTCGCCGCAGGGCTGGCGTGACTGGTTCCGCCATGCCGGCGTGCGCCCACCCTCGCCACTGCCGCCGATGCATACCTTCGCCGACAGTACCGATGCGATGCGTGCCGCGGTGTACGGCATGGGCGCGGTGCTGGCACGTACCCACATCGCGCAGCCCTACCTGCAGCGCTACGAAGTGGTACGCCTGCCCGGCCCGGCACTGAAAGCGCGCTATGCGTATCACGTGGTGCACGCCGAAGGGCAACCGCCGAGCCACGCCGCGCGCCTGTTCATTGACTGGTTGCTGGAGCAGGCGCAGGACGAACGCACGCCGATTCCCGCGTTGCCGGAAAGCCTGCTCGGGCGCCCGGCCACACGCGCCTGACTGCGCCCTCACCCGTTCTTTGCTTCACGCTGGCTAGGCTGCAGGCAACCCCACACCGTATCGACGCCATGGCCATGCTGCGACTGCGCATCACCGGAACCGAAGACGACGCCCGTGCCATCAGCGACCTGCTGCTCGGCCTGGACGGCATCGAACATGTCGAGGAAACCGACGACCTGATGCCGCACATGGACGACGACGATTCCAGTTCGGCCGGGCTGTCCGATGACATCGGCCCGGGCATCCACGAACTGGAAGTGGAAGTCGGCAATGAAAGCACCGCGCAGAAGGTGCGCGATGCCGTGCAGGAACTGGCACTGGAGCTGGACGTGTTCGTCGAGTACGAGACCGACGAGGGCTGATGCCGGCGGGTTGCCGGCATCAACCTTCACCTCAGAGGCTGGGCGGCAGCCTGCGGCGGCGGCGACGCCACCACGCCCGCACACCCCAGGCCGCGATCAGGGCCAGCACCGCCACCGGCAGCAGCGCGGCCGCGGCGCGGATCAGGAACGCAACGCTGGTACTGAGGATGCTGCCCGATTCGCTCAGCGCCTCGCCAATCTCGCTGCGGCTGCGCTGGCCCGAGGTGGTATCGAAGTGCATCGTGACCAGCTGGGTATCGATGCGCCGGCGTTGCTGCGCCGAATCCTTGTTGGCCTGTTCGACGCCCGCTTCGATCTCCGACAGGCGCGTGGTGATCGCCATCAGGTCCTCGATCTTCAGGTCCTTGCGGTCCTGGTAGGACAGCAGCCGCGCATGTTCCTTCTCCAGCCGCGCCTTGGTCAGTGCGGTGTCTGCTACCTCCTGCGCCAGGTCCTCGGCGCGCGTATTGCGCGACTGCAGCGTGCCCCCCTCACCGGCCAGAGCGATCAACGGCTCGGTGCCCTTCGGCGCGATTCGTACCTTGACCTCACCGCTGGGCTGCTCGCCACTGCGCTGGTCGACCTGCAGCACCGCGCAATCACCGAACTTCGCACTCTGGCAGGCCTGCGCCACCTGCTGGATGCGCACAGCGATCTGCGCCGCTTCCAGCTGGATCTGCACGTCATGCTCGTAGGCCAGGAACGCACCTTCCGGCGAAGCGACAGCAGCATCGGCAGCGGCCGCACCCGCCTCCTGCGCCCTCTCGCCGTTCTTGGCACAGGCCGCCAGCGCCAGCAGCAGCACCGACATTGCCACCACACGCGTCCACGCGCGCAGCGGCGTCACAGTGCCGCTCCGTCGTAGGACATCACCGCCAGCGTGGCCAGGTCCACCTGCGGTACGCAGCGCACGTTCACCGCCACCATCGGCGTGCCGGTGCGCGGATCCACCGCTTCGCTGTAGGGGGCAACGCCGCACTCGCGGCAGTGGTGATGATCGATGTGGGCCTTGTTGAAGTGGTAGGTGGCCACGTCCGCCGGATTGGTGCTCAGCTGAAACGCCTCGCGCGGGGCAAACCACAGCAGGCTGCCGCGACGGCGGCACATCGAGCAGTTGCAGTCGATGACGTCGCTGATCGGCGCCTCGGCCTGTACGGTGAATGCGATCCTGCCGCAATGGCAGCTTCCCTGGTATTCCATGTCCTGTGCTCCGCTGGAGGGTCCTTGTCAGTGCCCATGGTAATCCTATGGCACGGGGACAAAGCAGCCCCGGAGGCCTATGCTCGGGAATTGACCCCAGTACAGGAACGCCGATGCGCCCGCATCTTCTTGCCCTCGCCCTGGTCGCCGCCCTGGCCGGTTGCCAGCCGGCCGACGCCCCGACCAACGGTTCCACCCCGGCCGCCAACCAGCAGGCCGGTGACGCGGCGGTTGATGCCGCCTTCGCCGACCTGTCCAAGCGCGCCCTGGACACCTGGATGCAGCTCTCGCCGGTCAGCGCCACCCAGATCGGCGACCACCGCTACGACAGCGAGATCGACGACCTGAGCGCCGCCGGCCAGCAGAAGACCCTGGCCGCCTACAAGGCGCTGCTGGGCGAGCTGGACAAGATCGAGGTGGCCAAGCTGGGCCGCGAAAACCAGGTGGACGCGGCGATCCTGCGCAACCAGCTGCAGTCCGAGATCTGGAATGCCGAGGTCATGCAGTCCGGCAAGTGGGACCCGCAGCTGTACAACGGCGTGGCCGGCAGCGCGATCTACGGCCTGATGGCCCGTGAGTTCGCACCGCTGCCCGAGCGCCTGAAGTCGGCCACCGCGCGCATGGAGAAGCTGCCGGCGATCTTCGCCCAGGCCCGCGAGAACCTGGATCCGGCCCGCGTGCCGAAGATCCATGCCGAGACGGTGGCCAAGCAGAACAAGGGCATCCTCAGCATCGTCGATACCTTCATCACCCCGCACATCGGCGAACTGCCGCAGGCCGACCAGCAGCGCCTGCAGGCCGCCATCGATGGCCTGAAGAAGGCGGTGGACGAACAGCAGACCTGGCTGGACAAGACCCTGGTGCCGAACGCCAAGGGCGACTTCCGCATCGGTGCGGAAAAGTACGACCAGAAGCTGAAATTCGCGCTGAACTCGTCGCTGTCGCGCCAGGAGATCGGTGAGCGAGCACGCGCCGAACTCAAGCGCGTGCGCGAAGACATGTACGGCATCGCGCAGACCGTGCTGAAGGACAAGCCGGGCGCGCCGGAAATGCCGGCCCAGCCGACCGACGAGCAGCAGCAGAAGGCAATCGAGGCCGCATTGGAACTGGCCTACGCCGACAAGCCGGCGCGCGACAAGGTGGTCGACGACGCCAAGGCCGCGCTGGAGCAGTCCACCGCGTTCGTGCGCGAGCACGACCTGGTGACCCTGCCCGATGCGCCGGTGGACATCATCCTGATGCCGGAATTCCAGCGTGGCGTGGCCGTGGCCTACTGCGATTCGCCGGGCCCGCTGGACAAGAACCTGAAGACCTTCTACGCCGTGTCGCCGATTCCGGACGACTGGAACGACAAGCAGGTCGACTCGTTCCTGCGTGAGTACAACTCGCGCATGATCCACCTGCTGAGCATCCACGAAGGTACTCCGGGCCACTACCTGGAAGGTTGGCATTCGGCCAAGTTCCCCTCCACCCTGCGTGCGGTGCTGCGTTCTGGCCTGTTCGCCGAAGGCTGGGCGGTCTACACCGAGCGCATGATGCAGGAGCAGGGTTACCTCAACAACGACCCGCTGTTCCGCCTGGTGCAGCTGAAGTTCTACCTGCGCACGATCTCCAACGCGATCCTCGACCAGGGCGTGCACGTGGACAACTGGGATCGCGAAAAGGCGATGCACCTGATGACCCATGACGCCTTCCAGCAGGAAAGCGAAGCCTCGGGCAAGTGGGTGCGCGCGCAGCTGACCTCGGCACAGCTGCCGACCTACTTCGTCGGTGCGCAGGAACACTTCGACACCCGCAAGGCGATGCAGGACAAGCTGGGTGACAAGTTCAACCTCAAGGCCTATCACGACCAGATGCTGTCCTACGGCGCCCCGCCGGTGCGTTTCGCACGCCAGCTGATGCTGGACCAGCCGATCGAGTGATCGCGCCGGTGTGAGCGGAAGCAGAACGGCCCGGGGAAACCCGGGCCGTTTTCTGTTCGGCGTCCCGGGATGGACCCATCCACGCATGGCGTGGATCTACTACCCGCCTGCCAGTAGATCCACGCCATGCGTGGATGGCATTCAATTCACCGCGCGATGCAGCACGCGCTCGAACTGCACGTCACTGCATCCATTCTGCCCACACCCGGGAAGCGCGAGCTCCACCCGAACGGGTGGCTGTACATCGCTCAACGGCAGCGCATCTCGCAGTTGCGCGGTGGTCGGGTAGACGTAGGCCAGGCGGAAACGCTCGCCACCGCTTTGGCGGTCGCGCCAGCGCTCGAACTGCAGCAGGCCGCCGATCGGTGTCTTCTCATACTGGCCCAGCAACGTGTAGTCCGTGATTCCCAGCGCCGCCAGCACGGAACCGATGTTGGAATCGTGGCCGACCAGCAGGCTCACCTTCGGTGACGCCGGATCTTCGAACAGCCCGTTTATTCTTGCCAAAAGCGGCGCGGCCACGTCCCGCGCCACCTCGGGTGTTCCGAACAGGATGTCCTGGTAGCGGTTGCGGATCTGCGCCAGCGCCTGCCATTTGGCCTCCGTGTTCAATCGGCCCCACCCTTCGCGGGGGATGCCACTTCCCTGGTAGTGCTCCATCAACAAGGCATCGACCAACCCGCTGGCCAGGGCCAGCGAACCGGAAGTACGCGGTTCTTTGCCCGGCTCTGCGCTGAAAATGGAATCGGCCGGCGTCAGGTGGCATTCGCTGCGGCCTGCGCACGCAGCCGACTGCGGGTAGCGGGTGATCGCCTCCACCGCCGCCAACGCCGGTGCCAGATCCGATGCGGCCTGCGCCTGTTGCATCGCCGACAACGCGCGTTCGCGGAAGGCCGCATCACCGTTGTGGATCACCGGATCGAACAACGGATCCATCGTGCCCAGCGGCATGCGCTGTTCCACCGTCACGTGGCAGCCCGGGAACGCACCGGCAACGAAGAACTGCGCGGTGGCCTGGGTACGCTGCAGGCTGTTGGCATGGGCGTGGAAGTCAGCCGGCTGCGGGCAGCCCGTTGCCGGCAGCAACTTTGCCTGCCGCAGCCACTGGCCGATGTAACGGCCCATGTAGACCTCCAGCACGCCGCCCTTGTTGGTCAGCTCGCCGGCGCCTACGTCCCAGCTCGGCCAGCGCTCCGGAGTCGCATTGGCCAACGCGCCCGATGCCACCACCGGTGCGCGCAGGTTGTGGCGGCTGAGAAGGATGACCTGCTCGAGGGCTTCGCCTTGCACTGATGGCGATGCAGCAGCTGCGGCTGTGGCGACCAGCACCAGCGCCAGCGCCAGCAGCAGGGGGCGTAGAGAACGAATCATGCGGGCCTCCGACCCCAAGGAATGCATCCACGCATGGCGTGGGTCTACTGGTCTGCAGCCACAAAACCACCGGTCTGCCGCGCCCACAACCGCGCATACAGGCCACCGGCCGCAATCAGCTCGGCGTGGGTGCCGGTCTCGACGATGCGGCCCTGGTCCATCACCACCAGCCGGTCCATGCGTGCGATGGTCGACAGCCGGTGCGCGATCGCGATCACCGTCTTGCCGCCCATCAGCTGGTCCAGGCTGTCCTGGATCGCCGCTTCCACTTCCGAGTCCAGTGCCGAGGTCGCCTCATCCAGCACCAGGATCGGTGCGTCCTTCAGCAGCACGCGGGCGATGGCGATGCGCTGGCGCTGACCACCGGACAGCTTCACGCCGCGCTCGCCCACGTGCGCGTCGTAGCCACGCCGGCCCTGCCCGTCCACCAGCGTATCGATGAAGGCTGCGGCGCGCGCCTTGGCCACGGCGGCATGCAGCTGCTCGTCAGTGGCATCGGGACGGCCATACAGCAGGTTGTCGCGGATCGAGCGATGCAGCAGCGAGGTGTCCTGGGTGACCACGCCGATCTGCTGGCGCAGGCTCTCCTGGGTGACATGGGCGATGTCCTGATCGTCGATCAGGATGCGGCCGCTTTCCAGGTCGTACAGGCGCAGCAGCACGTTGACCAGGGTCGACTTGCCGGCACCGGAAGGACCGACAAGGCCGATCTTCTCGCCCGGCTTCACCACCAGGTCCAGGCCGGCAATCACACCGCCCTTCTTGCCGTAGTGGAAGTGGATGTCCTGGAAGTGCACGCCACCACGGGTCACCTGCAACGGCACCGCATCCTCGCGGTCCTGCACGGTCAGCGGCTGGGCGATGGTGGTGATGCCGTCCTGCACCGTACCGATGTCCTCGAAGATCCCGTTGATGGTCCACATGATCCAGCCGGACATGTTGTGGATGCGGATCACCAGGCCGGTCGCCAGCGTGATCGCGCCAACAGTGATGTGGCCACCGTTCCACAGCCACAGCGCGAGCCCACAGGTACCGGCAATCAGGAAACCGTTGACGATGGCGATGGTCAGGTCCATGCCGGTGGTGATGCGGGTCTGCGCACGGTGCTTGACCGCCAGTTCCTGGATCGACTCGGCCACATAGGCCTGCTCGCGTCCGCCATGGGCGAACAGCTTCAACGTGGGAATGTTGGTGTAGCCATCAACGATGCGGCCCATCGCCTTGGAACGCGCTTCGGAGGCGATCCATGCGCGTTCCTTCGCGCGCGGAACGAAGTAGGCCAGGATCACTGCATAGGCCAGCAGCCACAGGATCAACGGCACCATCAGCCGCCAGTCCGCCTGCGCGAACAGGTACAGCGCGGTGCCGGTGTAGACCACGATGTACCAGAGCGAGTCGACCATCTGCACTGCCGATTCGCGCAGCGAGGTACCGGTCTGCATCACCCGGTTGGCCACGCTGCCGGCGAAGTCGTTCTGGAAGAAGTTCAGGCTCTGCCGCACCACGTAGTTGTGCATCAGCCAGCGCGAGCGGTTGCTCAGGCCAGGCACGATGGCCTGGTTGACCAGCAGGTTGTGCAGGCCGACCAGGATCGGCCGCGCGATGACCGTGATGAACAGCATCCAGCCCAGCTCATTGGCATGGCGCTTGAAGAAATCGCCCCCCGGCTGCTCGGCGACCATGTCGACGATGCGGCCCAGGTAATCGAACATTGCCACTTCCACCAGCGCCAGCAGCAGGCCGGCGATCAGGGTGGCCAGCAGCACCGGCCACACCGGGCGCAGGTAGTGCAGGTAGAACGGCAGCACCTTGCGCGGCGGCATGCGCCCGTCCACGGGCGGAAACACCGGGATCAGGGATTCAAACCAACGGAACATCGCATTCCCTCGCCATCAATAGCCGGCGGAGTATCCCACGCCGCGTGTGTACGCCAGCCGATGATCACCGCGGTTCCGGTAGTGCCGGCCGCTGGCCGGCCCCCTCGCGACGCTTCCGGGGATCATCAGGTTGCCGGCCAGCGGCCGGCACTACCGATGGGATTCGTCAAACGGCAGCGCCGGGCCACGCCCGGCGACGTCATTTCACCGGGGTGAACAGCAGGTCCTGGAAATCGAAGCTGAAATCGGTCAGGTCGGAGATCGACTGCATGCGCACCTCGCGCACCTTGCCGTCCGGATCCAGGCTGAAGTTCACGAACGCGTCGGCGTTGAGCGAACGGTCGTCCCAGCGCACGATGAAGGTGTCATGCTGCCAATGCTCCAGGCGCCCGCTCAGCTGCGCGGTCTTCATGAAGCGCAGGCGCAGGCCCTTGCCCTCGGCACTGACCTGCATGTCGCCATACCAGCGGTCGCGGAACTTGCCGGTGTAGCCGGCCAGTGCCAGCGATGGCTTGCTGCCCTTGTCGCGCGCGCTCTGGTGCTTGGCCCAGGCCTCGTCGGCCTTGTCCTGGCCCTTGGCCACGGCCTTGGCATAGGCGTCCACCCAGTCGTGCTTCTCACCGCCCAGGTAAGCATCAAGCACGCTCAGGGTGATCGCGTTGAATGCCGCGCCTACTTCCTGGTTGGTCAGCACCACCACGCCCAGCTTCTCGCCTGGCACCAGGGTCAAACGCGAGACCATGCCCGGCCAGCCACCGGTATGCCAGACCAGTTTCTGGCCGCGGTAGTCGCTCAGGCTCCAGCCTTCGCCGTAGCCGGCAAAGTTGGCCCGGGCCGGTGCCAGCTCCGGCACGCTCGGCGCCGGAATCGACTGCGGCGTGATCATCCGCCACATCTGCTGCTGGCTCTTGTCGCTGAACAGCGCGGTGCCATCGGCCAGCTTGCCTTCGTCCAGCTGCACCTGCATCCAGCGCGCCATGTCGTGCGCGCTGGAATAGATGCCACCGGCGCCGGCATTGTTCGACCAGGTCAGCGGTGCAACGGTACGCAGGTCCTTGAAATCGTACTTGGCGTGGCCGACCGCGGCCTTGTCGCCCGGCTTCAGGTGATCGGCGTTGTAGCGTGTGCCGGCCATGCCCACCTTGTCGAAGATGCGGGTCTGCAGGAACTGCCGGTAGCTCATGCCGGAGACATGCTCGATCACCTGCTGGGCAACCGCGTACAGGATGTTGTCGTACGCATAGCTCTCGCGGAAACCGCCCTTCAGCGGCACCTTGCCCAGCCGCTCCACCACTTCGGCATTGCTGTAGGAGGTGGTCGGCCAGAACAGCAGGTCACCTGCGCCCAGGCTCAGCCCGCTGCGATGCGACAGCAGGTCGCGGATCGTCATCTGCCCGGTCACGAACGGATCGGACATGCGGAACGACGGCAGGTGGTCGATCACCTTGTCGTCCATCTTCAGTTTGCCGTCCTCGGCCAGCAGGTTCAGCGAGGTGGCGGTGAACGCCTTGGTGTTGGAAGCAATGGCGAACAGCGTATCGGCCTGCACCGGTTCCGGCTTGCCCTGCTCGCGCACGCCCCAGCCGCGTTCCAGCACCACCTCGCCATCCTTGACCACTGCCACGGCAATGCCGGGCACGTCGAACTGCGCGCGCACGCGCTCGACGGTCGCATCCAGGTCCTGCAGCTGCGCCGGGGTGGCAGCACTCGCCATGGTCGTGCACGCCAGCAGCACGGCTCCTCCAATCCAGGGTTTCATCCAGCACGATCTCCGAACAGGGGTGGCGGCCATGTGCAGGCCGTCACCGGGGTTTCGCGCGATGGTAACGGTCTGCGGCGCACCCTGCCCTGTGCCATAGGAGGGGTGTCATGGGCGGGAACGGCCAACCGAGCAACGGCTCCACCATCATTCCATGCCTGCGCTATCGCGACGCGCAGGCCGCCATCGACTGGCTGCAGCGCGCCTTCGGCTTCCATGCCCAGGCTGTCTACGCCGATGGCGATACGGTGTTCCATGCACAACTGACCTTCGGCACCGGCATGATCATGCTCGGCTCGGCCGACAAGGAAAGCGAGTGGAACCAGCATGCGGCGATGCCTGATGAGGTCGGCGGCCGCCAGACCCAGAACGCCTGCGTGATCGTCACCGATGCCGATGCGCACTATGCACGGGCCAAGGCCGCCGGTGCCCGCATTGTCATCGACATCGCCGACCAGGACTATGGCGGACGCGGCTACGCCTGCGCCGACCCGGAAGGCTATCTGTGGTGGTTCGGCAGCTACGACCCGTGGCGCGCGGACCACGGCCAGTGACCGCGACCGCCCGGCAGGCGGAGATCCGCTGCGGCATTGGTGGCTGGGTGTTTCCCGAATGGCGCGGCGGCGTTTTCTACCCGGTTGGCCTGCCGCAGCGTGAAGAACTGGCCCATGCCAGCCGTGCCCTGCGTTGCATCGAAATCAACGGCACCTTCTACCGCACGCCCACCGCGGCGCAGTGCGCGCAGTGGGCCGCACAGACGCCGGAAGGCTTCCAGTTTTCGATGAAGGCGCCACGGTACCTGGTGCAGCGCCGCGACCTCTCCAGCACGGTGGAAGCGGCCGCGCCCTTCCTGCAGGCGGCGATTGCACTCGGTGACCGGCTCGGCCCGTTGCTGTGGCAGTTCGATCCGCGCCATCCGGCCGATGCCGATGCATTGGGTGCCCTGATGGCGCAGCTGCCGAAGCAACTGGAAGGGGTGACGCTGCAGCATGCGCTGGAGGTCCGCAACGCCGAGGCACATGGCCCGGCACTGGTTGCTGCCGCCCGTCGACACGGCGTGGCGCTGGTGATCGAGGACAGCGACGAGGCGCCACTACACGGCGATGTCAGTGCCAGCCTCGTCTACGCGCGGATCAAGCGCAGCCAGGCCCGCTTGAACGAGGGTCTGCCGGCACCCGTGCAGCAGCGCTGGGCCGAACGCGCGCTCCACTGGTCACGCGGCGAACCGGTGGACGACCTGCCCTGCCTGGCCGCGCCGGCACCGTCAGAGCCGCGCGAGGTCTACCTGCTGTGCATTGGTGCGGGCAAGGCACGCAACCCGGCGGCGGCGATGGCCCTGCAGCGGCGGGTAGATGGGGCCAGCAATTCCTCACGCGGATAGCGCTGCGGTCATCGCCTTGCCTCACAATAGGCGGATGAGCACACCCGACACCCGCAAAGCGCTGTGGCAGATCCACTTCTGTGTCCTGCTGTGGGGCGTCACCGCCATCCTCGGCAAGTTGATCACCCTGCCGGCGCTGCCGCTGGTGTGGTGGCGCATGCTGCTGGTGACGGCGATGCTGGCGCTGCTGCCGCGGGTCTGGCGCGGATTGCGCACCCTGCCACTGCGCCTGGTGGCGGGCTACGCCGGCATCGGCGCGCTGGTCGCCCTGCACTGGCTGACGTTCTACGGCGCGGTGAAGCTGGCCAACGCCTCGGTGGCCGCCACCTGCATCGCGCTGGCGCCGGTATTCACCTCGATCATCGAACCGTGGGTAGCCAAGCGACCGTTCCAGCTGCGTGAACTCGCCTTCGGCCTGGCCGTGCTGCCGGGTGTTGCACTGGTGGTCGGTGGCGTGCCCGATGGCATGCGCCTGGGTGTACTGATCGGCGCGATATCGGCGCTGCTGGTGGCGGTGTTTGGCTCGCTCAACAAGCGCATGGTCAGCCACGCCGATCCGCTTACGGTCACCGCACTGGAGCTGGGCGCCGGCACCCTCACCCTGACCCTGCTGGCGCCACTGATGCCCTACCTGCTGCCGGCGCTGGCCAGCCCGCTATGGGTGGTTCCGGACCTGCACGACGGCATCCTGCTACTGGTACTGGCCGGGTTCTGCACGCTGCTGCCGTTCGCCCTGGCCCTGGTCGCGCTACGCCACCTGAGCGCCTACACCGTGCAGCTGGTGACCAACCTGGAACCGGTCTACGCGGTGGTGCTGGCAGTGGTGCTGCTGCGCGAGCAGCACGAGGTCACGCCGTGGTTCTACCTGGGCGTGGCGATCATCGTCGGCGCGGTGTTCCTGCATCCGTTGTTGAACCGCCGCAAGCCGGTGCAGCATCCGGAAATTCTTGGCACGGCCGAGGCGCGCAACATCGCCGATTGAGTGCCTCCGCGCAGGGTGCGAATCGCCTTGTCAGCGCTGCGGCCAGTGCCATGCCGGGGCATCCAGCAGGCCCTGCCCGCTCAACAGCGTGCGGCCCTGTTCCTTGTGCAGATGCAGCGAATGACAGCCGGGCGCCTGCTCCAGTGCTGCGATCAGTCGGCTGGCGTGTGAGACCACCCACACCTGGCTGCGCGCACTGGCCGCGATGATCAGCCGCGCCAGCGCCGGCAGCAGGTCCGGATGCAGACTGGTCTCCGGTTCGTTGAGCACCAGCAGCGGCGGCGGGCGCGGCGTGTGCAGTGCCGCGGCCAGCAGCAGGAAGCGCAGCGTGCCGTCGGACAGCTCGGCCATCGACAACGGCCGCAGCAGCCCCGGCTGGTGGAAGCGCAGGGCGAGTCGACCGTCCAGTTCCTCGAACCCCACCGTGGCGCCCGGGAACGCATCCTCCACGCTGCGCGCCAGTCCGCCCGGATCACCGATCTCGAGGATGGTCACCCAGGCCGCCGCCAGATCGCGACCGTCGTGATGCAGCACCGGCGTGCGCGTGGCCATCGCCGGTTGCCGTGCCGGGGCATCGGCGTCGCTGCGGAAATGGTCGTAGAAGCGCCAGCGACGGATGTACTCGCGCAGGGCGATGGTTTCCGGCATGCGCTGCGGATCGCCAACCTGGGTGAACAGACTGTCGAACAGCGACAACCGGTCATCGACCAGATCCCAGCCGCGCGCATGGCGTTGCCGCACCATTGCCCCACGTCGGTCGACCAGCAGGTTGGCGCTGCGCAGGAACGGCCCGGCCCAGATCGCCTCGGCCTTGATCTGCGGGTCCAGTGCGAAGGCCGAACGGCTGGGCGGTGGGTAGCCCAGGTCGATGGCATAGCCGAACTCGTCGGTGGTGAAGCCCAGCTTCAATCCCACCGATTCCTGACGTGGGCCGCCCTGCAAGGGGATTTCGCCGGCAGCAACCCGACGGTCCATTTTTTCCGGCCCCGCCCACAGCGCCGAACCGAGCCCACCTTCGCGGGCCAGAACCGCCGCGACGCCGCCCTGCGCGGTCTCCGCCAGCAGGCGCAGCGCGCGGTACAGGCTGGATTTGCCACTGCCATTGTCGCCGGTCACCACATTCAACTGCTGCAGCGGCAGTATCAGCCCGTGCAGCGAGCGATAGTGGGCGATGGCCAGGGTCTGCAGCATGGTTGTGTCCGTGGGAACAGGGACGTCATGCTGGCCGGTTCTGATTGCAGGAGCTGCGACGCGACGTGAATCGGGAAGAGCATCCACGCATGGCGTGGATCTACTGGAACGGCATCGAATCATCCACACGTCGCATGCGTTCAGCGCGCGAGTCGCCGGTGTCTCAGCCCGCCCGTTCCACCCGGTTGCGACCATTGCCCTTGGCCCGGTACAGCGCCTTGTCGGCGCGCGCCAGCATCGCGTCCACGCTTTCACCGGCGTGATGCTGGGCAACGCCGATGCTGATCGTGACCGGGAAACCCAGCGGAAGATCCGCCACGGCCAGGCGCAGGAATTCGCATTGCAGTTCGGCCGTGCGCAGATCGGTGCCCGGCATCACCGCCACGAACTCTTCGCCGCCATAACGCGCCGCCATGCCACGGCCAGCGAAATGCGAGCGCAGCAGCACGCCCAGCTCGGCCAGCACCCGGTCGCCGGTGGCATGCCCCTGGAAATCGTTGATGTGCTTGAAATGGTCGATGTCGAGCAGCGCCACGCAGGCCACGCCCGGTTGCCCATCGATCTCCACCACAGCCTCTTCCAGCGCCGCCGCCATCGCGCGGCGGTTGGGCAGGCCGGTCAACGCATCGGTGCGGCTCTGCTCGGCCAGGTCGGCATTCTGCGCCAGCAGCACGTCCTGGTACTCCGACAGCAGGCGCTCGTAGTCATCGCGTTCCAGCATGTGCTTCTGGATGTCGAGCGCGAAACGGCGCAGCTCCATCACCAGCATCACCTGCCGTGACAGTGCGGCCAGTGCCTCGGCCTTGTCGCTGGGCAGGTGCTGCGGATGTGCATCGAACACGCACAGCGTGCCCAGAGGCAGTCCATCGGAACTGATCAATGGCGCACCGGCGTAGAAGCGGATGTGCGGGTCGCCGGTCACTACCGGATTATCGTGGAAGCGGATGTCCTGCAACGCGTCCTCCACCACCATGATTTCCTGCGGTTGCAGGATGGCGTGGCCACACATCGATTCGCTGCGCAGGTTTTCCGCCGCGTCGATGCCCTGGATCGACTTGAACCACTGCCGTTCGACGTCGATCAGGGTCACCGCCGCCATCGAGGTACCGCAGACCGCCTTGGCGATCGCGACCAGGTCGTCGAAGGATTTCTCACGCTGCGAATCCAGGATCCGGTAGCGGTACAGCGCCTCGAGCCGCAGGGCTTCGTTGGCAGGCTTGTCGGGCTTGATCATGCAGCGTCACGTTCCGGCAGGTCACTGCGGAGTCTAGCTGATGCCGGTGCGCAATCCGCACAACGGGGAGTGCCGGCCGCTGGCCGGCATCCCGCGCTCATTCGATGCCTGGTGCAGCCGGCCAGCAGCCGGCGCTACCGCGCGTTACCAGTCCAGCTGCTTCGGCAGCAGGCCCTGCAGCTCCTGCTCGGTCAGGTTGCGCCACTGGCCCGGCTTCAGCGCACCGATCTTGATGTTGTCGATGCGCACGCGGCGCAGCTGGGTCACGCGATAGCCGAATTCGGCGGCCATCAGGCGGATCTGCCGGTTCAGTCCCTGCTGCAGGGTGATGCGGAATCCGAACTTGGCGATGCGCGAGGTCTTGCACGGCAGCGTCATCTGGTCGTGGATGCGCACGCCGCGCGCCATGCCACGCAGGAACTCGTCGGTGACCGGCTTGTTCACCGCCACCAGGTACTCCTTCTGGTGGCCGTTCTCGGCACGCAGGATCTGGTTGACGATGTCGCCGTTGCTGGTCATCAGGATCAGTCCCTCGGACTCCTTGTCCAGGCGCCCGATCGGGAAGATGCGCTGTTCGTGGCCGACGAAGTCGACGATGTTGCCCTTGACCGAGGTTTCGGTGGTGCAGGTGACGCCCACCGGCTTGTTCAGCGCGATGTAGACGTGGCGGCGGGCGCCGGGCTTGCGTGCCACGCGCGCGCGCAGCGGCTGGCCGTCGACCAGCACCTGGTCTTCCTCGCCCACCACCGCACCGGTGCCGGCCGCGTGGCCGTTGACGGTGACGCGGCGGGCGGCGATCAGGCGATCGGCCTCGCGGCGGGAGCAGAAGCCGGTGTCGGCGATATGTTTGTTGAGTCGGGTGGTCATCGGTCCATTATCCGGCATCGCCGCCCGCTGCGCTTCATGCCGGGGCCGGCGGATCGAGCTCTTCGCCGTCGAACACCCGGTTGCGACCCGCCCGCTTGGCCACGTACATGGCATGGTCGGCCCGCCGCAGCAGCGCGGCCAGGTCATCCTCACCCGGCCGCCACTGCGCCAGTCCGATGCTGGCGGTCACTTCCAGGCCCGGCACCTGCAGGGCCTGGCCGGCTTCGGTGATGCGCTGGCGCAGGCGGTCCAGGCGCGCCGACGCCGCCTCGCGCGGCATGCCCGGCATCAGCAGCAGGAACTCCTCGCCGCCCATCCGCACCACTTCGTCCTGGCTGCGGACTGCCGTGCGCAGGGCACGCGCTACCGCCACCAGCACCTGGTCGCCCACCGCGTGGCCATGGCGGTCGTTGATGTCCTTGAACAGGTCGATGTCGAGGAAGCCGATCACCAGCGGGCCACGCTCACGGTCGACCTGTGCCAGGTGACGGGCCAGCTGCTGCAGGCCGGCCCGGCGGTTGGGCAGCCCGGTCAGGCCATCGGTTTCGGCCAGCTGGCGCAGTTCATCGCGCTGCTGGCGCAGCCGGCCCAACCGCTGGTTCATGGCATAGGCGGCCATCATCAGCAGCCAGGTCACCGACAGCTGGAGTGCTTCCACCCGGTACTCCAGCAGCCACCCCGCACTGCTGGCATCGGCTGCGATCATCACCAGCAGTGGCACCAGCGCCGCCAGGCCCGCCAACGCCCAGCAGTCACCGCGCAACCAGGCACGCATGCCAGCGGCCAGTGACAACAGGCAACCGAGGATGAAGGTCAGCTGCAGGCTCTGCGCGACCAGCGCCAGGGTGTCCCAGCGCAGGCACGGCACCAGCGCGGCCAGTCCCATCAGGCCCCACAGCACAGCCTGCTGTGCCGGCCGCGAGCGTGGCAGCAAGCGGTCCCCGCCGTTGAGGCGCCACAGAGCGGGCAGTACCAGTGCCTGGGTCGCGGCGGTCAGCGCCAGCAGCCACCATGCGCCGCGCTCGCCCACCGGCAGCCACGGTTCGGGGTAGCCGCTCAAGCCGCCAAGAACCGCCTGCCACACCACCACCACGATCGTCGCGCCGATGTAGACCAGGAAGCTGCGGTCACGGGTGGTCAGGTAGGCCATCAATGCCGACAGCGCCAGCGCGATCGCCACCGCGATGCAGGCCGCGCGCACCAGCAGGCGGGCGGTATCGTTCTGCTGGACCGGACTGGGCGCCCCCAGCCGCAAGGTTGGCACCCAGCGCGCTTTCAGCGGCGCCTGCCACGACACCAGGAACGGCTCATGGCTGCCTGCCGCTGGCACCGCCACCAGGCCGATGCCGGCGCGGAAGCGCGAATCACGGGTGCGCGCATCGTGCATGTTGCCGCAGATCTCGCGGTCACCATGCTGTACGCGGACTTCGCCAGCGAACACGTTGAACACATCCAGCGCCTGGGGTTGCCCCGACCAGCCCCCGGGCGGCGCCGGTACCTCTACCTGCTCGCGCGGCCCGGCCAGCATCGCGGGCGTACAGCCACGATGGGGTGTCGGTTCGTCCGTCGGTGCGCCAACCAGCAGGAAATCCCGGCCGGCCTCGGCCAGGCGCGCGTGCACCAGACCGGGAAGCAACACTCCCATCAGCAGGACGACCAGCAGCGCCCCTGTTTCGTACCGCCACTGCCTGACGCCCACGCCACATCCTGTTCCTGCTTACGTCCGCGCCCACTGCGCGTCGCCCCTGGCGCGCATTATCGCAGCCGGGCACGCCACGCATGTGTAGACCAAAGTCGCCGTGCGCCGTTCAGCCAGCGGCCGGAGGCCCCTTCACCGCCACCAGGCGGACCGGCCTCAGGTCACTCAGGGTCATCCGTTCCAGCGGCTGCGGCCGCTCGATCGCGTAGCCCTGCAGGCCCTGCACGCCGAGCCGGGTCAGTGCGCCAGCCACCTCGGCGGTTTCCACCCATTCGGCCACCACCTCCATCTGCAGTTCCCGCCCGAGCTCGCTGATCGCCCGCACCGTGGCGTGGCTGACCGGGTCGGTGTCCATGTCACGCACGAAGGTGCCGTCGATCTTCAGGATGTCCGCAGGCAGCTGGCGCAGATAGCCGAACGAGGACAGGCCGGAGCCGAAGTCATCCAGTGCCATCCGGCAGCCACGCGCTTTGACCGCATCGATGAAAGCGCGTGCCTGGCTGAGGTTGCTGATCGCCGCGGTCTCGGTGATCTCGAAACACAGTTTCGAGGCCAGCGCGCGGTTGCGCTCGAGCAGGTCGCAGACGAAGGCGAGGAATCCCGGCTCGGCGATCGACTGCGCCGAAACGTTGACGTTGCACAGGCCCAGCTGGCGCACGTGTGCCGGGCAGACCTGCAGGTGGCGGAACAACAGCCCGAGCACGTGCCGATCCAGCGCCACCGCCATGCCGTATCGCTCCACCGCCGGCATGAACTGACCGGGCAGATGCAGGCTGCCATCGGTACCACGCATGCGCACCAGCACCTCGTAATGCAGGTAGGACGGATCGCCCACGCGGGCGATGCGCTGCGCGTACAGCAGCATGCGATTCTCCGCCATGGCCAGGCTGACACCCTGCAGACGCTCGGCCTCCTGCCGCCGCTCCTCCAGCGCCATGCGGTTCTCGTTGAAGCAGTGCACACGGTTGCGACCGGCCTGCTTGGCCGCATAGCAGGCGCTGTCGGCGGCGCTCATCAACCAGTTCGCGTCCGGCGCCTCGGCACTGACCTCGACCACGCCGATGCTGCAGCTCAACTGCGGGCTGCCCTCGCTGATCGGGAACGTGGCCTGGCCCAGGTTGCGGATCACCCGCTGCAGTACCCGCTTGGCTTCATCCTGGCCGGCGTGGGCGAGAAACACCGCGAACTCATCGGCCCCCAGGCGGCCGACCCAATCGCCATCACGCACCGCCGCCACCAGATAGTCGGCGAAACCGCGCAGCATCTGGTCGCCGGCGGCATGACCGAAGCTGTCGTTGACCAGCTTGAAGTGGTCCAGGTTGATGTAGCACAGCGCATGCGTACCACCGTCGGTCCGGACCTGCAGCAGCGCGCGTTCCAGCAGGCGTTCGATCTCGCGGCGGTTGATCAGGCCGGTCAGCGGATCGTGGCTGGCGTGATGCTCGATCTCGCGCGCCAGTGCATGGTTCTGGCTGACATCCTCGATGATCGCGAACACCGACAATCCTCCGCCCGAGCTGCGAACCGCGGTACCGCTCCAGCGTCCCCAGACGAGGCTGCCATCGCGCCGCCGGAAACGCAGCTCGCTCGGCCGCAGCTGCCGGTCCCAGTCGATGCGGCCGACACCATCGAGGACCAGTTCCCCCTCCATCAGCAGGTCACCCAGCAGCATCTGCAGCAGCACATCACGCCGGTAGTCGAGGATATCCGCCATCGCCTGGTTGGCCTCGACCACGCGGCCATCGGTGTCGAGCTTCAGCATGCCGACATTGGCCTGGTAGAACGCCGCGCGGAAGCGGCTCTCGTGCTCGGTCAGATCCTTGCCGACACGACGCGCCAGCGCCACTGCCATCAGGCTGATCACCAGCACCGACAGGCCGCCAACCATCAGCGTGGCGATCCGGACCATGGTGGCCATCCTCAGCAGCGCCTGCGAGAACGCCTGGGCCTGCACCTGCAGGCGGCGGTCGAGATCCCGCAGCTGCTGCAGGTAGCGATTGCGGTCGGCCACGGGCAGTTCACCTGCCGCATGCCTCCGTTGCAGCTCGGCGACCAGGGCCTGCACAGCCTCCAGATCACCATCGGTCTGCCGCCACAGTGCAGTGGCTTCGCGGAATGCTCCCAGGTCACGGGCGTAGCGGAACGAGAACACCAGGCGCGGAATATCGGCGCGCGCGTTGCCGCCCTGCAGGAAACCCTGCCGGGCCTTCTCCTCGTCCGGTACCGCCTGTTCCAGCGCCAGCCGGGCCTGCAGATCCCCCAACGGAATCCGCAGGGCCTGGCGCGCGTCATCCAGGTCCTGTGCATCGCCACGCGCCAGGTAGCGGCTCAGCGCAGCGGTCGCATCCTGCTGCCCTCGCGACCAGTAGCCCTGGCCGGCGATCCAGGCCGTCGAGGCCGCCTGCAGTTCCTGGATCAACGCGGACAGCGCGACCAACCCGATCGCCATGCCCGTCAACAACGCAAAGCGCAATCCCAGGCCACGGGTCATCGGCACCCGCCGGCTCTGCTGGTCCGTGCCACTTCTACCCATCCCGGATCCCCCCGAATGTGCTGCGGTGACAACCTCCCTTGGAACCGGCCCAGCCTATGACCGGCAATGTGTTTGCCATGCGAAAAGGGGACGGAGGGGATTAAGTCGTTTTCGGCATAAGCGCACTGCCGGGCATAAACGACTTAATCCCCTCCGTCCCCTTTTCCAGGCCCATAACGGACAACGCCAGCCCGGAGGCTGGCGTTGTTCAGGACCGCAGGTGCGGCTTAGAAGCTGCGCGGGCCGCGCGGCTTGAAGCCGTCACGACGCGGCGGGCGGCTGTCGCGGTCACCTCCGCGGTCGCCACCGTGGCCACCCGGACCGCCCGGGCCACCGCGACGCGGGCCACCCGGGCCGCCCGGACCACGCTTGTCGAAGCGCGGCTTGAACGGACGCGGGGCCGGGTTGGTGTCTTCACCCGGGGCCAGCGCACGCATCTGCAGCTGCTGGCCGGACACCCACACCTTCTGCAGGTGCGACAGCACGTCCGGCGGCATCTGTGCCGGCAGGTCCAGCAGCGAGAAGTCGTCATGGATGTCGATGCGGCCGATGAAGCGGCTTTCCAGGCCAGCTTCGTTGGCAATGGCGCCAACGATGTTGGCCGGCTTCACGCCGTGCTGGTGGCCGACCGAAATGCGGTAGGTCTCCATGCCCTGCTCCGGCGCACCACGCGGCGGAACCTCACGGCGCGGACGCTGCTCGAAGCCACCTTCGGCGTCGTCGCGGCGCGGGCCACGCTCGAAGCGCGGACCACGCTCGTTGCGGTCGAAGCGATCGCCACGTTCCGGGCGGTCACCACGGTCGAAGCGTTCGCGCGGTGCGCGCTCTTCACGCGGGGCACGTACCGGCGGCTGCAGCAGGAACGGGGTGTCACCCTGCAGCATCTTGGCCAGCGCGGCAGCCACTTCGATGGCCGGCACGTTCTGCTCGTTCTCGAAACGCTCCAGCAGCTGGCGGTAGAAGTCCAGGCCACCGGCGCCGAGGGTTTCGCTGATGCGCGAGGTGAACTTGTTGATGCGGGTGTCGTTGACCGCTTCCACGCTCGGCAGCTGCATTTCTTCGATCGGCTGGCGGGTGGCGCGCTCGATCTGGCGCAGCATGCCCTTCTCGCGCGGGGTGGCGAACAGGATCGCCTCGCCGCTGCGGCCGGCACGACCGGTACGGCCGATGCGGTGCACGTAGCTTTCGGTGTCGTACGGGATGTCGTAGTTCAGCACGTGGCTGATGCGCTCCACGTCCAGACCGCGGGCAGCCACGTCGGTGGCGACCAGGATGTCCAGCTTGCCTTCCTTCAGCATGGCGATGGTGCGCTCACGCTGGGCCTGCTGCATGTCACCGTTGATCGCGGCAGCGGCCAGGCCACGGGCCTGCAGCTTGCTGGCCAGTTCCTCGGTGCCGGCCTTGGTGCGCGCGAAGATGATCATCGCGTCGAACGGCTCGACTTCCAGGATGCGGGTCAGCGCGTCCAGCTTGTGCATGCCGCTCACCCACCAGTAACGCTGGCGGATGTTGGCCGAGGTGGTGGTCTTGGCCGCGATGGTCACTTCCACCGGGTCCTGCAGGTAGGTCTGCGCGATGCGGCGGATCTGCGGCGGCATGGTGGCCGAGAACAGGGCCACCTGGCGCTGCTCCGGCAGCTTCTTCAGCACGGCTTCGACGTCGTCGATGAAGCCCATGCGCAGCATTTCATCGGCTTCGTCCAGCACCAGCGTCTTCAGCTCGGACAGGTCCAGGGTGCTGCGGTCCAGGTGGTCGATCACGCGGCCGGGGGTACCGACCACGATGTGCACGCCGCGGCGCAGGGCCGACAGCTGCTGGCCGTACGGCTGGCCGCCGTACACCGGCAGCACGCGGAAGCCCGGGATCTTCGACGAATAGGACTGGAACGCCTCGGCAACCTGGATGGCCAGTTCGCGGGTCGGCGCCAGGATCAGGGCCTGCGGCTTGATCTGCTGCAGATCGATGTTGGACAGTACCGGCAGCGCGAACGCTGCGGTCTTGCCGGTGCCGGTCTGGGCCTGGCCCAGCACGTCGCGACCTTCCAGCATCGCCGGGATGGTAGCGGCCTGGATCGGCGACGGGGTTTCGTAGCCGATGGCGGTGACCGCCTGCATCACGGGCTCGGACAGGCCGAGCTGCGCGAACTGCAGCGGCGCTTGGGAATCTTGGGACATGGGGAACTCCGAAGACACTGCCGTCTTCCTGGCAGTGCGATAAAAAAGGTGATGGTCCGCGCTTTGGGCGCCCTTCTTATCGCGTGCCCTGGCGCTGCTCGGTTGGAGGAGATTTCACTCGCTCAGAGCGGAATCATACCGCATTGATCCTGAACAAGGCGTACAGCTTGCCGTGCGCGTACCGTCATGCCCCAAGCTGGCGCACAATACGCGCCCTCTTCACCGGCCCGGCCGCTGGCTGCGCCCTTCCCCAGGAACCCCGCTCCATGCAGATTCTCGAATTCGACCTCGACGGTGACTACGTCGAACTCAAGCAGCTGCTCAAGCTGGCCGACCTGGTCACCAGTGGCGGCGAGGCCAAGATGGTCATCGGTGACGGACAGGTGCGGGTCGACGGCGAAGTCGAACTGCGCAAGGCCTGCAAAATCCGCGCAGGCCAGGTGGTCGAGTTCGCCGACAGCCAGATCCGGGTGCTGGCCGCCGGCTGATCTGAACGGGCTGATCTGAACCGGTTCAGGCCACGCGCTGGGTCAGGTGCGAGGCGATCAGCTGCCTGAACGGTGCCACGCCCTGTGCCAGACGCAGGCCCGCCGCGCGCAGCAGCCGCGCCGGGCGGCGGTCGTCGGTATACAGGCTGGCGATGGCATTGGTGGCCTCGTACAGCGGCCGCGACGCCAGCCGGTGACCCCGCTGGTAGCTGGCCAGCATGCCGGCCGCGGCAATGTCGGCACCACGTCGCTGCTGCGCGACGATGCCCTGTGCGAGCCGCTGTGCGCTGGCCAGTCCCAGGTTGAAGCCATGCGCGGTGACCGGGTGCATGCCGACGGCGGCATCGCCGATCAGCGCCGAACGCTCGCCGACAAAACGGTGCGCATAGACGCCGACCAGCGGATACGCCTGCGGCGTCGCCACCGGCTGCATGCGGCCAAGACGGTGTTCGAAGCAGGCACCGATGGCCTCACCGAAGGCCACCTCATCCATCGCCAGCAGCTCCTCGATCTGCCGCGGCGGCAGCGTGATCACCGCCGATGCCTGGCCCTCGTTGAGTGGCAGCAGCGCCATGGTGCGGCCGTAGCCGAACCATTCCCAGGCAGTGTGGTGATGGTCGCGCTCGACCTGCATGCGGCACACCAGCATCGACTTGCCGAAGTCGCGCATCTGCGCACCGATGCCGAGCATGCGGCGGGTGGCGGAGAAGCGGCTGTCAGCGGCGACCAGCAGGCGCGCGTGCAGTTGGCTGCCGTCATCGAGTGTGACCACGTGGCCCTGCGCATCGGCCTGCACGCCCAGCACCTTGCGCCCGTCGAACAGTTCCAGGCCGTCCTGCCCCTGCACGGCATCCCACGCCGCGCGGCGGATCAGATGGTTGGGCACCAGCCAGCCCAGCGGCTGGCCGTCGACCTGGCTGCTGGCGAAGGTCAGCGCGAACGGCGAGCCGCCGTTCATCACCTTGGCATCGCGCAGTTCAGCGACTTCGGCCTGCGGCAGGCGCTGCCACAGCCCCAGCTGCTCCATGCTCTGCCGCGAGGCATGGGTCAGCGCGATCTCACGGCCATCGAAGGCGGCCTCGGCAAGGGCCTGGCGCGGTTGAACTTCGACCAGCCCGACCTGCAGGCCGCTACCGGCCAGCGCACGCGCGAAACACAGCCCCGCCGGTCCGGCGCCGACCACCACCACGTCCATCCTGCGCATGCGCGCCTCCTGCCGTTGATCAGTCCGCGCCAGCATAGCGCCGCGCACCTGACCGGCCTTGATCTGGATCAGGCCGGGATCACAACAACGCGAACACCAGCGCCAGGATCGACAGCAGCGACACTGCCCAGACCAGGCTGCGCACGTAGGGCACGCCCGCGGCATACAGCGGCAGGTAGACCACGCGCGCCCAGAAGTAGGCCTGCGCCGCCAGCGCCGTGGTGTCGTTGCCGCGCCCGGCCACCACCACTGCGATCGCAGCAGCGGCAAAGAACGGGAAGGTCTCCAGGAAGTTGGCCTGGGCCCGCTGCAGGCGACCGGCCAGCGGGCTGAGTGGCCTGGCTTCGCCATCACGCGCCGAGGCATTCCACTTCATCCCGCGCTCGCGGGTGACCACGGTGGAGGTAGCGAAGATGTAGACAAAGCCCAGCAGCACCGACCAGGCCAGCATCGTCAGTTCAGTTGCCATCGATCATCTCCTCAGGGTGCCGACGCACGCAGGCTGTAACCGGCCAGGCGCCACACCTGGTCCTCGTCGAAACGGAACGAGACGAGCTCGCGTACCGGCTGCGCGCTGTTGGCGAAACGGGTCGGGAAGCTGACGTTGATGTACAGCCCCTCCGGCACCGCGGCACCGGCGCTGTACTTGACCCGGGTGATGGTCGGCTGGCCACGCCCGGCCAGCGCGCCCAGGCGCGTGCGCTCGGCAGTCAACTGACTGACGAAGGCGGCCTTCGGTACTGCACGGCGCGCGACGGCCGAAGCGCCATCCCACAACTCGCCTGCGCGGTTGGCATCGACCAGCTGCGCCGCCTTCACTGCGGCCGCGCCCATTTCCGCATCCTGCTTCTGCACCTGCGCCTGCTGCGCGGCAGTCAACGCCGGAGCGCCGGCCGTGGCCGGTTTCGCAGCCGCCGGCGATGCCGGTGCGGGGCGCGCGGGTGCCGGTGCAGGCGTGGCCGGCGCGGGTGCCTGCGCCAATGCGGTCAGGGGCAGCAGGGACAGCAGCAGGAGCACGCGCTTCATGGACACCGCCGGTTCTCGGGAAAGAACCGCAGTCTACGCCAGCGCGGTGAGCTGTTCGTCAGCGCGCGTGGGCGCTGCCTTCCACCGCTGCGGCATCGGCCTGCGCGGCAGGCGTGCCGGCGTCTGCTGGCGCCTGTTCGGCCACCGGCGGTGGCTCCGAAGGCACAGGCGGCAGCGTTGCCACATCGATCTCCGACAGCGGGCTTTCTTCCGGGCACACCGCATCGGGGAAGCCGAAGCGCTGCTTCAACGCCTGGCCGCAGCTGTTGATCGATTCCATGTCGGCGCCTTCGTGCTTGCACTGCTGGTCGAAGGCGATCAGGAACGCGTCCTTGCGCTGCACGAAGTCGTCACCACAGGCACGCATCTGCTTGATCCGCTCCAGGTCGTCCTGCACCGCGTTGGTGCCGTCCAGACCGTACTGGCGTAGTTCGTCCGGCGTCAGCAGGCGCAGGCTGCGGTTGGGCACCGTCATCATCAGGTCGGCCACGCCCACCGCCACGCCGTTGCGCTGCAGATAGTCCTTCACGTTGTCGTAGACCTCGTGCAGCTCGCGGTTGAGCTCGGCGCGCGAGGTGGCCTTGGAACTGATGCGCATCATGCGGTGGATGCCGACCTTGCCCGACAGCAGCCGGTTGTCACCGGCGGCCAGCACGAACACGCAGGCGCTGTGGCAGATCGAGCCTTCGCGCACCCAGATGGTCCAGCCCGATTCACCGATGCTGTCACCGGCGACGATCGCCGATTCCACCTGGCCGCCGCTGGAGTCCAGATCAAGGATGCGCTTGTGGATCTTCTGTTCATCGGCGACCACGGCAAGTCGCCACATCATTTCGGCGAAGCCCGGATTGATCTTGCCGGCGTAACGCACACGCATCAGGCCACGCTCGGCACACGGCGCCAGGGCCTGGGCAATCTGCTCGCGCTGCAGGCCCTCCAGCTCGACGCCATCGCCCGCCTCACCGGCGTACTCGGTACTGCAGCTGACCCAGGCGCGGCCATTCTCCAACTGCGCCTGCGGCCAAGGCCGATCCGCCCGGCTGCGCGGCGGCGCCGGCGGTGGCGGTGCGTCAGCCGCATTGATCGACACCATGTTCTCGCCATCACTGGCCGGCGCCCGCGCCGCCTTGTCGGCAGCGGTCACATTGCCCGGATTCTCCAACTGACTGCAGCCCGCCAGGGCCAGGCACAACAGGGGCAACCAGCGGAATTTGGCGGACATCGGGCAACCGGGATTCATGGGAGCAAGAGCCACAGTCTACCCGCCCAGGCCGCGCATTCAGCGCGTGGCACTGAACCCCCTCTGACCCTTGGGAAAAAGCGTGTCGACCAAGGTCGACACCTACCAACAGCAAAAGCGTGCCGACCAACGGTCGGCACCCACCAACTGCAGCGATCAACTGTCAGAGGTGGGGCGGTGTGGGCTGACAGGACCGTTGGCGCCATGGATGGCGCCCTCGAGCCCCCATGGACGGGTTTACGGCGTGTCCTGACAGCCCACACCGCCCCGCCATCCCACGGACTGCCAGCTTTTGATTGAGACGTTGACGTTGACGTTGCGGGTGCAGGGCTGCAAGCCCTGCCAGAACCCCCTCCAGCATCCATGTCCGAATCCGGCGAGTATCCCCGCCCTCACACGCCTAGACTGGCGCCATGGACACCGCCCTCGCCCTCGACACCGCCGCCTGCGACCGCGCCCGCCTGGCCCGCGACGCACGCTTCGACGGCGTGTTCTACACCGCCGTGCGCAGCACCGGCATCTATTGCCGCCCCGTGTGCCCGGCACCGCCACCGAAGCCGCGCAACATCACTTACTACCCGACTGCGGCCGCTGCTGCGGCAGCCGGTTATCGCCCGTGCCTGCGGTGCCGCCCCGAGCTGGCACCGCAGGCGCAGCAGGCACTGGCCGGGCAGACCGTGCAGCGCGCACTGGCCCTGATCCATGGTGGCTTCCTGCAGGAACAGCCGGTAGCCGACCTCGCAGAGAAGATCGGACTCAGCGCGCGCCAGCTGCAGCGCCTGTTCGTCGAACATCTGGGCGCAACGCCAGGGCAGATCCACGCCACCCATCGCCTGCTGCTGGCCAAGCAGCTGCTGACCGAGACCACGCTGCCGGTGACCGACGTCGCGCTGGCCGCCGGCTACAACAGCCTGCGTCGTTTCAACACGGCCTTCCTGCAGGGCTGCGGCATGGCGCCGACCGCACTGCGTCGCCAGCACCAGCCGCTGGCCGCCGACGATGGCTGCCTGGTACTGCGTCTGGCATACCGGCCACCGCTGGATTTCCCGCGCATGCTGGCCTTCCTGCGCAAGCGCAGCCTGCCCGGCATCGAGCTGATCGGCGAAGACAGCTACCAGCGCGTGCTCGGCACACCCGAGCGCCCCACCCTGCTGCGCGTCACTGCCGACCCCAAGCGCCCGGAACTGCGCCTGCAGCTGGGCGCGGTCGATCCGCGCCTGATCCCCGACATCGTCCGCCGTGTGCGTCGCGTATTCGATCTGGATGCCGACCTGCAGCAGGTCCACGCCGCACTGGATGAGGAACCCTTGCTGGCGCGTGGCATAGCCGAGCGCCCCGGGCTGCGCGTCCCCGGCGGCTGGGATGGCTTCGAGGTGGGCGTACGCGCCGTGCTCGGACAGCAGGTCAGCGTGGCCGCGGCCACCACCTTCGCGCGGCGGCTGGTGGATGCCTATGGCGCGCACCTGCCGGGCATGCCGCCGGAATTCGATCGCCAGTTCCCGGCCCCCGAGCTGCTGGCAGAAGCGCCACTGGAATCGATCGGCCTGCCACGCAGCCGCGCCGCCACCGTGCGTGCGCTTGCCGCCGCCTGTGCCAGTGGCGCGCTCGACTTCGGCCCGGGCCAGGCGCTGGAAGAGTTCGTTTCCCGCTGCGTGGCACTACCCGGCATCGGTCCGTGGACCGCGCAGTACATCGCCTTGCGCGGGCTCGGCCAGCCCGATGCTTTCCCCGCCGGCGACCTGGTACTGCAGCAGGTGCTCGGCCATGCGCAGGGCCAGCGCCTGAGCGAACGCGCGACCGAAGCGCGCTCGCAACCGTGGCGCCCTTGGCGCGCCTATGCCGTGCTGCATCTTTGGCACCTGTCCGGCACTTTCGTTGGAGAACCGACATGACCCTGTTGTTCGACCGTTTCGATAGCCCGATCGGCGTGCTGACCATCGCCGGTGACGAGCGTGGCCTTTCCCATGTGCTGTTCCCGGAAAACCGCCACCCGGCACGCGGCCGCGACGACTGGCACTACGCGCCGGATGCGCTGCCGGAAGCGCGCGAGCAGCTGCTGCAGTTCCTGCACGGTGAACGCAGCAGCTTTGACCTTGAGCTTGCGCCACGCGGCACGCCGTTCCAGCTGCGCGTGTGGCAGGCGCTGGCTCTGATCCCGTTCGGCCAGACCTGGAGCTACCTGCAGCTGGCGCAGCATCTGGGCCAACCCAGTGCGACCCGCGCCGTCGGCGCTGCCAATGGGCGCAATCCCCTGCCGATCATCCTGCCCTGCCATCGAGTGATCGGCAGCAACGGCGCGCTGACCGGCTTTGGTGGCGGCCTGGAAACCAAGGCCGCACTGCTGCGACTGGAACAACGCCAGGCACCGCTGTTCGCCTGAGAGGGCTGGCCGGGCTGCGCCCGGCACCCGCAGAGGCTAGAGCAACAGCAACAGCGGGCTTCCTGCGCGGAGGCAGGATGGGTCCGGTTGCAGGGGACGCTGCAAGTACGTCCCTGTAAGCTCGGTCGCGCCATCCATGGCGCTCACGCCCCTGCAACCGGACCCACCCCGCCTTCGACAGGTTCCTGCGATCTGTCGGGACGGCGCACTACGCGGCTGCTGGTAGGTGTCGACCTTGGTCGACACGGTAGATCCACGCCATGCATGGATGGAAGCATCAGGAATATGTCTGGAGAAAAACCCCCTTCTTGTTGAAGGGGGCGCGCCGACAGGCGCGGGGATAAGGAAAAATGCGCGGACACGCTGCGCCCTTCGGCGCAGCGTGTCTTGGGCGCGTCATTGCACCGGCTTATCATGGGCGGATGACTTCCGTACGCCTGACCTGCGCGCTGGCGCTGCTGCTGCCATTGGCCGCCTGCACCACCGCGCCCGCCCCTTCCGCCTCCGCTCCCACCGCTGTCGCTGCGGCTGCGCCGCCGAAGCTGCTGCTGATCTCGATCGACGGCCTGCGCGCCGATGCGCTGGACCGCGGCCTGACCCCCAACCTGCAGCGCCTGATCGACGGCGGCGTGCGTGCACGCTGGATGACCCCGTCCTATCCGTCGCTGACCTTCCCCAACCACTACACCATCGTCACCGGCCTGCGCCCGGACCACCACGGCATCGTCAACAACAGCATGGACGATGAAGCCCTAGGCCGGTTCGAGCTGAACAACCGTGAGGCGGTCACCACCAGCGGCTGGTGGGGCGGCGAACCGATCTGGGTCGGCGCCGAGAACGCCGGGGTGCGTTCGGCCACCACCTCGTGGCCGGGCAGTGAATCGGAAATCCGTGGTGTGCGCCCAAGCCAATGGCGCGTGTACGACGGCAAGGAACCGCTGGAACAACGCGCGGGCATCGTGCTGGACTGGCTTGCACAGACCGATGCCGATGCCCCCCGCCTGACCACGCTGTACATGGAGCACGTGGACAAGGCCGGCCACAACTACGGCCCCGAATCGAAGCAGTACGCCGACGCCATCGTGCGCGCCGACCAGATCGTCGGCCAGGTGCTCGATGGACTGCAGCAGCGCGGCCTGGCCGCGACCACCAACGTGATCGTGGTCTCCGACCATGGCATGGCCAGCGTCCCGGTCGGCCAGGTGATCTCCACCGAATCAATGGCCGCCCCGGCCATCGCGCGCAACGTCAGCCAGGGCCAGTCGGTGGGTTTTGCGCCGTTGGCCGGTCACGAAGCCGCCGCCGAGCGCGCCCTGCTCGGTCGTCACGACCGGTATGAGTGCTGGAAGAAAGAGAATCTGCCGGCGCGCCTGCACTACGGCACCCACCCGCGCATTCCCGCCATTGTCTGCATGATGGATGAAGGCTGGGATGCCCTGCACCAGGAGAAGATCGCCAAGCGAGACCATCAGGATCGTGGCTCGCATGGCTACGACAATGCCCTGCCCTCCATGCGCGCGGTATTCGTGGCCAGCGGCCCGTCGTTCCGCCAGGGCCTGGTGATCGATGGCTTCGACAATGTCGACGTCTACCCGCTGCTGGCGCACCTGCTGCAGGTGCCGGCTGCACCGAACGACGGCAATCCGGAAACGCTGAAGAAAACCCTGCGCTGATCCGGTTGTAGAGCCGAGCCCACGCTCGGCTCGCCGGACAGGCATAAAAAAACGCGGCGCCAGGCGCCGCGTTTTTCGTTGAACCGGTCTGGGCCGGATCAGGCCTTGGCGACGGCCTTCTTCGCCACAGCCTTCTTCGCCGGAGCCTTGGCCACGGTCTTCTTGGCAACCGGAGCGGCGGCGCCTACGGCGACCTTGCTCGCGGTGTGCGAACGGGCGTTGCCGTAGCTGGCGTTGTAGCGCTTGCCCTTGGCGGTCTTGCGGTCACCCTTACCCATGTCTTCAACTCCTCAAATGTGAAATCTGGTTACCCCGTACTGACACGGGTTCGGCGGGGCCGCCTTGCTGGGCGCCCCCGCGCACGATCGAAAATCCTATCACGGAGCGCCTAGTGCGCGCAGCTGGCGTCGTGCACGTGACCGTGGTTGAGGCGCAGGTTGACCAGATGGGCGACCCCCACCAGCAGGCCGCCGATGGTCATCACCACCGCGTGTGGCACCGCATTGTGGTGCAGCGGGTCGTACAGCACGCCGGCCCACAACGCGACCAGGCCGGGAATCAGGAAGCCCAGCGCACGCAGCGCACCGTGCCGGCGGTAGCCCCAGACCAGGCTGAACAATCCGAGCAGGGTGACGAACACCACCAGCGCCTGTTCCACCCCATCGCTCAGCCAGAACGACAGGCCCAGCGACGGCGCCGCGGCCAGCAGCACGGGGATCACCGCGCAGTGCACCGCGCACAGCATCGAACCAGTGGCGCCGAAACGGTCGAGCAGGTGGCGCAGGCGTGAGGACAGGGACATGACTTCCAGCAGGGTCGGCGAATCGTTATGGAATAATATAACATCTGTTCCCGACCCGCACGGTTTCCCTCCCCCTGTCCCGCTGACGGGATACGTGCGCCCAGCGATTGATACACTGTAACAAAGGACCCGCTCCATGCCCGCCCACACCCCGCGGTTGAAGCCGCATTCCCTCGCTCTGGCCCTCGCCGCCCTGCTGCCTTCGGTTGCCTTTGCCGCCGGCGATGACAGCGCTCATCGTGACCGCCACCTGACTGAACTGTCGTCGGTGCAGGTCACCGCGTCGCCACTGCAGGGCGATGCCGAATCGCTGGCGCGCCCGGTGGAGGTACTGGCCGGCGAACGCCTGGACGAGCAGAAGGCCGGCACCCTCGGCGATACCGTGGCAAAGCTGCCGGGCGTGCAGAGCACGTTCTTCGGCCCCGGCGTCGGCCGCCCGATCATCCGCGGCCAGGAAGGCCCGCGCGTGGCCGTGCTGTCCAATGGCATGGGCAACATGGATGCCTCCACCGTCAGCGCCGACCATGCGACCAGCATCGAGCCGTTCCTGGCCGACCAGATCGAAGTACTGAAGGGCCCGGCCACGTTGCTGTTCGGCAGTGGCGCCATCGGTGGCGCGGTCAATGTGGTGGATGGCCGCATCGCCCGCGAGCTGCCGGAGCGCCCGCTCAGCGGCCGCGCCGAGCTGCGCGGCAATTCGGTGAACAACGAGCGCAGCGGCATGTTCCGCCTCGATGGCGTCAGCGGCAATGTCGTGCTGCACGTGGATGGCCTGGTCCGCAACGGCGACGACTACCGCATTCCCGGCTATGCAGTGATCGACAGCCTTGAAGACCATCACGATCACGACCATGAGCACGCGGGCGAGGAAGGCGAAGAGCCGCGCCGCGGCCGCCTCGACAACAGCTCGATCCGCACCCGCGCCGGCGGCGTCGGCGCGACCTGGCTGGGCGACGGCGGCTACTTCGGCGTATCGGCCAGCACCTATCGCACCAACTACGGCATTCCCAATGGCGCGCACGTGCATGCCGATGGCGATGATCATGGCCATGACCACGGCCACGACCATGGCGATGAAGAGGAAGGCGGCGACGAGCATGACGTGCGCATCGACATGGTGCAGAACCGCTTCGAGACCAAGGCCGGCATCTACAACCCGGTCTCGTTCCTGAAGAACATCAATGCACGCGTGGCCTACACCGACTACGAACACGTGGAGCTGGAAGCCGGCACGCCGTCCACCCGCTTTACCAACCGTGGCATCGAGGCGCGCCTGGAAGCCGTGCAGCAGCAGATCGGCGGCTGGGACGGCGCGTTCGGCCTGCAGTTCGGCAACAGTGATTTCGGTGCCAAGGGCGAAGAGGCGTTCGTTCCGGATACCGGCACGAAGAACATCGGCCTGTTCGTACTGCAGGAAAAGCAGTTCGGCCCGTTCAAGCTGGAACTGGGCGGCCGCCACGACCAGGTCAAGCTGGACCCGACCGGTGACTATCGCCGCCGCACCTTCGGCGCCACCAACCTGTCTGCGGCCGGCATCTGGAAGCTCAACGACACCGTCGACCTGCGCATCGGCGTGGACAGCTCCGAGCGTGCACCGACCAACGAAGAGCTGTATGCCGCCGGCGCGCACATCGCCACCCGCTCGCTGGAAATCGGCGACGCCAACCTGAAGACCGAACGCGGCCAGCGCGTGGAACTGGGTATCCACACCCACAGCGAACGCCTGGACTTCTCCGCGTCGGTCTACCAGACCAGGTTCAAGGACTTCATCTACCTGGCCGACACCGGCGTTACCGAGGGTCTGCCGGTCCGCGCCTGGACGCAGCAGGATGCGGTGTTCCGCGGTGCCGAAGCCGAAGCGCTGGTGCACCTGTTCGAAGGCGGCGCCGGTGACTGGGATCTGCGCCTGTTCGGCGACTACGTGAAGGCCAAGCTGGATGGCAGCGGCAGCCGCAACCTCGACATCGCCGTGCCGCATGGCGACCACAACCACAACTACAGCGTGGAGCTGGCCAACACCGGCTACCTGCCGCGCATCGCCCCGGCCCGCGTCGGCGCCGACCTGCGCTGGTCGAAGGACGGCTGGCGCGCCTCGGTCGGTGCGGTCCGCTACAGCCGCCAGAAGGATGTCGCCCAGAACGAAGCGCCGAGCGACGGCTACACCCTGGTCGACGCGCATCTGGCCTACCGCTGGGATCGCAACGCGAGCAACAGCTACGAAGTGTTCCTGGATGGCAGCAACCTGACCAACCGTGAAGTGCGCCCGCACACCTCGCTGCTGCGCGACTACTCGCCGCTGCCGGGCCGTGGTGTCGCATTCGGCATCCGCGCGTTCTTCTGATCGCGTAGTGGAGTCGGATCCCATTCCAGAGGAATGGGTTCTGACCCCAGCCTCAGCCCACGCATGGCGTGGATCCAATGCAAGCAGATCCGATGGGGGCCTTCTGGCCCCCATCTCTTTGTGCAGCATCCATCACGCATTCGTCACAAAGATGTGCGTACCACAACAAGCGGACAATCCCGTCACTCAAAGTCTCGCCAATCGGACACTTTTGTCCGAAAATAATTCCATGACTGCCCAACGTGCCGATGCTGCTGCCCGCCGTGCCCTCATCCTCGACGCCGCCGATCATGTGTTCGGCCAACACGGTGTCACCGCCCCGCTGGACCTGGTGGTCGAACGCGCCCAGGTGGGCCGCGCCACCCTGTACCGCAACTTCCCCGACCGCACCGCGCTGATCCAGGCACTGCTGCAACGTACGGTCGACCGTATCCGGCGCCAGGTCGAGCAGCTCGGCGACCGCGACGATGCCCTGTTCGAGGTGTTCGAAGGCATGGCCCAGCGCATCATCGATTCGCCGGCACTGGCCGATTACTGGCGTGCAGTCGATTCGGACGTGCCAGCCATGCGCACCGCGCGCGAGACCGTGCGCGATCTGCTGGAAGCACCGATCGCCCGTGCCAAGGCCGCCGGCCTGTGCCGTGCCGACCTGGAGAAGACGGATATTTCACTGATCTCGGGCATGCTGGGCGCGGCCCTGCGCGGCAAGACCCGCGACGAGCGCGCCCACCTGGCCGGGCGTGCCCTGCAGCTGCTGCGCGGGGGTCTCCAGGGAGCAACCAGCGAGGCCCGCTGATGGTCCAGCCGTATCTGAAGCCGGTTCCGGATTGGGAGGAGCACGAGAAGCCGACCATGCCGGGTTCGGCTTCGATGCCCTGGCATCCCCCCTATCGACGCGTGGCCTATGCACTGGTGTCGCTGCTGGTGGCGATCACCGGTGGCCTTGGCAATGCACTGGTCACCGCCAACCTGCCCTTCCTGCAGGGCCAGCTGGCACTGACGCCGACCCAGGGCAGCTGGCTGGTGGCGGCCTATGCAATGGTCAACGTCACGGCCAACCTGCTGGCCTTCAAGTTCCGCCAGCAGTACGGCATCCGCCTGTTCGCCGAGATCGGCCTGGGCCTGTACGCAGCACTGGCGGTGCTGCACCTGTTCGTTGGCAGCTTCGAGACCACGATGCTGACCCGTGCCGCCAGCGGCTTCGCTGGCGCCGCCTGTTCGACACTGGGCACGCTGTACATGCTGCAGGCGCTGCCACGACGGTTCACCGGCAATCTGCTGGTGGTTGGCGTGGGCCTCTCGCAGCTGGCGGTGCCGATCGCCTGGATCGTCTCGCCGGGCCTGGTCGATACCGGCCAGTGGCACCAGCTCTACTCGTTTGAAGCCGGGCTGGCCCTGTGCGCGTTCGCGGCAGTGGTGGTGCTGAAGCTGCCGCCCGGCATCCAGGTGAAAGCCTTCGAGCCGCTGGACTTCCTCACCTTCGCCCTGCTCGCCCCCGCCGTTGCCCTGCTGGTGATCGTACTGGCGCAGGGCTACACCCGCTGGTGGCTCAACACACCGTGGCTGGGCTGGGCGCTGGTCGCATCGATCGTGCTCTCCACCACTGCCTTCATCATCGAACACTACCGGCGCAATCCGCTGCTGCAGATCCGCTGGCTGTCGAAGCTGCCGGTGCTGCACTTCATCGTCGGCGCGTTCCTGATCCGCTTCCTGACCACCGAGCAGTCCTATGGCGTGGTCAACCTGATGCGCACGCTGGGCATGGGCCCGGACCAGATGCGCCCGCTGTTCGTGGTGATCCTCGCGGGCGTGGTCACCGGCATCGCCGGTGCCTCGCTGACGTTCGGCCCGAAGCGGCTGATCGCGCAGCTGCTGATGGCAATCCTGCTGCTCGGCGCTGCCGCCTTCTTCGATCAGCACCGCACCAGCATGGATCGACCGCACGATTTCTATGTCAGCCAGTTCCTGGCCTCGATCGGTGCCGGCATGTTCATGGGCCCGTTGATCATGCTCGGCATTTCCGCGGCGCTGAAGCAGGGTGTGGACCACATGATCACCTTCCTGGTGACGCTGTCGATCACACAGACGCTGGGCGGCCTGGCCGGTTCGGCGGTCCTGGGTACCTTCCAGCTGCACCGCGAGCAGCTGTACTCCAGTGCATTGACCAGCCAGCTCGACCCGGCCGACCCGGTGGTGGCACAACGCCTGCGCCTCCAGCAGCAGCTGTACAGCGCACAGATCACCGACCCGGTGCTGCGCAGCGCGCAGGGCAGCGCGCAGCTGGCGCAGACCACGCGCCGCGAAGCCAACGTGCGTGGCTTCAATGATGTGTTCACGCTGAGCGGTTGGCTGGCGATCGGCTTCCTGGGCTGGTTGCTGCTGCTGTCGCTGCGCACCGCCGTGCTCAAGCAATGGCGCAAGCGCCACCCCACTTCCCCCGCTGCGGTCACGCCGGCCGCGCCCCGCTGAGTCCTCCTCCATGCCTCCCGTCCCGCCCCGCCCCGACGACATCGACGCCGACAACGTCACTCCACCGCCGCCGACCGATGCGGCGCCTGCGCCCACGCCCGCGACACCGGCTGCCGCGCCGAAGTACCTCAAGCCCAGCGCGCGCAGCGTGGTGGTGATGGTGGTGGTGGCCTTGCTGGGCATTGCGCTGATCCTGCGCGCCTGGCACCTGTGGCCGTTCACCAGCAGCGTGATGGTGACCGACAACGCCTATGTGCGCGGGCAGATCACAGTGATGGCGCCACAGGTGAACGGCTATGTGACCGAAGTGCTGGTGAAGGACTTCCAGCACGTAAGGGAGGGCGAGCCGCTGCTGCGCATCGATGACCGCATCTACACGCAGCGTGTCGCCCAGGCGCAGGCAACGCTGGACAGCGCACGTGCGGCACTGGCCAACTCGGACCAGTCGCAGGCACAGAACCGTGCGCAGATCGCTTCGGCGCACGCCACGCTGTCGGCCGGCCAGGCCGAGCTGCAGCGTTCGCGCAATGAATTGAAACGCTACGAGGAACTGGCTGCGCAGCAACTGGTGTCGGTCAACGACCGCGACAAGTTCCGCACCACCCAGGCCTCGGCACAGGCCAGCGTGCAGCAGTCGCAGGCGCAGATCCGCATCGCCGAGGAAACGCTGGTGTCGACCCAGGTGGCGCGCAAGAGCCTGGAGGCCCAGGTGGAAAGTGCACAGGCACAACTGGAACTGGCTCGCATCGACCTGGCCAACACGGTGATCCACGCACCGCGCGACGGCCAGATCAGCGAAGCCAGCGTGCGCGTGGGCCAATACGTCGCCGCCGGTTCGCAGCTGCTGTTCCTGGTGCCTGACACGCTATGGGTGGTGGCCAACTACAAGGAAGGCCAGACCTGGGGCATGGCGATCGGTCAGCCGGCCACGTTCTCGGTGGACGCGTTCCAGGGCCAGGTGCTGCGCGGCCGCGTGCAGGAGATCGCGCCCGCCACCGGTTCGGAATTCAGCGTGCTGCGCCCGGACAATGCCAGCGGCAACTTCACCAAGGTGGTGCAGCGGCTGCCGGTGCGGATATCGATCAATGAAGGCCAGACGCTGGCCGCGCAGCTGCGGCCCGGCATGTCGGTGATCGTGCGGGTGGATACCCGGTCCAAGCCGATGGACTAGGGTGCAGGCTGCTGACTGCCTTCACCCCATTGATCCGCTACCGTTGCGGATCTGGATCAGGATTGCTGGAAGACGATGAAATTCACGACACTGGCCAGGCGGGCGGCCAAGGACATGCTGGAAGCGGAAGATCTGATCGCCTTCGTGCAGGAGCACGGCGCCGAAGGTGGCGAGGAGATTGAGCGGCTGCGGATACTGCACGGTTGGCCGGATGATGGCCTGCTGGGCGATGGTAGCCGGGTCGTACCGTTCGGCGGCTGGGCCAAGGCCTGCACCGCCTGGGGACGCCAGGGCGTGGAAGGTCTGCGCGATATGCTGGGTGACCCCCAGCTGGCAGTGTTCGCGCTCGGCACACTGGCCGATGTGAGTGGCCCCGCCGCCATTGCCATCCTGCTGGACTTTGCCGAACGCGCTGACTGGTCGCGTGCGGGCACACCGCGTGATCTGCCCTGCCAGGCGCTTTACTGCCTCAATACCGCGCTTTCAGGGAAGACCGGCGTTGAGGTTACACCCGGCATGCAGGCGTCGATGCTGCGTATCGCCAAGCTCATCTGGGACGCCAGGGTGCCCAATGTGCATTTCCTGGCGCAGGCACTGTATTTCGTGCGCCATGCCGACCCGGTACCAGCGCTCGCCTGGGTCGAGCAGTTGCGGGTGGACGACCCTGTACTGGTCGACGCACAGCGCAGCGTCCTGAAGCGTCTGAAAGAGCACGCCGCCCGGGACTGAGCGTGCGGCTCAGTCCGGGTATGCGCCGCGACTCAGCCCGCGCAGCGCGCGCAGAGGCCGTGCACTTCCAGGGTCTGCGCCTGCGGCTGGAAGCCCAGCTCCTTGGCGCGCTTCTCCAGCTGGGTGACGATCTCGCGGTCTTCCAGTTCCACCGCGCTGTGGCAGCTGTTGCAGATCAGGAACGGCACCGAGTGCGCCGCGCTGCTGGGGTGGTGGCAGGCCACGAAGGCATTCACAGACTCCAGCTTGTGCACGAAGCCATTGGCCATCAGGAAGTCGAGCGCGCGGTACACGGTGGGCGGGGCATCAGCGCCCACGCCCTTGCCGTTACGCACCCATTCCAGCAGCTCGTAGGCCTTGACCGGCTTGCCGGCCTCGGCGATCAGCTTCAGCACATTGGCGCGGATCGGGGTCAGGCGCAGCCCGCGTTCGCGCGAGACGCGCTCGACCACCGCCACGAAATCCGATGCGTCGTGGACGTGGTGGTGCGGGGCGGTACAGGCAGTGGCGGTCTTGGCGGGCATGCGTGTTCTCCGGTTCGGGCCTGGCAAGGATGCCTCAGGCCGTTGCTACCTTGGTGATGGCCACATCAATGCGTTTCAAGGCCTGCTCGCGGCCGGCCAGGTAAACGGTATGGGAAATGTCAGGACTGACCTGGGTGCCGGTGATGGCCACGCGCAGCGGCTGGGCCACCTTGCCCATGCCGATTTCCAACGCTGCGGCCGCGTCGTGCAGGGCGACGCCCACCGACTCGGCGGTCCATTCCGGCAGGGCGGCCAGCAGCTCGCGGGCCTTGCCCAGCGCCACTTCGGCACCGGCCTTGAAGTGCTTGGCCACCGCCGCTTCGTCGTACTCGGTCAGCGGCTGGTACCAGACCACCGCCTTCTCGGCCATTTCCTTCAGGGTCTGCACGCGTTCACGCAGGGCGATCACCACGTCCTCCGGGGCGGGGCCGGCGGCCACGTCCAGGCCCAGCTTCTGCAGCTGGTAGACCAGGTGCGGCACGATCGCGGCCACGTCCTCGGTCTTCAGGAAGTGCTGGTTGACCCAGCCCAGCTTGGCCATGTCCAAGCGCGAGGCCTTGGAGTTGCAGTCCTTCACGTCGAACAGGTCGATCAGCTCCTGGCGGCTGAACAGCTCCTGGTCGCCGTGCGACCAGCCCAGGCGGGCCAGGTAGCTCAGCAGCGCGTCCGGCAGGTAGCCGGCGTCCTTGTACTGCATCACGTCGGCCGCGCCGGTGCGCTTGGACAGCTTGGCGCCCTGCTCGTCGAGGATCATCGGCATGTGGCCGAACTTCGGCACCGGCGCGCCGATGCCTTCGTACAGGTTGATCTGGCGCGGGGTGTTGTTGATGTGGTCGTCGCCGCGGATGACCTCGGTGATGCCCATGTCCCAGTCGTCCACCACCACCGCGAAGTTGTAGGTGGGGTAGCCGTCCGGGCGGAAGATGACCATGTCATCCAGCTCGCTGTTGGCGATCTCGATGCGGCCCTTGATCAGGTCGTCGAACACCACCGTGCCTTGCAGCGGGTTCTTGAAGCGGATGACGCGGTTCGGGTCGTCCTTGCGCGGCAGGCCCAGTTCGCGTGCAGCGCCGTTGTAGCGCGGCTTTTCCTGCCTGGCCATGGCGGCCTCGCGCATCGCGTCCAGCTCTTCGCGGGTCTCATAGGCGTAGTACGCCTTGCCGTCGGCCACCAGCTGCTCGGCCACTTCCATGTAACGGGCGACGCGGTCGGTCTGGTAGATCGGGCCCTCGTCGTAATCCAGGCCCAGCCACTCCATCGCCTCCAGGATAGCGTCGATCGCGCCCTGGGTGCTGCGTTCACGGTCGGTGTCCTCGATGCGCAGCACGAACTCGCCGCCACGGTGGCGGGCCTCCAGCCAGCAGTACAGCGCGGTGCGGGCACCGCCGATGTGCAGGTAACCGGTGGGGCTGGGGGCGAAGCGGGTGCGGCAGGTCATGGACGGCTCGAGGAACGGGAATCCCCCGATTTTACCAGCCCGCCGCCCCCGACGGAAAAAGGGGACGGAGGGGATTAAGTCGCGATTGCCCAGTCGCTGGGCCTGCAACCGGGAAACGGAGGGGAGAAACGACTTAATCCCCTCCGTCCCCTTTTACGGTTCTACCTTGCGCGGGAAGGACTGCTCGCGCATCGCGGCGTTGTAGGCGAACGAGGCGACGATGGCCGCGGCCTGCTTCAGGTCTTCCGGTTCGGCGTGGTCCCAGGTGTCCAGGTGGCTGTGGTGGACGTTGGTGAAGTAGTCCAGCCGGTCCTGGATGAACTGGAAGCCCGGCAGGCCGATGCGGTCGAAGCTGATGTGGTCGGTGCTGCCGGTGTTGCGGGTGGCCACGGTGGTGGCGCCGACGTCATGGAACGGGGCCAGCCAGGCTTCGAAGATCGGCATCGCCGCCAGGTTTTCCTGTGCATAGATGCCACGGAAGCGGCCCGAGCCGTTGTCCATGTTGAAGTAGACCTGGAACTTGCCGTAGTCGCGGGTCTTCTGCAGCGCGCCGGTCGGCTCGCGCAGCGAGGCCGGCAGCGCCTTCTGCGCCGGATCGGTGGGTTCCGGGAAACGGCCGAAGTGCTTGGCCACATAGGCCTGCGAGCCGATCAGGCCCTGCTCCTCGCCGCTCCACAGCGCCACCCGGATGGTGCGCCTGGGCTTGGCGCCGGTGGCCTTGAGGATGCGCATGGCCTCCATCATCACCGCCACGCCGGCCGCGTTGTCGGCCGCACCGGTACCACTGTGCCAGGAATCCAGGTGCGCGCCGATCATCACCACTTCATCGGGCCTGCTGCTGCCACGGATCTCGGCCAGCGTGTTGTAACCCGGCTGGTCGGCCTCGTCGGTGAAGCGCGCAGCCACATCCACGCGCAGGCGCACGGTCTGCTTGGCCTCCAGCGCGCGCACCAGCGGATTGAAGTGCTCGCTGATCATCGCCAGCTCGGGAATGCCCACCGACTCACCGGCCTTGCGCGAGCCGCCGCCGGCAACGCGGATGATGCCGTTGTCCCAGCTGCTGATGCTGATCGAGGCCAGCGCGCCTTCTTCCACGAAGAACGCATTGACCTTGGTCGCCAGCTGCTGGCGTTCCTGGTACTCCTTGACCCGCTTCGCACGCTCGGCGGTGGCGTCCTTGTCCTTGGGCAGGGTGAACTCCTGCAGGCCCTCCAGCGAGGTAGCGTCGTGGCGGTGCGAATCCGCCTCGGTGCCGCGCTTGTACTCGCGCGCCTCGCCCAGCAGCAGGATCTTGCCGCGCAGCTTGCCGCGGTACTTCTCGATGTCCTCGGGCTTCTTGATCTCGACCTGCACCAGTTCGCCTTCAACCGGTCCCTTGGTGCCCGGCGTCCACGCCTTCGGCAGTGCATGCAGCGGCTGTACACGGTCCCCCAGCATCTCCACGCTGGCCGAGGTGAACTCCCAGCCGCGCCCGAAGTCGTCGAAGGCTTCGTCATGGACGTTGTCCAGCTTCCATTCGTTGAACTTGCCGCGGGTCCAGGCATTGGCGCGGCCCATCGCCGGCGAATTGGTCAGTCGCGGGCCGATGCGTTCGGTGAGGTAGCTGAAGGTGTCCATCACCTGCGAACGGTGGAAGGCCTCCTGGCGGATGCGGCTGACCATGTCCAGGTCCACCGGCTCGCGCTGCTGCGCGCCTGCATTGCCACCCATCGCCAGCGCTGCGGCCAGCATGCCCCACTTCAACACATCGCACCCCTGCCCTTCGGCTCGATCATCAACCCATCGAGTCTAGCCAGCAGGGGCGCGCCGATACCGTCCCATCGGTCATGGACAGCGCGGAAGCGTGCGAACCAAGGTTCGCACCCACAGGAGAGGTGGTTGGTTCGCACCTGCCACGCCACCTCATCCACTCCATCCCAGCCACAACTGCGCCCGTTCCGGCAGCAGCAGCAACCAGTGCCGCCGGTCGATGCTGCTGCAGCCGTACACCGCCGCATGCGCAGGCCAGTCCTCGGGCAGGCCGCCGATGCCGATCTCGGCCAGCGCCTCCGCCCCGGCCTTCCATGGCCGGTAGCGCGGCACCCTGCCGGCCAGCGCACCGCGTCCCTGCCGCGCGCCGTGCAGCCAGGCCAGTCCCTGGCCCTGCAATCCCTCGCAGGTCACCGCCGCCAGCTGGAAGCGGACCAGGCCGGGGGCGATCCGTGCCCCGGGCAGGGCCGCCAGCACGCCATGTGCCTGCAGCAGTGCATCCACTTCCAGCAGTGCCGGAATGCCCTGCCGTGCCCGTTGCCGCAATCCCTGGCGCCAGCTCATGGCGTACTCCTTACTTCAGTTCCGCGCCAAGCGCGTACCAGTCCACCCGGCGGGTCACCCACATCGCCAGCGCCAGGATCACGAACAGCAGCAGCGAACCCATCAGCAGTGCGTTGTTCTCCGACACCAGCAGGCCATACAGCGCGCCATACAACACGGTCAGCAGCGCAGCGAAGCCGAGGCCGCGCTTCCAGTGGCCCAGCACGTTGGCCAGGTACACCGCCTGCAGGCCGATACAGGCCACCGCCGAAACCAGGTAGGCCTTCCAGAACGCGATGTGCTCGGACAGGCTGATCAGCAGCAGGAAGAAGATCGCCAGCGCCAGGCCCACCATGAGGTACTGCAGCGGGTGGATGCGCAGCGACCTGATCAGCTCGAACAGGATGAAGCCAACGAAGGTGAGCAGCACGAACAGCACGCCATATTTCGAGGCACGGTCGGCCTGGGTGTAGGCATCGACCGGATCAACCAGCGACACCGTCACCGCCTGCGACTCGACCGCACCATCATTGCGCAGCTGTCGCTGTGCATCGGAGGCCAGCGAAGACACCGCCCAGCGCGCATCG
Organism: Stenotrophomonas sp. SMYL86; assembly: GCF_036320025.1. Taxonomy (NCBI): domain Bacteria; kingdom Pseudomonadati; phylum Pseudomonadota; class Gammaproteobacteria; order Lysobacterales; family Lysobacteraceae; genus Stenotrophomonas; species Stenotrophomonas sp. SMYL86. Next base: position 58,875 of record NZ_JAWIRU010000026.1, read on the forward strand.
AAGCCCTGTGCGTCGACGCGACGTTCGTTGGGCAGGAACGCACCGCTGAACGACGGATGCGGCCAGCTCGAACGCAGTGCGATCTTGGTGTCATCGCCCACCGGCACCACCGACAGCATGCGGCTGCCATCCAGGCGCAGCTCGAGTTCGACGGTGCTGGCAGCCAGCGTGCCGCCATGGTCTTCGGCGAATCCTGCCACCGGTGCATGCAGACCGCGACCCACCTCGCTGGCCGCACCAACCCCCGGCAGCAGGCGCAGCTGCTTGCCATCCACGCGCAGGTTCGGCGTACCGACCAGGCCACGCACATCGGAAATGCCCACCGCCACATACGGCTGGCCGTAGCTGCGGCCGGCCTTCACCGGATAGTCGTCTGCAGCGAACGTCGCCTTCATCTGGCCGTTCCAGCTGTATACCGGCACCTTGAACAGGCCGACCTCACGCTGGCTCGGCAGCATCTCGCCGCCCACCTCCAGCGACGCCGGCATCTGCAGCCAGTGCCCCTCGGTGACCTGCACCTCGGTCTTCTTGACGCCCAGCGAGTCGACCAGTTCAACTTCCTTGCGTTCCACCCACGGCACCACACGCACCGGCCCCACCAGGCGCTGCACGCCGGCGCGGCTGTCGGCCACCCGTGCAAAGGCCTCATCGCGGTACTGGCTGCGCTCGTTGATGACCCCGCGGATCATCATCAGCGGGATCAGCAGCAGCAGGATCAGCCCGCCGACAATGGCGAACCGCAGCAGCATCTTCAGGGATTTCATGGTCCATCCTCGTTGGAGAGGACTGCAGGATGGACCGCTGCGGTGAGCAGGGTTTGTGGCGAATTTGAAGCGAGTGTGAAGTCAGCGCCGCGGGCGCTGGCCCGGCACGACCAGCGGCAACCACAGGCTGGCCACGGTGCCGCCGCCCTCGCGGTCGTCGACGCTGGCGCGACCGTCATGCAGGCGCGCAACCTCCTGCACGAACGGCAGCCCCAGGCCGGAGCTGCGCCGGCCGCTGCCGGGGCGGGCCAGCGAGTAGAAGCGTTCGAATATGCGTTCGCGCGCATAGTCGGGAATGCCGGCACCGCGGTCCGCCACCTGCAGGCGCACGCCCTGCCCGTCCACCTCGGCCTGCAGCGCGATCTCCGCGCCGGCCGGCGAGAAGGCAATCGCGTTGTCGATCAGGTTGTGCAGTGCCTGCCGCAGCAGGTAGCCGTCGCCCTGCACCCGCAGGTCGGGCACGCTGCCGATGCGGACCTGCACGCCGGCCGCCTGCGCACGCACCTGCGCGGCGGCCGCCGCATCGGCCAGCAATGCCGGCAGCGCGATCGGGTCACGCGTCTGCAGCCAGCCGTGCTGTTCCACTTCGGCCAGCGCCAGCAGCTTGTCGATGGTCTCGGTCAGCCGCTCCTGCTGGTCGACGATGCTGCGCGCGAAATGCACGCGATCGGCTTCCGGCAGCGGCTCCTGCAGCAGTTCGGCGGCACCGCGGATCGCCGCCAGCGGGCTCTTCATCTCGTGCGTCAGCGACTGCACGTACTGCTCGACGTAGGCCTTGCCTTCGAGCTTCTGGCGCATCGTTTCCAGCGCCTGGCCGAGATCGCCGATCTCGTCGCGGCGGCGCCGTGGTGGTGGCACCGGTTCGCCCGCGCTGACCGCGCGTGCATAGCGGCTGAGCTGGCCGAGGCCGGTGGTCAGCCACATCGTCACCAGCACGCCGACCAGCGCCGACAGCCCAATCAGCCACGCACCGCGCTCGATGATGGCGCGCTGGCTGGCGGCGATGAACGGATCGATGCTGCGGTTCGGCTGGGCCAGGCTGAGCACGCCGATCAGCGTGCGGCCGTCGGCCGGATCATATACCGGCGCCGCCACATGCATCACCGTGTCGCCCTCTTCGCCGGCAATCTCGGGGCTGGAACGCGCGCCGTACTCACCGCGCAGGGTGCGGTAGACATCGTTCCAGCGCGAATTGTCGCGGCCGAGATCACGGCCCAGCGAATCGTAGATGACGATGCCCTTGGCGTCGGTGATGGTCACCCGGTAATCCAGCGAGCGCTTCGGGAAACGCCAGACCATCGCCTTCAGGTCGCGCTGCCGCGCCTTGGCCAGGTTGCGGGTGAAGCTGCCGCTGCGGATGGTGCCGTCCTTGACGTCGGCGGCGGCCATCTCGGCCAGCACGTTGGCCGCATCGACCAGGGTCGATTCCATCGCCTGGCGCACACCGGGCTTCACCTCGTTGACGAACACGCGCATCACGAAGAACGCGGCGATGCCGGTGATCAGGAAGAAGCCGAGGAACAGCTTCAGTACCAGGCGCATCGGCTAGACCTCCAGCGCGTAGCCGAGGCCACGGTGGGTGCGGATCGGGTCGTCGCTGGCACCGGCCGCGCGCAGCTTGGCGCGCAGCGTCTTGACGTGGGTGTCGACGGTGCGGTCGGCACTGTCGGCACTGCTGTCCCAGCCCCGGTCCATCAGCTGGGCACGGCTGAGGATCGCACCCGGGCGCTGCAGCAGCGCTTCCAGCAGTGCGTACTCATAGCGGGTCAGGTCCAGCGCCTGTCCGCGGAAGCGGATGCGCCGGCCCTCGCGGTCGATGGCGAACGCGCCATGCTCCTGCCAGCCCGCATCGGCGCTGGGCGCTGCGACGACCGGCGCCGCACGGCGCAGGCGTGCACGCACCCGCGCCACCAGCTCGCGCGGCGAGAACGGCTTGGTCATGTAGTCGTCGGCGCCCAGCTCCAGGCCGAGCACGCGGTCCACTTCGTCGTTGCGCGCGGTCAGGAAGATCACCGGCAGCTGCGCCGCCGGCCCCGGCTGCGCACGCAGCCGCCGGCAGACCTCGAAGCCGCCGAGATCGGGCAGGCCCACGTCCAGCACCAGCACATCGATATCGCCGGCCTGCAGCCGCTGCAGGGCCTCACCGCCCAACAGGCAGTGACTGGCGGCATAGCCCTCGCTGCGCAGCGCATAGAGCACGGTTTCGGCGATGGCGGCTTCGTCCTCGACCAGCAGGACATGGGCAACGGGAGCTGTCATGGCGCGCAGCATAGCCGCTGCGGCCGCCGCCCCGTACACTGCCGCCCATGAACTATCGCCACGCCTTCCATGCCGGCAACCACGCCGATGTGCTCAAGCACATCGTGCAGCTGGCCCTGATCGACAGCTTCAAGCGCAAGGACAGCCCGTTCTTCGTGCTCGACACCCACGGCGGCGCCGGCCGCTACCTGCTGGCCAGCGAAGAGAGCCGCAAGACCCTCGAGGCTGAATCCGGGATCATGCGGCTGATGGCCCAGCCCAAGCTGCCCGAGGTGGTCGAGCGCTATCTGAAGGCGGTGCAGGCCGATAATCCGGTGGGCGCCCTGACCAACTACCCGGGATCGCCGCTGCTGAGCGCGCAGGCGATGCGCGCGCAGGACCGCATGGCGGTCTGTGAGCTGCAGGAAGCCGAAACGGCCACGCTGAAGGCTCTGTTCGCCCATGACAGCCGTGTCGACGTGCGGGCGGGCGATGGCTATGCGCTGCTGCGTTCGCTGCTGCCGCCGAAGTTCAACGGCAGCAAGATCGGCCGTGGCCTGGTCCTGATCGACCCGCCCTACGAGGCCCAGGACGCCGAATACCAGGCCGTTCTGGCCGCCCTGGCCGAAACCCTGGCGCGCTGGCCGCAGGCCACGTGTGCCGTCTGGTTCCCGATCAAGCAGCGCCGCACCATCCTGCACTTCCTGCGCAAGGCCACCGCCCTGCCGGTCAAGTCGGCGATGACGATCGAGTTCCTGGTGCGCCCGGACGACTCGCCGCTGCGCCTCAACGGCAGCGGCATGCTGCTGCTCAACCCGCCCTGGCAGTTCGACCGGGTGGTTGGCCCGGCCCTGCCGGCGCTGCGCCAGCACCTGGGCGAACCCGGGGCCAGCACCCGCCTGGATTGGCTCAAAGCCCCCGAATAACGGCCTTCACGAGGCTGTACCGCCGTGAGCCTTTCGTTCACGGAATGCAGCCCCGGTGATGCCACAATCGATGGACCACCAAGGAATCACCCGGTATGGCCACTCGCAACCGCATGCCGCCCTGGCATGAGATCTTCAAGGCTCCCAGCGGCCACGAGCTGCTGATCCGCCCCATCCGCCCGGAAGATGGCGCGCCGCTGCAAGCGGCGTTCAGCCTGTTCGGGCCGGAAGAAATCCGTGATCGTTTCCTGCAGGCGGTGACCGAGCTGTCGCCGGAAACCACCCAGCGCCTGACCCACCCGAATCCCAAGACCGAGATCACCCTGGTCGCTGCCGAATCCCTGCCCGCTGGCGAAGCGGTGGTCGGCGCGGTCGCCCGGGCCTCGATCATCCCCGGTACCCGTGAGGCCGAGTACGCGATCCTGATCAGCCGCTTCCTCATTGGCCAGGGCCTGGGCCGGCAGCTGATGCGCAAGCTGGTGAAGTGGGGCCGCGGCAAGTACCTGGACCGCCTGTACGGCGACGTTGCCGCTGAGAACGAGCCGATGAAGCAGCTGGCCGCCTCGCTGGGCTTCAAGCCAGTGCCGCACCCGACCGGTGCCGAAGGCCTGGTGCGGATGGTGCTGGAGCTGGACAACTGACGGATGCGCCGGGCTCTGCCCGGCGATGCCTCCCGGTAGTGGCGGGCGCGGGGCGG
>NZ_JAWIRU010000027.1:0-32689 GCF_036320025.1 Stenotrophomonas sp. SMYL86
GGTGGGGGGGTGGCGGTGGGCGGGGTGTCAGCCGCATGGGCCCGAGGCATGCCTCGGGCGGGTCGGGCAGGACGCCCAACCCCGGTCTTGCCGTGTGCGCAGGACTGCGCACACGAGCAAGCGGCTGCCAAGCCTACAGGGACGTACTTGCGGCGTCCCCGCACTCCGCCACCGCCCCGCCAAACCACGGAATGCACGCTGTTGCTGTTGCTTCTGAGGTTGCCGGCCAGCGGCCGGCACTACCACGGGTGGAGGGCGCAGCCCTGCAAAGAACCCTATCCTCGTGGTCGGCTGCGCGAGGGCACCAGTGCGAACGTGTCCACCGCCAGCTTCTCGGCGTGGTTCAACCACGCGCGGATCTCCAGATCATCCACTTCGTGATCCAGCCCGAACGACACGTTGATCTTGCCGTTGGCATCGGGCTGCACCCACTGCTGGGCCAGCACCACCTTGCGCTGCGAGGACACCGCCTCGATCCAGAAGCCGCGATCCGGGCGCGTGCTCGCCACCAGCTGCAGCATGTACTGGCCGGCACGGGTACGACGACCCTTCTGGGTGATCATGTGCGCCTGGCGCACGCTCGGGCGCGGGCCTTGGAACGCGTCCAGCGGTGCATCCACCGCGATGCCGCCACGCAGGTCGTTGTCGCGGTACAGCTTGATGCCGTTGTCGCGGTTGACCAGCAGGGCGCACCAGTCACCGTCGGCCGAGCCGTCCTCGAACGCGGTGCACCGGTCGACGTAGGCCAGGGTGTTGTCCGGATTCGCATCATCGAACTGGCGCGAGGTGTTTTCCAGATACACCGACTTCAAACCCCAGTCCTTGTCGTACTCCAGCAACACCGGTGGCTGCACGTGCTGCAGGCCGACCACCACCTGGTCGTCGCCATCGATCTTCAGCTCGCGGGTCGGTTCGCCCAGCCACAGTGAACGCGCGAAGGCCAGGTACTGCGGATAGTCACGGCCGCCATCGCGCTGGGTGGCCACGCTGGCGCTGGGTGCGCGCTGGGCATCGATCAGCGAACGGCCGAAGCCCATCGTCTTCAGGTTCGGGTCCAGTAGGCTGAGCAGGGTCGCACCCGAATCCAGCGTGGTGCCGGCGTCGGCGCTGAGCTGCTGCGGGGCAATACCATCACCCAGGAACAGCAGCAGGTTCTCGCGCTTCTGCCGGGTCAGGATATGGGTCAGATCGTTGGGCATCGCCAGGTGATCGGAAGCGATGACGATCAGCGTGTCCTTGCCGTACGGGCTGGCCTGGATGCGTTCGACCAGCTGCGAGATCAGGCGGTCGCTGCACTTGAGCGCGTTGAGCATGTTGATGTTGCCGTACTGGCTCTGGTAGCGCTCGCCCTTGCACGACACCGGCAGGTGGCCCGCCGGATGGTGGGTATCCATGGTCAGCGTGGTCAGCATGAACGGTGAGCCGGCGCGCGAGAGCTGTTCAAAGCGCTGGTAGGCGGTGTCCAGCAGCACGTCGTCGTGCACGCCCCAGGCCGAGTAGTGGATGCGACCGATCTTCTTCTGCTGCTTGAACCACGCCAGGTCGTGCACTTCGTCGAAGCCGTGGCTGGCCAGGAACTGGCCCTTGCCGGCGAACTGGCCGTTGGCGCCACCCAGGTAATGGTTGGTGTAGCCCTGCTGCTTCAGGTAGTCGCCCAGGCACACCGCCTTGGGCAGGAAGCTGCCCATGCGGTCCATGCTGTTCTCATCGCCCTGCGAAGTGGTCAGCGGCACGCCGCACATCGACGAGACCAGGCCGGCGATGGTCCAGCCGCTGCCCTCGGCCGAGGCCAGGTTGCGCACGTCCAGTGACTCGGACGCCAGGCGGTTGAGGTTGGGCATCAGGCCGGGAAACACGGCCTCGTCCAGGTAGGTACGTTCCAGGCTCTCGCCGTAGATCCAGACGATGTTGCGCGGGCGCTGCAGCGGCTGCGTCGGCACCTGGTACTCGGGGGCGATGCGGGCGAAGTCGACCGGGCGCAGCTGCTGGTACAGGCGCTGGCCGTCGCGGGCCAGCGGGCTGATCATGATCGTGGCCACCCATACGGCCGCGAAACCGGCGAACAATGCGCCACCATGGCCGGGCCGGCGCCAGCGCTTCACCCGCGTGGCGAACAGCGGCAGCAGCGAGACCAGCGCCAGCACGATGAAGCCGGCGATATAGCCCTTGAAGTCGGAGACACCGGCGCCTTCCATGTCGGCGCCCAGGTGGTACAGGGTGGCGGCATTGAGCCCATCACCGGACAGCTTGTCGATCAGCCACCACGCGCTGAGCATGAGCAGCAGCAGCGAGAATGCACCAGCCTTCCACCACACCCACTTGTCGGACGCGAGGAACAACCAGCACAGCAGCAACAACGACAGCAGCAGTATCCAGAGCATAGGCAGCTTCGGCAGTGACGGGGTGGTGGTGATGGACGTCGTACCGACGCGTGTCCATCCGACCGACGCTGCCACAAGCACATGCATATGACAGGCCGATGACCCGATAGTGCATGCACGAACCTGACTGAAATGTTTGTTGAAACAACACGCGCGCAATCGCGCTCAGAAGGTAAAACGAGCGTGAAGGGCTTCGTTGGATTACATTAAAAACCGCATGAATACGGCGGTTTTCGCTGATGCGCTAGCGATGACCACGTTCTTCGCGTGCCCGCGCACGACGGTCGAACAGCAATGCACTGGTCACGATGCCAAGGCCGAGCACCACGCCGATGAACAGCAGAATCAGCGCAATGAGCGGGTAGCCGAACAGGTGCCAGCCGGTGTCGATCTTCATCATCATCGCCGCAGCCATGATCAATGCGGCACTGATGATGCCGGCAGCCACGCGGTTGGCGATCTTCTGCAGGTTCTCCATCAACCGCGATTCTTCCAGGCCGGTCACCTTCATCTGCAGGCGGTTCTCGGCCAGCAGCGCCATGATGTCCGACAGCTTGCGCGGCCCATCGCGCAGCAGCTGCTGCAGCTCCATCGCCTCGCTGGCGAGGTTGGCGGCAGACAGCGATTTCTTCAGGCGCGCACGCATTACGTGCTGCAGCTGGCGCTCAACGATGCGGCGGGTTTCCAGCTCGGGTGCCAGCAGCCGGCACACGGTTTCCAGATTGAGCAGCGCCTTGCCCAGCAGGCTCAGTTCCGGTGGCGTGCGCAGGCCGCAGGCGGTGGCGATGCGCACCATGTCCAGCACCACGCGGCCTTCGGAGAAGCTACCGCTGGCGGCGTAGCGCGCGATCAGCTGGCCGGTCTCGCGCAGGTAACGCTCTTCGTCGAAGGCCTCCAGCCGCGTGCTGATGCTGATCAGGTCGTCGGCCACTTCTTCGCCACGACCATCGACCGCGGCGAACAGGATCTTCAGCAGGCGCTCGCGCAGACGCGGCGGCATGTGCGCGACCATGCCCAGGTCGAAGATCGCCAGCCGTCCATCTGGCATCACCCGCAGGTTGCCCGGGTGCGGGTCGGCATGGATCTCGCCATGCACGAAGATCTGGTCCAGGTAGCCGCGGATCAGCGCCGCCGCCAGAGGATCCATCGATTGCTCGGTGCGGCGCACATCGGGAATCGCATCCACGCGCACGCCGGTGGCCAGTTCCATGGTCAGCACGCGCTGGCTGCTGTAGTCCCACAGCGGCTGCGGAATCCACAGGCGGCGGAACGGCTTCAGGTGCCGGCCGAAACGGGCCAGGTTCTCGGCCTCGGCGTGATAGTCCAGCTCCTGCATCAGGGTCTTGGCGAACTCGTTGAGCCAGTCGCGCAGGCGCACACGGCGGCCGACCTGGGTCAGATGGTCCGCGGCCAGCGCGAAGCTGCGCAGTGCCTCCAGGTCCGAGCGCAGCTGCGCGGCGACCTCGGGTTTCTGCACCTTCACCGCCACCTCGCGGCCATCGTGCAGCACCGCGCGATGCACCTGCGCGATCGAGGCACAGCCCAGTGGCTCGGGATCGAACGCGGCGAACAGCTTGTTCACCGGCGCGCCCAGCTCCTGTTCAACGATGGCATGGATGCGCTCGACCGGAATCTCGGCCACCTTTTCCTGCATGCGCTCCAGCGCCGTGGCGAACTCCACCGGCACCATGTCCGGGCGGGTGGACAGCATCTGGCCTAGTTTGACGAAGGTCGGTCCCAGCGCTTCCAGGTCGCTGACGAACTGTTCCGGGTTGCCATCGGCGGGGACGTCGGCCTGGTTGCTGGCGGCGTCCAGGTTCATGCCCGAGAACACGCCCGAATGGCGGTAGCGCATCAGCAGGCGCAGGATCTGGCTGCGCCGGTTCATGCCTTTGACCAGCGGGGGATTGCCATTGGCGGTGGGCGGATTGCTCAAGCGACACTCCCATGCGACGGATACAGGTAGTGCCGGCCGCTGGCCGGCAATGTCCGGATTCCGCAGTGTCGCCGGGGGGCGGTAGGCACGCGGTGAACCCGACCGCTTCCGCAGCTGCCCCGGTATCGGTCAGAATCCGCTCATTCCCTCACTTGGACGCCCCATGGCCGGTGCCAGCCTGTTCGCCCTGCTCGACGATATCGCCTCCCTGCTGGACGACGTCTCGGTCCTGACCAAGGTTGCGGCGAAGAAGACCGCCGGTGTGCTCGGCGACGACCTGGCGCTGAACGCGCAGCAGGTCACCGGGGTCAACGCCAACCGCGAACTGCCGGTGGTGTGGGCGGTGGCCAAGGGCTCGCTGGTCAACAAGGTGATCCTGGTACCGGCGGCGCTGGCGATCAGTGCGCTGGAAGCCTGGCTGCACAGCCGTGGCTGGAACGTGCCGCTGATCGTGCCATTGATGATGATCGGCGGTGCCTTCCTCTGCTTCGAGGGCGTGGAGAAGCTGGCGCATCGCTTCCTGCATTCGGCTGACGACGATGCCGAGCATCAGGCCGAGCGGCGCAAGGCGCTGGCCGATACCCAGGTGGACATGGTGGCGTGGGAGAAGGACAAGGTAAAAGGCGCGATCCGTACCGACTTCATCCTCTCGGCCGAGATCATCGTGTTGACCCTGGGCGTGGTCGCCACCGCACCGTTCACCAACCAGGTGGTCACCCTGGCCGTGGTTGCACTGGCGATGACGGTCTTCGTCTATGGGCTGGTCGCGGGCATCGTGAAGCTTGATGACGTCGGCCTGTACCTGTCGCGCAAGGGTGGGGCTGTGGCCGCCTTCGGTCGCGGCCTGGTGGCCTCGGCGCCGTGGCTGATGAAGTTCCTGTCGGTGGCCGGCACCATCGCCATGTTCCTGGTCGGTGGCGGCATCCTGGTGCACAACGTGCCGGCGCTGCACCACGCGGTGCAGGCGCTGGGCGGCGAAGGGCAGTGGGGCTGGCTGATCAGCGCTGCGGCCAACATGGTGGTGGGCATCATCGCCGGCGCCATCGTGCTGGCGGCGGTGACCGGGTTCCAGAAGCTGCGCGGGAAGTAGGCGCCGGCCCATTGCCCGGTAGAGGCCGACCTTGGTCGGCGCTTTGTTTCCGCGTGTGCCAACCAAGGTTGGCACCTACCAAAGCGCTGTCCCTTGCGTTGGTAGAGGCCGACCTTGGTCGGCGCTTTGTTTCCGCGCGTGCCAACCAAGGTTGGCACCTACCGAAGCGATGTTCTTGGCGTTGGTAGAGGCCGACCTTGGTCGGCGCTTTGTTTCTGCGCGTGCCAACCAAGGTTGGCACCTACCAAAGCGGTTCGCGGTGGGCCGGGCGATCAACCCGCCTGCACCCGGTTCTTGCCCTGCCGCTTGGCTGCATACAGCGCGTCATCCGCGCGCCGCAGCAGCGCTTCGGTGTCATCGCCGGGCTGCCATTGCGCCAGCCCGGCGCTGAAATGCACCGGCACGCGCTGGTCCTGCACGGTCAGCACGCGGTGCGCCAGTGAACGCTGCAGGCGTTGCACGGTGGCCATGCTGTCGGCACCCTGGGTTTCCGGCAGCACCAGCACGAACTCGTCGCCACCCAGCCGCGCGATGCCATCGGTGGCGCGCAGCAGCAGCTTGCACACGGCTACCAGGTGCTGCAGCAGCGCATCGCCACCGGCATGGCCGTGCGCATCGTTGGTCTGGTGGAAATCATCCAGATCGATTACCGCCACGCCCAGGGGCGAGTTGTTGCGCGCGGCGCGCGCCAGCTCGCGCTGCAGCAGTTCGTCCAGGCCACGGCGGTTCAGCGCCTGGGTCAGTGGATCGATGCGCGCCAGGTCACCGGCGGCGCGCAGTTCCTGCTCCAGCTCGGCAATGCGTTGCTCTGCACGTTCCACTTCCTGCCGCGCGTTGGCCAGGTGATCGCGCGCCTGCGCGGCCTGCTGCTGCACCTTGCCGGTATCGCGCATCACGTCCTGCAGCAGCTGGTTGAGGTCGGCGATGCTGCGTGCCTCGCGCAACTGCAGCGCGTAGCTGCCGATGCGATCGTGGTACTCACCGGTGCTGGTGGCCATGCCGTCCATGCGCTCGATGAACTCGCCCATCAACCCGCGCATCGCCGCCTTCGAATCGTCGATGCCCTGCCGCAGCAGGCCCTGCTTGTAGATCACTTCGCGCAGTTCGGCGCGGGTGCGCTCGACCGCCTCAGCTTCCAACGGCCCGTCCAGCAACTGGCGCACCGCCGCGATCTGGCCCTGCAGCCAGCTGCGGTCATCCAGCAGCTCGCTCACGTTCTCCAGTAGCAGCGCGAACAGCTCAAGCAGCAGCGCCTGCTGCTCCTGCCAGCTCTCGGCACGCACGCCGACCTGGTGGCCGAGCTCGCGCACGCCCTGTTCGATCGGTTCCAGCGCCGTGCCCGGCTGCCACTGACGCAGGCGCGTGGCCAGCGCTTGGGCCTGCTCGCGCAGATCCGGGTCGTGCTGCAGCAGGGCCACCACCGCGCCGCCCAGCAGCAGGCGCAGCTGCTCGGACAGGCGCAGGCTTTCCGGCTGCCCGTCCGGTGAATGCTGCTCGATGGTGCGGATGTACTTGTCGATCAGCTGCCGCATCGCGCGCCCGTAGCGCGGCCAATCGGCACTGGCCTGCGCCGACTGCAGGCGATCACCCATGTCACCCAGTTCGCCGGGCAGGGTGGCCATGCCGTTGGCGAACGCGGCCAGCAGCGGCTCCGGTGCGTCGGCCCCGGCGAACAGCTGCTGCAGGGCCACGCCACCGCCACCCTGCAGCACCACGCGGTCGCCCAGCCCATCGTCCACCACCGCGCGCACGCGTGCCGGCGGCCCAAGGGCGGTACCGGGGGCAGGGCGGTGGTCGGGCTGGTCCGTCATGGAGCAAATCCTGGGGCTGGCAGGGACTGGTTCCAGCATATCGGCGCGGCCGCCGACGGCTTGAACGGCTAGGATGGGCGACAGGATGCCGCAGTGGAGGTGGTGATGCGCGTGATGTTGCTGGGGGCGACCGGGCTGGTCGGTGGGCTGACCCTGTCCAGGCTGCTGGACGACCCGCGCTGCAGCGCCGTGATCGCGCCGACCCGCCGCCCGTTGGCTGTGGCCCACGCCAAGCAGGAGAACCCGGTGCTGGCCTTCGATGCGCTGCCTGCCTCGCCCGAGTGGACGCGCGTGGACGCGGTCATCTGCGCGCTCGGCAGCACCATTGCCCAAGCCGGCAGCCGCGAGGCCTTCCACCGTATCGACCATGACTACCCGCTGGCGTTCGCCCGCCTGGCGCAGGCGCAGGGTGCGCAGACCTATGTGCTGAATTCCGCAGCCGGCGCCAACCCGCAGTCGTCGATCTTCTACAGCCGGGTGAAGGGCGAGCTGGAGCATGACCTGCGCGCGCTGGGCTTCAACTCGTTGACCCTGGTCCGCCCCGGGCTGATCGGCGGCGAGCGCACCGAGGTGCGACGTGGCGAGCGCCTGGCGCTGACGGTGTTGGGGGCATTGGGGCCGCTGCTGCCACGGGCGTGGCGGATCAACCCGGCCAGCGAAATCGCGAAGGCACTGGTCGAGGCCGCGCTGGCCCCGCAACCGGGTGAGCATGTGGTGGCATCGAGCGCGCTGGTCGGCTGATGTCGCGTGCGCTGCGCCTGACCCAGCTTCAACAGCTGCTGCGCCGCCATCGACGGCCGGTGGCCGGGCAGGTGCTGGCCGAAGCGCTGGGCATCAGCTTGCGAACGCTGTACCGCGATATCGAGACCCTGCGCGAGCAAGGCGCCGACCTGCGTGGTGAGGCTGGCGTCGGTTATCTGTTGGCGCCGAGCGATACCCTGCCGCCGATGACCCTGCCACCCGCCGAGATCGATGCATTGGTGCTGGGCCTGCGCTGGGTTGCGGCCCGCACCGAACCCGCGTTGGCCGAGGCCGCACGCGATGCCTTGGCCCGCATTGCGCATGTATTGCCTGCAGCACGGCGCGAAGCGCTGCGTGACAGCGGCCTGCGCGTGGGTCCCTCGCGTGTGGCAGCCAAGGTGCCGGCGGCACGCCTGCAGGCCGTGCGTGAGGCTGTGGGGTCGCAGCAGCGCCTGAAGTTCGGCTACCAGGATGCACAGGGCCAACGTACCGAGCGCATCGTCTGGCCGTTCGCGCTGGGCTACTTCGATGAGGTGCCGATGCTGGCGGCGTGGTGCGAGAGCCGCAAGGACTTCCGCCATTTCCGGCTGGACCGCATCCGCCAGGTGCGCGTGCTGGAGGATCGCCACCTTGTGCCGCGCGCCACCCTGCTGCGGCGCTGGCAGAAGGCGCAGGGCATCGCCCCGGACTGGCTGGACCGTTCGTAGCGTCGAGCGTGCTCGACCGCTTCTGCGCTTCGCTTCCTGCTTCTGGGGACGGCGGCCTTCGCTCTTCGCTCCTGGTAGAGGTCGAGCTTGCTCGACCGCCTTTGATCTTCGCGAACAGCAGTCGAGCAAGGCCGACATCTACCAGGGCGGGGGCAACAGCAGTCGAGCAAGCTCGACATCTACCAGAGCAACGGCAACAGCAGTCGAGCAAGCTCGACATCTACCAGAGCAGAGGCAACAGCAGTCGAGCAAGCTCGACATCTACCAGGGCAGAGGCAACAGCAGTCGAGCAAGCTCGACATCTACCAGGGCAGAGGCAACAGCAGTCGAGCAAGCTCGACATCTACCAGAGCAACGGCAACAGCAGTCGAGCAAGCTCGACATCTACCAGGGCAAGGGCAACAGCGGTCGAGCAAGCTCGACGCTACTGACAGAATCTGTCAGCAGGGCCGTACCACCATGAACGCTCCCAACAACGGAGGTTTCCCATGTTCACGCCCAGCACCCTGCTGCAGTACGTGCGCGACGTCGCCACCAGCGCCACGTTCTACAGCGGCATTCTCGGCAAGCCACCGGTCGAGCAGTCGCCCGGTTTCGCCCTGTTCCTGCTCGGCGATGGCGCCGCACTGGGCCTGTGGCAACGCGACGACGTGCAGCCACCTGTGTCTGCGCAGGCCGGTGCCGCCGAACTGGCGATGGTGGTCGCCAACCCGGAGGCCGTGCAGCAGATGCACGATGCGTGGCACGCACTCGGCGTGCGGATCCTGCAGGCACCGGTGACCTTGGAATTCGGCCACACTTTTGTCGGGGCAGACCCGGATGGCCACCGTCTGCGTGTGTACAGCCGTGCCGAGGGCATGGTCGCGCGGAACTGATCAAGGGAGGGGGCCGGCACTTGCTGGCTCCTGGACCTACCCTTGCTTCTGCGCTGCGTCGACGACGATTGAGAATATCTCGTCGTCTTCCGAATCCCATTCAACGGCCAGCTGGGCCAGCTCTGCGACCACGTCGCGGCCTGGATTGCATCGCCTGAGCTCTTTGATGAACTGTCGGACCTGGCGTGGCGTTAATTCACTGCCCGGATAGTTGAAGAGATTGAGCGCAGCATCTGAAGAGACGTCCAATAGGTCGGGTGCGAGGATGGAATACGCTTTGATGTAGCGGGAGAGCGGAATATCCGACAGGAAGTTCTCTGCTGCACACATGATCGATGCGTCATGTGGCGGGTTCCGGAGGAATTCCCTCATGACCGCAAGGACGACTTCTACTGACGGTGGTTTTGTCAGTGGCCTGTAGAAGTGGTTGGCGTATGCACGGTCACCTTCGTGGGTGACCGCAGCATCCGATAGCGTTGCGAGCATCGTAATCCAGACGTCAGCGTCCAGCGGCGTAGCCGGTTCAGCGTCTCCTTGTTGATCAGCATTGGGGATGACCGCCCGGACGATGGGCTCGCCATTGCGCCATGACTGCAGACGGGAGTCGATAACTGCGTACACCTGCTCCTGTTTGTCCCACATGGCGTCCGGCGAAGGTATGGCGTCTTGAGGGAACAACGAGAAGAAGTCCGACAAGTAGGGGGCAGCCATGCAGAAGTAGCGAACGGTGAACTCCAACAATTCCGGGTCGAACGCAGCGCCGGGGATTTCGTCCTGGAAGGCAGCTTCGATGCATGCCAAGGTATTTGCTGGCGAGGGTGCGGCGGCCACCGTAGAGCCGACCGATGCGTCGAGAAACGCGCGATTTCGAGCGAGCCAGCGCAGGAAGATGATGCTGAGGACCCAATTCGCGTCAGACGGATCCTCATCCCTCGTCAACCGTAGGAAGAATGGAGAGGCGCGGAAAAAATCATTGCCCGCCTTCATGAATTCTTCGAGTGTGGGTGGTGTCTCAATCACGGAAGTTCGACGTCTGCAGAGAGGCTCAATGCTATCGAGCTGCTCTTGGGAATCCATGCAACTATTCTCAAAATGCCCCCTTGCGCTCTCGCCCGACCGTCGGAGAGACCAGTAGATCCACGTCCATGCGTAGATGGGGTGCGACGGAGCAGGCACAAAAAAACGCCGGGCATTGCCCGGCGTTTCTCCACTTCATGTGCCAACCAAGGTTGGCACCCACCAATCAGTTTCACGTGCCAACCCAAGGTTGGCACCCACCGATAAGGTGGCTGATCAGCTGGCCAGCGCCAGATCGTCCATCATCGCGCGCAGGAAGCGGGCCGCTTCACCACCGGTGGCCGCGCGGTGGTCGAAGGTGACCGACAGCGGGATCACCTTGTGCGCTTCCACGCCGCCCATCACCGGGGTCATCTGGTGGCGGGCACGGCCGGCACCGACGATGGCCACGCACGGCGGCACCACGACCGGGGTCGCATAGCGGCCGGCGAACATGCCGAAGTTGGACAGCGAGATGGTGTAGCCGCTCAGTTCCGAGGCGGCGATCGAACGCGATTCGACCTGCTCGCGCAGGCGGTTGACGCCTTCACGGATGCCGCGTGCGTCGAGCATGTCGGCGTTGCGCAGCGCAGGCACGAACAGGCCGTCGTCGGTGTCCACGGCAATGCCGATGTCCACCTGCGCGTGCAGGGTGCGGGTCAGCGCTTCACCGTCGAACCAGGCGTTCATCGCCGGCACCTTCTGCGCAGCGACCACGATCGAACGCACCAGGCGCGCGGTGACGTCGTTGCCCGGCAGCCAGGCGTGGATGTCGGCATCGTCGTTCAGCGTGGTCGGCACGACCTTGCTGTGCGCATCGGCCATCACGCGCGCCATGTTGCGGCGCACGCCCTTCAGCGGTTCCGGCTGGCCCTTGGCGACCACGCCCGGCGGCTGGGTACGCATCGGCTTGCCGGCGGCGGACAGCGGGGTGCGGGCTTCGCTCTGCACCGGGGCAGACACCTGCGCCGGGGCCGGCGCGGTGTAGGCGGCAGCAGCGGCCGGGGCCGGAGCGGCGCCGATCTTTGCGCTGCCATCCGCAGCCGCCTGCTTGACGTCGGCCATGGTCACCGCGCCATCGGCGCCGGTGGCGCGCACGCGGGACAGGTCTACGCCCAGCTTGCGCGCGGTGGCACGCACGGCCGGCACGGCCTTGACGCCACCGACGGCCAGCGCCTGTTCGGCGTGCACGGCGTTGGAGCTCTGCATCGCGCCGACCACGGTACCGGCGTCATCACGCTCGGCGGCGGCGGGCTTGGCGGCTTCGGCGGCCACCGGTGCGGCAGCGGCCGGCAGCGGCGGCGGGGTCGGTGCTGCGGCAGGTGCGGCATGGCCGTGGCTGTGGCCGGTGTCCTGGCCATCGGCGCGCTGCGGCAGGTTCGGGTCCAGTTCGAAGCTGGCCAGCACCGAGCCGGTCGGGATGATGTCGCCAGCAGCGCCTGACAGCTTCAGCACCTTGCCGGAGAAGGGCGAGGGCACTTCGACGACGGCCTTGGCGGTCTCCATCGAGACCAGCGGCTCGTCCAGCTTGATCACATCGCCTTCCTTGACGAACCACTCGACGATGGTCGCGTCCGGCAGGCCTTCGCCCAGGTCGGGCAGGTTGAAGTTCTTGGTCTGGCTCATTTGCAGTTCTCTTCCAGCAGTTCCAGTTCGCGGGCCGGCAGCCAACCCGTCGCGCCATTGGCGCGCTCGGACCACCACCACCCGCCGTGTTCGTGATGAAGCTTCACCATCTCGCCGCTTTCCACATCCAGCTCGCGGGCGTCGTAGTCGCACAGTGCTTCGGCGCGACCCTCGTCCAGCAGCTGCAACCAGGCGATGGGCGCCCATCCAGCGCGCCCATCGTTGGTGCGTACCCAGGCAAACGCCGGCCATTCCTCGTCACGGACACCTACTTCGACGATCTGGCCGGTGTGGAACCGGAGCGGGTTGGGATACTGGCTGCGGTAAGCCCCCAGAAGGCGGGCTCGCATGTCAGCCGGCCGCCACCGCGCGCTTGGCCGCAGCCACGATCCGCTCAACGCTCGGCAGGTACTTCATTTCCAGGCGGAACAGCGGAATGTGGGTGTCGTAGCCAGTGACGCGCTCGACCGGGGCCAGCAGGTCGTAGATCGATTCCTCGGCCAGGCGCGCAGCGATTTCGGCGCCGAAGCCCGCGGTCTTCGGGGCCTCCTGCACGATCACGCAGCGGCCGGTCTTGGCCACCGATTCGGCGATGGTGGCGAAGTCCAGCGGACGCAGCGTGGCCACGTCGATGACTTCGGCACTGATGCCTTCACCGGCCAGCTTGTCGGCCGCTTCCAGCGCTTCCTTCACCTGCGCGCCCCAGGTCACCAGGGTCACGTCGGTGCCGTCGCGCAGCACGAAGCAGACGTCCAGCGGCAAGGCTTCGCCGTCGTTGACGACCACTTCCTTGTACTGGCGGTAGATGCGCTTGGGCTCCATGTAGATCACCGGATCCGGCTCGCGGATCGCGGCCAGCAGCAGGCCATAGGCGCGCTGCGGCGACGACGGCAGCACCACGCGCAGGCCCGGCACGTTGGTGAAGATCGCCTCGTTGGCTTCGCTGTGGTGTTCCGGTGCGCGGATGCCACCGCCCCACGGCACGCGCAGCACCATCGGGCAGTGCAGGCGGCCACGCGTGCGGTAACGCAGGCGTGCGGCATGGCAGACGATATGGTCGACCATCGGGTACATGAAGCCATCGAACTGGGCCTCGGCCACCGGCTTCATGCCTTGCGCCGCCAGACCGATGGTCAGGCCGGCGATGGTGGTTTCATCCAGCGGGGTGTCGAGGATGCGTTCGGAGCCGAAGCGCTGCTGCAGGCCGGCGGTGGCGCGGAACACGCCGCCGTTGACGCCCACGTCCTCGCCCAGCACCAGCACCGACGGGTCGTGCTCCAGCTCCCAGGCCAGTGCCTGGGTGATGGCTTCGATCAGGGTGATGGGGGTGGTGGTCATGCTCTCTTCTCCGCGCGCGACGGCGGCGCTGTCGGCGGCGTTGGTGTGCGCGCCGGGCGCGCCGTTCTTGATCTCATCCATGGCGCTGCTCCAGGGCGATCGCCTGGGCACGCTGGGCCAGCAGGTCCTGCGGCGGATCGGCGTAGAGGAAATCGAACATCGCCTCGACCGG
This sequence comes from Stenotrophomonas sp. SMYL86, assembly GCF_036320025.1. Taxonomy (NCBI): domain Bacteria; kingdom Pseudomonadati; phylum Pseudomonadota; class Gammaproteobacteria; order Lysobacterales; family Lysobacteraceae; genus Stenotrophomonas; species Stenotrophomonas sp. SMYL86. The sequence continues at coordinate 13,734 of NZ_JAWIRU010000027.1, forward strand.
CTGCACCGGCGTGTTGAGGTACAGGTTCACTTCCTCGTCCACGCGCGTGCCGCATTCGGCGACCCAAGCAGTTTCCTCTTCTTCGCTCCACACACCGGCGTTGATCAGGTACTTGCGCAGGCGCAGCATCGGCTCGCGCTGCCAGGCATCCTTCACTTCGGCGTCGTCGCGGTAGCGGCGCGCGTCATCGGCGGTGGTGTGGTCGGACAGGCGGTAGGTCATCAGTTCCAGCACGGTGCCACCGTTGCCGGCCAGCGCACGTTCGCGTGCCTGCTCCATTGCCGCCAGCACTGCGATCAGGTCGTTGCCGTCCACCTGCAGGCATTGCAGGCCGCCGGCCAGGCCCTTCTGCGCCAGCGTTTCGGCACCGGTCTGGGCCGAACGCGGAACCGAGATGGCCCAGCCGTTGTTGACGATGCACAGGATCAGCGGCAGCTTGTAGGCGCCGGCCGAATTCAGGGCCGCGTAGAAGTCGGTCTTGGAGCTGCCGCCGTCGCCACATACGGCCACCGCGATCTGCGGTTCCTTTTTGAGCTTGAACTTCAGCGCCGCGCCTGCGGCATGCAGGCACTGGGTGGAGATCGGCACGCAGAACGGGAAGTCCTTGGCCGCGTTGCCGCCGTAGTCGTTGCCGCGCTCGTCGCCGCCCCAGTACATCAGCACGTCGTGCGGGCGCACGCCGCGCATGAACATCGCGCCATACTCGCGGTAGGACGGTGCGAACACGTCGTCCTTCTGCATCGCAGCGCCGATACCCACGTGCGCGGCTTCATGGCCCAGGCAGGCAGCATAGGTGCCGAGCTTGCCGGTGCGCTGCAGCGCGATGGATTTGCTGTCGAACGTACGTACGAACAGCATCTGCTTGAACAGCGGCACCAGGACCTTGGGGTCGCGCAGCGACGCGGGCAGGTCATCGCGGACGAGCTTGCCGTCCGTATCCAGGTACTGCAGGTATTCGATCTTGAATTCAGCGGCAACCGTCATTGCGTACTGCACCTTCGACAGAGAAGTTACAAATGATATGAATCGCCATGTTAAGGAACGCGTACGGAATAGCCTTCCTGCGCCGCAACACGGCGATTCCCCGTTTTACCCCTGCCGGCGGGTGGGGGGCCAATAACAACAACGTATTCAGTCGTTGCTGCAAAGCATCAGAATACGCCTCTGGCTGACCGCCAGTACAACGGCGCGGACGGTTCCACGCGCAGCCCCGGCATCAGCCGATGCTCCACGACCAACCGCACGCCCCGGTATGGACCCGGCGGCTGCCAGCGCGGCGGCAACGCGCTACCCTTGCCGCCCCCGATCTGGTCCCGCCCATGTCCGTCGACAACAACCAACGCGATCTCGAAGCCGGCATCCACACCGACCTGCAGGGACGCCTGACCTATGGCGGCTACCTGCGGCTGGACCAGCTGCTCAGCGCGCAGCAGCCGTTGTCCAACCCGCCGCACCATGACGAGATGCTCTTCATCATCCAGCACCAGACCTCGGAGCTGTGGCTGAAGCTGCTTGGCCACGAACTGCGTGCCGCAATCGGCTTCCTGCAGCGTGATGAAGTCTGGCAGTGCCGCAAGGTGCTGGCGCGCAGCAAGCAGGTGCTGCGCCAGCTGACCGAGCAGTGGTCGGTACTGGAAACGCTGACCCCGTCCGAGTACATGGGCTTCCGCGACGTGCTGGGCCCGTCGTCGGGCTTCCAGTCGCTGCAGTACCGCTACATCGAGTTCCTGCTGGGCAACAAGAACGCACAGATGCTGCAGGTGTTCGAGCACGATGCGGCCGGGCAGGCGCAGCTGCGCACCGTGCTGGAGGCGCCCAGCCTGTACGAGGAATTCCTGAAATACCTGGCCCGCTTCGGCCATGCCGTCCCGGCGGTGTACGAGGCCCACGACTGGACCCAGCCGCATGTGGCCGATGACGCACTGCAGCCGGTCTTCGAACGCATCTACCAGGACACCGACCGCTACTGGCGCGAGTATTCGCTGTGCGAGGACCTGGTGGACCTGGAGACCGCGTTCCAGCTGTGGCGATTCCGACACATGCGCACCGTGATGCGGGTGATCGGCTTCAAGCGCGGCACGGGCGGCTCGTCCGGCGTGGGCTTCCTGGCCAAGGCGCTGGAACTGACCTTCTTCCCTGAACTGTTCCAGGTGCGGACCAGCCTGCAGGCCGGGCCCCCGGCAGAACAGGGCTGATCCGTATTCAGCTTGGATCCCGGCCGGCGGCTGGATCGTTTCAGATGCAAGTTCAGGGAGCAGGCTGGCACCTGCCTCAAACGGCGTGTATTTGACGTGAACGCCAGAAGTCGGTGATCCTCGCGCGTTGCTCCAACTGCACATCGGACGTGCTCGTCATCCACCGAACCAGGAAATCCGCATGAGCGTAAACGCCACTGCGAACACCCCAGAGCCGGCGCTGCCGGACTTCAAGACCACGCTGGGCCACCCGCGCCCGTTGTGGATGCTGTTCATGACCGAGTTCTGGGAGCGCTTTGCGTTCTACGGCATCCGCTGGGCCTTGGTGCTGTACATCGTCGCCCAGTTCTACAACGGCAGCGCTGCCGGTGAAGGCGACGCCAGCCGCATCTACGGCGCCTACCTGGCCCTGGTGTATGCCGCAGCGATCTTCGGTGGCTACGTGGCCGACCGGGTACTGGGTTACCAGCGATCGATCCTGACCGGCGCGATCATCATGGCCGCCGGCCTGTTCATGATCTCGCTGCCGCAGGAGCACATCTTCAAGCTCGGCCTGGCCACGATCATCGTCGGCAACGGCCTGTTCAAGCCCAACATCTCGACCATGGTCGGCAAGCTGTACGGCCTGAAGGATGAGCGCCGCGACTCGGGCTTCACCATCTTCTACATGGGCATCAACATCGGCGCGATGATCGCCCCGGTGCTGACCGAGTACCTGGCCCGCAAGGTCTTCGGTACCGACGCGATGCCGTCCTACAAGGTCGTGTTCATCGCCTCGGGCGTGGGCATGCTGATCTCGCTGGTGTGGTTCTACATCGGTCGCGCCGGCCTGAAGGGCATCGGTGCACCGCCGGCCGGCGCTGAAGGCTTCGGCCGCATCATCATGGTGCTGGCCGGTGCCGTGGTCGCCATCCCGGTCGCCTACTTCCTGCTGGCCACCGGCGCCACCGCACTGGCCTGGATCCTGGGCGCGATGTTCACCGCGCTGGCCATCCTGCTGCTGGTCGAGGGCATCCGCGAAGGCAAGGTGCAGCGCGACCGCGTGATCGCGATGCTGATCATCTTCGCCTTCAATGTGATGTTCTGGATGTTCTTCGAACAGGCCGGCAGCTCGTTCACCTTCCTGGCCGAGAACATCGTCAACCGCCAGTTCGGTGACTGGACGTTCCCGACCGCGTGGTTCCAGTCGGTCAACTCGGTGGCCATCATCACCCTGGCGCCGATCATCGCCTGGATCTGGGTGGCCATGGGCCGCGCCAACCCGTCCATTCCGCGCAAGTTCGGCCTGGGCCTGCTGTTCAACGGCGCCGCCTTCGCGCTGCTGATGTTCGCCCTGTCGCAGATGGTCGTGGACGGCAAGATCCCGTTCTGGACCCTGTTCATGGTCTACGTCATCCAGTCGGTGGGTGAGCTGTGCCTGTCGCCGATCGGCCTGTCGATGGTGACCAAGCTGGCCCCGGTGCGCCTGGTCGGCTTCGGCATGGGTGGCTGGTTCCTGTCCACCGGCATCGGCAACAACCTGTCGGGCATCTTCGCTGGCGTGGTCAGTGGTGAAGGCGGCATGACGGTCGAGTCGGCCCTGAAGGGGTATACCTTCGGGTTCTGGGCCCTGATCGGCTCCGGCGTGGTGCTGTTCCTGGTCGCCCCGCTGATCAACAAGCTGATGCACGGTGTCAAATGATGATGAGAGGGTAGTAGGCATGCGCAGCAAGCTCGGTGGTGCAGTGGTGGTGGTCTGTGTGGCGCTGATCGGCGCCTGTTCCCAACCGCAACCGCCTGCAGCCGCCGAGCCTACGCAGCCTCTGGATACCCGACCCACCGAGCCACCGGTCGCTGACCCCAGCGAACCGGTGGCCTCGGGCAACACCCCGGTGGCGGCGGACATCGCCGCCATCGCAGGGCTCGGCGCGCAGTTCGATCCGGCCCGCAACCCCGCCGACGATCTGGCCACCGCCAAGGTGGAAGCCCAGCGCGGCAAGAAGCGCATCCTGCTCGAGGTCGGCAACGCCGCCTGTGAGCGCTGCCGGGCGCTGGACGAGGTGGTGGAAGGCAACGGCGACCTGCGCCGCTTCCGCGATGCCCACTACGTGTGGGTGAAGGTCAACGCCAGCGACGAACAGCCCAACACCGCTTTCTTCGCCCAGTTCCCGATGATGGAACGCGACTACCCGTACCTGCTGGTACTCGATGCCGATGGCGGACTGCTGGTGTCGCAGGCGACCGGCGAGCTGCGCAAGGGCGAAGCCTTCCAGCCCGCGCGCGTGACCGCGTTCCTCAAGCAGTGGGCACCTGACAAACCGGAATAGGGTAGTGCCGGCCGCTGGCCGGCCGCTTCGGTGGATGCCGACGGCTGACCGCCACCCCCGGTGGGTGCCGACCGTTGGTCGGCACTGAGGCACATCCACGCATGAAGTGGGTCGATTGCGCGCGCCGTCACACTCTCTGAATCGGCGTCTCAACTTCACCGCACGTACGCCGTTACCGGCAAGGACCTCAGTCGACATCCCGTCGATGCAACCTTCCGGAACGCCCATGCACAGCGACCACGCCGAACGACTGCCCGAACCTGCCAGCGACCTGGCCGAGGCTGGGGCAGGCGAGGGCGTGACCCTGCCGCCGCAGGAGGCGTTGCTGGATGACGCCGGTACCGGCGAGGACACCGTTGAACTGGCACCGCCGCGTCACCGCCTGCCGCAGATCGCGCTGCCCGACAACGTGGTGCTGAAGGGGGCGGTGCAGAAACTGGTCGAGCAGAAATCACGGCTCGATGCATTGGCCGCCGACGGCCAGCTGGCCGGGCTGCTGCCGCCGGAATGGCAGGGCCATGGCGTGCGTGCGATCGAACTGTCCACGTTCATCCAGGGCGTGCTGCCGTTCCTGCAGCCGGGCGAACGTGGTGAAACCGCGTCGGCGCGCCTGCCGGTGCGCCACGTGCTGGGTGACGACAGCCGCTGGGGCCTGGAGGACGTCTCTGAACCAAAGTCGCTGGCCTGGTACCTGGCCAGCGACGAGCGCGCCACCGCCGGCAGCAAGGACGTGGCCGAGGCCTATCTGGTGGGTGCACTCGGTCTGGCGTGGATGCAGGAAGGGCGCAGCCGTCCTGGCTTCCTGCGCGCGATGGGCCAGGACAGCCTGGCCGCGCGGGTGACCATGCTCGGCTATCCACCGGCCAACGAACTGGCGCTGTACAGTGTCACCGCGCACGGCCAGCCGCAGATCTGGTGCGTGCATGGCCGCCGCCGCATGCGCCCGCTGGTGGCGCCGTGGCTGAGCGTGCCGCTGCTGACCGCCTACGGCGTGCCGGCACCGGTCGCGTGGCCGTCCAGTTTCCCGCCGGTGGAGGCGGTGGCCGAACTGCTGGCGACTGCACGGCAGGGGCGTGCGGTGCCGGAGGTGGACCTGGGCAAGGTCGTGGCGAAAATCGCCGAAGACACCGCATCCGACGCCTGGCAGCCGGTCAGCCTGCTGCAACTCAACACCTGGTCACCGCGTTGGCACTTCTTCCTGGGCACCTTCGTCGGCCTGCCGTCGCTGCTGCTGGTGGCTGCCGCGCTGGCGCTGCCGGGCGCGGTTGAAGCAGCCACGGTTGCCGCATCGCTGGGCTTCGCCGGCGGTGCCATCGCTGCGCTGGCGGTGCCGTGGATCCATGCGCGGCGCAAGCATCTGAGCTGAAAAAAGGGGACGGAGGGGATTAAGTCGTATCACGCACATATGTGCCGATTGCGGCTTAATCCCCTCCGTCCCCTTTTTTCTTTCAGACCCCTTCGCCCATCCGCTCCAGGCCTTCGCCGGCCAGGCGGAGGATCAGTTTTTCCAGCACCTGCTCTTCCTCTTCGCTCAGCACCGACATCAGTTTGCGGGTGATCTCGATCACCATCGGCGCGATGGTCTCGTAGACCTCGAAGCCGGCCGCCGACAGCGCCAGCACCGAGCGGCGGCGGTCGTCGCCGTGGGTCTCGCGCTTGATGAAGCCGCGCTCCAGCAGGCGGGCCACGGCGCGGCTGACCGCCACCTTGTCCATTGCCGTGCGGTCGGAGACCTCGCTGGCCGAGGAGCCCGGGTACAGCGCCAGGATGGTGATCACCCGCCACTCGGGGATCGCCAGACCGTAACGATCGCCGTATAGCTTGGCGATGTTGCCGCTGACCCGGTTGGACAGCACGCTCAGCCGGTACGGCAGGAACTGTTCCAGGTCGAGCAGGACGTGCGAGGAACGCAGGCGGGTCGAAACGGGATCGGCGGGGCTCATGTTGCGGTGCACCTTGCTGGTGGTTTCAAGTGTAACTATAAGGGGTAGGTCCAGACCCTGCATTCTCGCCGGGTCCCTACCTGCCCGCACCTGGTTTGTACCGATGCGGTACCGATTCGGAGCCACGCCATGAATACCGCAGTCCCGACCGCCTCGCACCCCAACCCCGGCATGCAGGTCACCACCTTCGAGAACCCGATGGGCATCGACGGCTTCGAGTTCGTCGAATTCGCCGCCCCGGCCGGCCGTGGCCAGGAGCTGCACGAGTACTTCCGGAAGATGGGCTTCAGCGCGGTGCTCAAGCACAAGCAGCGTCCGATTACCGTCTATCGCCAGGGCGACGTCAACTTCCTGGTCAATGAAGACCCGGATTCGTTCGCCTCGGACTTCGCCGAAAAGCACGGCCCGTGCGCCTGCGGCTTCGCCATCCGCTTCAAGAAGCCGGGCCAGGAGGTCTACCAGACCGCGCTGGGCAACGGCGCCGAAGCCATCGCCTTCAAGCCGGACAGCAAGGCGGTCAGCGCGCCGGTCATCAAGGGCATCGGCGACTGCATGCTGTACCTGGTCGATCGCTATGGCAGCGCCGGCAGCATCTTCGATGGCGATTACGAGCCGATTGCCGGTGCCGACCTGCACCCGGTGGGCTTCGGCCTGACCTTCATCGACCACCTGACCCACAACCTGTACTTCGGCAACATGCAGCAGTGGTCGGACTACTACGAGCGCCTGTTCAACTTCCGCGAGATCCGCTACTTCGACATCAAGGGCCTGAAGACCGGCCTGGTGTCCAAGGCGATGACCGCGCCGGACGGCATCGTGCGCATTCCGCTGAATGAATCGTCCGACCCGAAGAGCCAGATCAACGAGTACCTGGACGCGTACAAGGGCGAGGGCATCCAGCACATCGCCTGCTTCACCGAGAACATCTACGAGACCGTCGAAGCGATGCGCGCGCAGGGCGTGGATTTCCTCGACACGCCGGAGACCTACTTCGACGTGATCGACCAGCGCGTGCCGAACCACGGTGAAGACGTGGCGCGCCTGGCCAAGAACAAGATCCTGATCGATGCCGATCCGGAAACCCACCAGCGCAAGCTGCTGCAGATCTTCACCCAGAACTGCATCGGCCCGATCTTCTTCGAGATCATCCAGCGCAAGGGCAACGAAGGCTTCGGCGAAGGCAACTTCACTGCGCTGTTCGAAAGCATCGAGCGCGACCAGATCCGCCGCGGCGTGCTGTAAGGTCTGCAGGCAATGTCGGCCTCCCGCCGACATTGCCTGTCCGAATGGTAGTGCCGGCCGCTGGCCGGCAATCTCTGGAGTTTCCATGTCCACCGCCATCTCCGCCCGCGGCTACCAGTCCGGTTTCGGCAACGAATTCGCCACCGAGGCCGTCGCCGGCGCGCTGCCGGTCGGGCAGAACTCGCCACAGAAGGTGGCCCACGGCCTGTACGCCGAACAGCTGACCGGCACCGCCTTCACCGCGCCGCGCGGCAGCAACCGCCGCAGTTGGCTGTACCGGATCCGCCCGGCGGTGACCCATGGCGAGTTCACCCCGTTCGCGCAGTCGCGGTTGCAGTGTGATTTCGGCGCACAGCCGGCCTCGCCGAACCAGCTGCGCTGGAGCCCGCTGCCGCTGCCGGAATTGCCGACCGACTTTGTCGAAGGCCTGTACACGATGGGTGGCAACGGCTCGCCCGACGCGCATGCCGGCGTGGGCATCCACCTCTATGCCGCCAACCGCGACATGGTCGGCCGCTACTTCTACGATGCCGATGGTGAACTGCTGATCGTGCCGCAGCTGGGCGCGCTGCGCCTGCTGACCGAGCTGGGCGTGATCGAGATCGAGCCGCAGCAGATCGCGGTGATTCCGCGTGGCGTGCGCTTCCGCGTCGAACTGCCCGATGGCCCGAGCCGTGGCTACATCTGCGAGAACTACGGCGCGCTGCTGAAACTGCCGGACCTCGGTCCGATCGGGTCCAACGGCCTGGCCAACCCGCGCGACTTCGAAACCCCGCACGCGGCGTTCGAGGATGTCGACGGTGATTTCGAACTGATCGCCAAGTTCGAGGGCCGCCTGTGGCGTGCGCCGATCGACCATTCGCCGCTGGACGTGGTGGCCTGGCATGGCAATTACGCGCCGTACCGCTACGACCTGCGCCGCTTCAACACCATCGGTTCGATCAGCTACGACCACCCGGATCCGTCGATCTTCCTGGTGCTGCATTCGCCCAGCGACACGCCTGGCACCAGCAACATGGACTTCGCGATCTTCCCGCCACGCTGGCTGGTGGCGCAGAACACGTTCCGTCCGCCGTGGTTCCATCGCAACATCGCCAGCGAGTTCATGGGCCTGGTGCATGGCGCCTACGATGCCAAGGCCGAAGGCTTCGTGCCGGGTGGCGCATCGCTGCACAACTGCATGAGCGGCCACGGCCCGGACGCGCCGACCTTCGACAAGGCCTCCAATGCGGACCTGTCCAAGGCCGATGTGATCAAGGACACGATGGCTTTCATGTTCGAGACCCGCGCGGTGATCCGCCCGACCGCACAGGCGCTGGCCGCCGGCCATCGCCAGGGCGATTACCAGCAGTGCTGGAACGGCCTGCGCAACAACTTCCGCTGATCCGGAAAAGGGGACGGAGGGGATTAAGTCGCAAACAGCACACCTGTGTTCGAAACGACTTAATCCCCTCCGTCCCCTTTTTCTTCAGGCGGCCTCGACGAACGCGTCGCAGTGCTCCAGCGGCAGCGCTTCCAACAGGCGCTGGCGTACGCGCTGGCAATAGCCGTCCGAGGTCAGCCCGGGCAGCATCTGCATCGCCGACTGCAGCCGCTGCAGCACCTCGTCTTCCGCACGCGCCTGCTGCAGGTCGCGGAACAGTGCTGCCGCCTGCGGGTGGCGCTGCATCTCCAGGATGCCCAACACATAGATGCGCGCGGCCACCAGCGAGCGGCGGCGTTCGACCGCGGATGCAGCAAGCGCTGCAGGTGCGCCTGCCGGTGGTGTGGGCACCGGCGCTACAGCGGTTGCGGGCGACGGTGCTGGGACGCCAGTGCTCAGGTACCCCGCCTGCACAAGCTGGATGACCATCGCAGGTGCGTCCTGGCCGAGCAGGCCGGTCAGGTCGGCAATGGTGCGCTGGCCGTCGCACAGGATCAGCAGCCGTCGCTGGCGCATGTCCAGCGGCGCGCGGTGGGCCTGCAGCGCGGTTCGGGCGAGATCGGTCTTGCGCGGTTGCATGGAAGGGACGGCCAGATCGGTGCTCGCCGAGCCTGAACGAAGGCGATGAAACCGCGATGACAATGCAGCGCCTGCACACAGGATGGGCTAGCGTGCAGCCACCTTCGTGCCAGGGAACCGCACCGATGAAGCACCTTCCGCTTGCTGGTCTGTTGCTCCTTTCGCTCACCGCCTGCGGCGGCCAGGACAAACAGGGGGTGGCCGGCAGCGGCAGCGATACCCCGGCCGAAACCGCCTCGGCGACCGGGCCCGCGCAGTCGACGGATCCTGATCTGGCAGCCCGTCCAGCCAATGACCGCCGCGAGGACAGTCCCGCGCACCTGGAGGGCTTCGCCGGCGCGAAGCTGGGTGCCGGCATCGCTGAGGTCCGCAGTGGCTTCGGCGCGCCGTTGCAGGGGCTGGGCACCGATGCCAGTGGCAAACCGCTGCCGGCCGACGACAGCAACGATGGCTGCTATTTCCTGCGACCGCAGAATGCCGAAGACCCCCGCCTGATGATCGAAGGCCGCAAGCTGGTGCGCTACGACGTGCGCAGCGCAGCCATCACCGCACCAGGTGGCGGCAAGGTCGGCATGACCCTGGGTGAGCTGCAGGTGCTTTACCCCGAGCGCGCTGACGTCGGCCCCGACAAGTACGACGAGAAGGCCCAGCACCTGCGCGTGCGTCCGGCGCAGGAGGGTGGGGCGGTGATCGATTTCGCACTCGGTGCGGACGGCCGGGTCGGTGCGTGGAGGGTCGGGCAGACCCCGCAGGTCGATTATGTGGAAGGCTGTGGCTGATCCTTGATCCACGGCCCAGCCATGCGCGCGGGGCCAGCGTAGAATCGCGCCACGACCGCAGGGGGAGTGCTCGATGATCGCCATTGCCATTGCCTGGTTCCTGCTCGGCCTGCTGCTGCTGGCGCTGGGCGGGGACTCCATCGTCAAGGCCGTGTCCGGCTTGGCGCAACGCTTCGGGGCCAGTCCGTTCACGGCTGGTCTGTTGCTGCTCGGCGTGACCACTTCGCTGCCGGAACTGGCGGTCAACGCGCGCGCGCTGGCGGTCGGTCAGCCGGAGCTGGCGCTGGGCAACGCGGTGGGCAGCAGCATCGTCAACCTGGGCCTGACCCTGGCCGTGGCGGCCATGGCTGCGCCACTGCTGCTGCGCGCGCGCCTGCAGACGGTGCTGTGGTGGTCGCTGCTGGCGGCCGGCGTGCTGCTGATCCTGTTCGGTCTTGATGGTGGCCTGGCACGCTGGGAGGGCGGCGTGCTGCTGGCCGGCTTCATCGTGGTGCAGGTGCTGCTGCTGCGCCGTGGTCGCAGCGAGAGTGCGGAGGTGCAGGCAGCCATCGCCGAGTCCGCACTGAGCCGAACCAGCCTGCCGTTGAATGTACTGCGGGTGCTGATCGCCGCGCTGGCCCTGTACTGGGGCGCACGCCTGGTGGTGGGGGGCGCAGCGGACTTCGGTACTGCACTGGGTTGGACACCGCTACTGGTCGGTCTGTTGCCGGTCGCGATCGGTACCGCGCTGCCGGAGGTGGCAACCGCGATTGCTGCCGCACGCCGTGGTCATGGCGACATGGTGCTGGGCCACGTGCTGGGTTCCAGCGTGGTCAACCTGTTGCTGGTGATTGGTGCGATGGCCGTACTGCAGCCGCTGGCGCTGCCGGCCTCGTTCGTGCGCCTGGAATTGCCGGCGCTGCTGGCCTTCGCACTGGTGCTGTACCCCATGCTGCGCGGCGACCTGAAGATCAGCCGCGGCGAAGGCGCGATCCTGCTGGTCGCGTTCGCGGGCTGGTTCGTGCTGGAGCTGCTGCTGGTGGGCGCACCGGCGTTGTAGATCCACGCTCTGCGTGGATGCGGTTAGTTCCGTGCCGACCAAGGTCGGCACCCACCGGTCCACCCACCGATGATGCGGTAGCTGCCAACCTTGGTTGGCACTCGGGGAAACAGAGCGCCGACCAAGGTCGGCCTCTACCGGGCATTGCAGTCGGTAGATCCACGCCATGCGTGGATGTGGTTGGTTCCGTGCTGACCAACGGTCGGCACCCACCGGTCCACCCACCGATGATGCGGTAGCTGCCAACCTTGGTTGGCACTCAGGGAAACAAAGCGCCGACCAAGGTCGGCCTCTACCGGGCATTGCAGTCGGTAGATCCACGCCACGCGTGGATGCGGTTGGCTCCGTGCCGACCAACGGTCGGCACCCACCGGTCCACCCACCGATGATCCGGTAGCTGCCAACCTTGGTTGGCACTCAGGGAAACAAAGCGCCGACCAAGGTCGGCCTCTACCGGGCATTGCAGTCGGTAGATCCACGCCATGCGTGGATGTGGTTGGTTCCGTGCCGACCAACGGTCGGCACCCACCACCGATCACCCGGTGGGTGCCAACCTTGGTTGGCACTCAGGGAAACAAAGCGCCGACCAAGGTCGGCCTCTACCGGATTCACCGGTTCTGCGTGGTTTCTTCTTCCCGCACCGGTTCCGGCGGCGGCAGCTGCTCTTCAGCAGCCGGCTCGTTGCCGGGCAGGCTGGGGCGGGTTTCCATCAGCAGCGACAGCGCGGCCTTGGCCATCATGTGCGCGCTGATCGGTGCGGTGATGAACAGGAACACGGTGATCAGCAGCTCGCGCGGCTGCGGGTCCTGGCCGAGAAAGATGTGGTAGCACACCGAGCACACCAGCACGCAGCCCACGCCCAGCGTGCTGGCCTTGGTCGGTGCGTGCAGCCGCTTGAAGAACGTGGACAGCTTCACCAGGCCCAATGCACCGACCAGGATGAAGAAGCAGCCGAACAGCAGCAGGATCGACAGGCCGATCTGGATCGCGGTGATCATTCGACGATGTCCCGGCGCAGCACGAACTTGCTCAGCACCACGGTGCTGCCGAAGCCGAGCATGGCGATGATCAGCGCCGCCTCGAAGTAGATCGGCGAGTTGAGGTACATGCCGAACAGCATCAGCTCGGCGATCGCGGTCACCGACAGCGTGTCCAGCGCGAGGATGCGGTCGGGCACGGTCGGCCCGCGCAGCAGGCGCCAGGTGGCCAGCAGCATGGCCAGGCCGACCACGTGCATGCACACCACCAGGGTGGTCTGGATGACTTCAAAACCGGTCATGGGAAGATCTCCATCAACGGCGCCTCGTAACGGCGCTTGATCGTATCGATCAGGTCCTGCGGGTCCTCCAGGTGCAGCACGTGCACCAGCAGGAACTTGCGGTCGTCACTGAGCGCGGCCGAGACCGTGCCCGGGGTCAGCGTGATCATGCTGGTCAGCGCGGCGATGCCGTGGATGTTGGCGATGTCCAGCGGCAGCCAGATGAAGCCCGGATGGATGTTCTTCTCCGGGCCCAGCACCTGCACGGCGACGCGGATGTTGGACATCAGGATGTCCCACAGGGTCACGCACAGCAGCTTGGGCAGCGGGCGCAGGGTACCGATGCGGGCGAACTCGCGGTCCAGGCGCGCGGCGAACAGCGGCACCACCACGCCCAGCACCAGCCCCAGCACGAACTGGCCGAGGGTGAAGCTGTCGGACATCAGCAGCCAGAACGCCACCACCATGATGCTGAGCATCGGCGAGGGAATGATGCGGCGGAACAGGGAACGCTGGGCGGTCATGGCTGGCGGATCTCCGGCGTGGTCGCGCGCAACTGCTGCACGTACTCGCTGGGGTGCAGCAGCTGTGCGGCGGTGGCGTCGGTGTAGCGCATCAGTGGCGCGGCGGCCAGGGTCATGCCGATGCCGTAGGCCAGCAGGATGCAGGCCGCGTACAGCTCGACCCGGCGCAGGCGTGCCTTGCGCGGCTTCGGTGCATCGGCCTCGACCGGCGGCACGCGCCAGAACAGGCGGATGCCGCCGCGGGTCAGGCCCATGATCACCAGCAGGCTGCTGACCAGCACCGCGGTCCAGACCGGGCCGGTGTACTGCGCCGGCATGCCGGCCAGCAGGGCGGCCTTGGCCAGGAAGCCGGAGAGCGGCGGCAGGCCGGCCACCGATACCGCGCCGATCAGGAACAGCACCGCCGGCGTTTCCTTGCCCGGCATCGGCGCGACCACTTCCTTGCGGTCGCTGGCGCCACCGCGGCGGCGGCGGATCAGGTCGGCAATCAGGAACAGTGCGGCGGCGACGAAGCTGCTGTGTGGCAGGTAGTACAGGCCGGCGGACAGCACCTGCGGCGTGCCTACCGAGAAGGCGATGAACAGCGTGGCTGCCGAGACGATCACCAGATACGAGATCAGCACGCGCAGGCGCGTCGCGGCCAGCGCACCGAGGCCACCCAGCACCAGCGTTGCCACGCCGGCCCACAGCAGCCAGTCGCGGCCGTAGCCGGCCATCGCGCCCGCGTCGTCGCCGAACCACAGCATCTGGATGCGCAGCACCGAGTACAGGCCGACCTTGGTCATGATCGCGAACAGGGCGGCCACGGCGGCCGGTGCGCGCGAATAGGCTTCCGGCAGCCACAGGTACAGCGGCATCAGTGCAGCCTTGGCGCAGAACACCAGCAGCAACAGGCCCATCGTGGCCTTTACCAGCGTCAGTTGCGCCGGTGGCACCTCGGCGATGCGCTGCGACAGCTCGGCCATGTTCAATGAACCCAGCGAGGCGTACAGCAGGCCCAGTGCGATCAGGAACAGGGTCGAGGCGGTGACGTTGAACACCACGTAGTGCAGGCCGATGCGCATGCGCAGGCCACGGCCACCGCTGAGCAGCAGGCCGTAGGAGGCGATCAGCATCACCTCGAAGAACACGAACAGGTTGAAGATGTCGCCGGTCAGGAATGCGCCATTCAGGCCGACCAGCTGGAACTGGAACAGTGCATGGAAGTGCGGCGCGCGGCGGTCCCAGCCCGAGCAGGCATGCAGCAAGCAGGGAATGGCCAGCAGCAGGGTGGTCAGCAGCATCCACGCCGACAGCCGGTCGGCCACCAGCGCGATGCCCAGGCGCGACGGCCAGTCGCCGAGCAGGTAGACGTTGATGTCACCGCTGGCGGTGGTGGCGAACAGCAGGCCCACCGCCAGCGCCAGCGCCGACAGCGAGGTCCACGCTACCGCGCGCTGCACCTTGGGGCCATAGCGGCGGTGTTCGACGAACAGCGACAGCGCGGCGCCGAGCAGGGGAATCAGGATCGGCAGGATCACCAGGTGGTTCATGCGCGGTCCTCGCCCTGGCGCGGCAGCACGCTCTCATCCTGCAGGTCGTCGTCGGGCTCGTGGGCGTCCACATGGTCGCTGTGGTTGTCGCTGCGGCTGCGCATGGCCAGCACGATGCTGACCGCGGTCATCGCGAAGGCGATCACGATCGCGGTCAGCACCAGCGCCTGCGGCAGCGGGTCGGTGTAGTTGCCCAGGTGACTGTCCACGCCTTCCTGCAGCACCGGTGCCTTGCCCAGCACCACGCGGCCACCGGCGAAGATCAGCAGGTTGGTGGCGTAGGACAGGAAGGTCATGCCGAGGATCACATCGAAGCTGCGCGCACGCAGCAGCAGGTAGATGCCGATGGCGGTCAGTACGCCGATCGCGGTAGCCAGGGCCAGTTCCATCAGTGCATCTCCCCGGTGCGTGCCGAACGGCGTTGCAGGTCGATCTCACCCTTGCGGGCAGTGCGGGTACGCGACGGCTTGATCGTGCCCATCATCGACAGCATCAGCATGGCGCCACCGAACACCACCAGATAGACGCCGATGTCGAAGCCGATCGCACTCGCCAGCGGCACGTCGCCGATCAGCGGCAGGTGCAGGTCGAGGTGGCCGCTGGTCAGGAACGGCACGCCGAACAGCATCGACGCGCTGCCGCTGAGCAGGGCGATCAACAGGCCCATGCCGATGCAGCGGATGTAGTCGAAGCCGAAGCGCGACTCCACCGACGCGGTGCCCTGGATCACGTACTGGATCAGCAGCGGCACCGCCAGCACCAGGCCGGCGATGAAGCCACCGCCCGGCGCGTTGTGGCCGCGCAGGAACAGGAAGATCGATACGGTAAGCGTCAGCGGGAACATGATCTGCGCCAGGTCGGCCGGCACCGGCAGCTTGATCGGCGGGCCGGGCATGATCTGCTCCGGCGCCATCCGCGTGCGACGCAGCAGCGCATGCACCACCAGTGCGGCGATGCCGAACACGGTGATCTCGCCGAAGGTATCGAAGCCGCGGAAGTCGACCAGGATCACGTTGACCACATTCTGGCCGTAGGCCTCGGGCAGGGCACGGGCGAGCAGCTCGCCGGCCATGGTGTTCGGGGGGAGCGTCATCGCCGAATAGGCCAGCGCACCCAGGCCGGCGCCGGCGATGATCGCGATCACCGCATCGCGGCGCTTGCGCCAGCGCGGCCGCTCCGGCCCGGACTGCGCGGGCAGGTAGTTCATGCCCAGCAGCATCAGCACCAGGGTCACCATCTCCACCAGCAGCTGGGTCAGCGCCAGGTCCGGTGCGGACAGGAACACGAAGGTCAGCGCCACCATCAGGCCGACGCCGCCGACCAGCAGCACCGCCAGCAGGCGCTGCTTGTAGACACGGAGGGTGGCAACGGCGCAGGCCATCATCACCAGCCACAGCACCCAGCCCAGCAGCGGGATCGGCTGCGGCGCGGTCCAGTTCGGCGAGGCCGGGTTGGCCACGAACGGCGCGGCGGCGACCGCGATCGCCACCAGCACCAGGCCCAGCAGCATGCGCTGCAGGCTGCCATTGGCGATGCCGTTGGTCAGGCGCATGGCCAGCGCGGAAAGGGCATCCAGCTGCGCATGGAACACGTTGCGGCCGGTGGTGCGGGTTTCCACCCCGTGCAGGTTGATCAGCTTGCGCAGGCCAAAGTACAGCGCCACGCCACCGACCACGCCGATCGCGCTCATCGCCAGCGGCAGGTTGAAGCCGTGCCATACGGCCAGGCTGTACGCGGGCATGGCGTTGCCGAGGATCGAGGCCGCAGCGGCATGCAGCACTGGCGCCACGGTCAGTGCCGGGGCGATGCCCACCGCCACGCAGATCACCACCAGCAGTTCCACCGGCACCTTCATCCAGCGCGGCGGCTCATGCGGCACGCGGTCGAGGTCGTGCGGGCCGGGGCCGAAGAAGGTGTCGTGCACGAAGCGCAGGCTGTAGGCCACGCCGAACACACCGGCCAGCAGCGCCGCGATCGATACGGCCGTGCGCATCGCGCCCGGGCCGCCACCGGCGGTCAGCGCTTCGGCGAACAGCATTTCCTTGGACAGGAAGCCGTTGAGCAACGGGATGCCGGCCATCGCCAGCGAGGCGATGATCGCCAGCGCGCTGGTGAATGGCATCAGTTTGCGCAGGCCACCCAGCTTGCGCATGTCGCGGGTGCCGGTTTCGTGGTCGATGATGCCGGCGGCCATGAACAGCGAGGCCTTGAAGGTGGCGTGGTTGAGGATGTGGAACACGCCGGCCACCACCGCCATCGGCGTGGACAGCCCGAACAGCAGGGTGATCAGGCCCAGGTGCGAGATCGTCGAGTACGCCAGCAGGCCTTTCAGGTCGTGCTGGAAGATCGCATTCCAGGCGCCGATCAGCAGGGTCAGTGCGCCGATGCCGCTGACCGTATAGAAGAACAGGTCGCTGCCGGCCAGCGCCGGGTGCAGCCGCGCCAGCAGGAACACGCCGGCCTTCACCATGGTGGCCGAGTGCAGGTAGGCCGAGACCGGGGTCGGCGCCGCCATTGCGTGCGGCAGCCAGAAGTGGAACGGGAACTGCGCGCTCTTGGTGAAGATGCCGGCCAGCACCAGGAACAGGGCATACGGGTAAAGCGCGCTGGCGCGGATCTGCTCGCCGGCGGCCAGCACCACGTCCAGGTCGAAGCTGCCGACGATGCGGCCGATCAGCAGCACGCCACCGAGCAGGGCCAGGCCACCGCCGCCGGTGATCACCAGCGCCATGCGTGCGCCTTCGCGGGCGTCCTGGCGGTGCGACCAGAAGCCGATCAGCAGGAACGAGCTGATGCTGGTCATTTCCCAGAAGATCATCAGCAACAGCAGGTTGCCCGACAGCACCATGCCCAGCATGGCGCCCATGAACAGCAGCAGGTAGCAGTAGAAGCGGTGGGCGTTGTCCTGCTGGCTCAGGTAGTAGCGCGCATACAGCACCACCAGCGCGCCGATGCCGAGCACCAGCCCGGCGAACATCCAGGCCAGCCCGTCCAGGCGCAGGGTGAAGTCCAGACCGATCTGCGGCAGCCAGGGCACCAAGGTGCGGACCACCTGGCCATCGAGCACCGACGGGGTCAGCCAGCCGAGGATGGCCAGTCCGCCCAACGGCGCCAGCGCCGCCAGCCAGGCAGCAGTCGAGCGCGAACTACGGGGGAAGGCCGCAACAGCCGCTGCCATCAGGAACGGCAGGGCCAGCAGCAGGGGCAGGCTGGGGAGCATGCAGGGAATCCATGATTCACGAGCAGGTCAGGGAGGATAACAGGCTGCGAAATGTCGCCGAAACCCATCGAACAGCGATCAATTGCATGTAACGTCCGCTGATTCATTTTTTCTGCAGCGCAGCATCACGTTGCTGCGGTCCCTCCCCGGTTGCTCTCGGGGGACACCCTACGCCGACGCAGGGAGACCGCAGGCCCTGTCGCACAGGGGCTGCCGTCGACGGGCGGGCGATGGGGAACGGATCACCGGTGCAGGCTGGCAGGGCCGTCGTGGAGTGCGGGTGACGGAATCTGCCCGTTCAGGAAACGAGGGGCAGCGTCGGCCACGGGCAGGTCAGTAGCGCCAGTCGAGCTTGCGGTAGAACTTGGCCATCACCCAGGCCGGGCCGATCAGCAGGTAGGTCAGGTCGGTCAGGAAGCTGGGCTTGCGGCCCTCGAACTTGTGACCGATGAACTGCGCGATCCAGGCCACCACGAATACGCCCACCGCCAGCCAGAACAGGTTGTGCAGGCCGATCTCGGCCTCCAGCAGCCTGCACAGGCAGCCGAATACGAAGAACTGGATGAGCATGCCGATGCCCAGCGGGCGCGACAGCTTGTTGTAGAAGCACCAGGCGCTGAACATCGCGAACGCCGACCAGATGCCGTACTGGAACCAGGTGATCAGCGGCGGCAGGCACCACAGCAGGGCCACCACCGACCACAGGATCGCCGGCACCGCCACCACGTGGATGCGCTGGTTGATCAGATTGCGGTGGTCGTCGGAGTAGCTGGCGAAATAGCGGTCGATCGGCCGCGCAAGCTCGGTGGATGTCTGCATGCTGCGTTGCTTCCTCGGACAACGGTAGTGGGGGGGGGGGGGGGGGCGCCCCCTGGCCAGACCCGGTGGGCCGGGGGGCGGGGCGCCGCCGCGCCCC